>DATEMU010000003.1:600000-900000 GCA_035275405.1 Phycisphaerae bacterium
CGGGTTTCCGGCAAAGGCTAGAAGCGAATCCGAGATGTTGCGGATGTAGTCCCGCGCGGCGAGGTTGGCCATCGGGGGGTTCGTGTTGCCGTTGCGGCCCGATTCGGGGTCACCCACCGTGCCGAAGGTCTGGGCAGCGCCGATCTGGTAGCCGCAGCGAGGATCGTCGTTGTCCAGAATCGTGGACACTGACGGCCGGACGTATCCGCCGTGGGCCGGGGTAAGTTCATCCGCAGGGTTCGGACAACCGGGGATGGCCGGAACCCCATTGAAGGGCAGGTTCGCCGGTCCGCCGTCGCAGGCGTCGGCTGAGCAATCGCTGTCGATGACGCCATCGCCGTCGCCGTCGATATCCTTGCAGACGCTGAGCATTTCGTAACGTCCGGCCGCCGTATCGTCCGCGGCCCGACTGGAGCCGAAGTAGCCGGTGAAACCGATCGCCAGTCGTCGGTCCGTGACCGCGTCCTCCATGATGCCGGAACCGCCGCAGTTCGTCGGCTGCGTGCGGGAACCGATGGGCAGCATTTCGATTCCGGCCTGGTCGTTCACGACGCCGAGTCGGACCTCCTGGGAGGTGTTGACTCGCGGTCCCAAGTGATCGCCAACGCACCAACTGGGGTCAATGCCCAATCCGTTGGCCCAGGTATTCCGCGTGCCCGATCCCACGTCGCGAACGCATGCCGTAACGTTTTCGCCGTTCGGAAGCCGACCGGCCACAAAGACGTACTGCATTTCGGTGTACTTGATGTTCTCCCGGCCGACACCGCGGCTGGCGATGCAGCAGACCGGCGACCAGGCGGTCACGGAGTCAAAGATCGTGTTGGCGTCCGGCACCGGTGTGATCGGCGGATTGTTGTTGAGGTTCAGGGATAAGGGGCCGCGCTCCAGCGACGCCAGCAGATTGGGATAGCCGCTCAGCGTGGCGTGGTGCGAACCCTCGGAGTTCTGTCCATAACCCGAAGTGGTCGGCTTGGTATGCCACACGGCGCTGCCCGCGGGTCCTTTTACGGCCCAGGCACTGGGGACGTCCGTGTTGGAAATGTCAATGCTGTTTTGGAGGACCGGCGTCCCGCTTTCGTCGTTGATCATGGCGTCGCAGTCGCTGTCTGCGATGCACGCATTAAGCGGTGAGACCTGAGCACCCAGGTTGGCGTAGCGTTGCCGGTTGAGGAGGCCCCGCTCGGAAGGAACGTTCGTCGGAATAGTGCCGAGCAGTTGATAGTCTACGAACTCGACAAACCCCTCAACCGATCCGACAGAGCGGTAATTCACCAGCCAGTGCCCTTCGAACGGCACGGCGCAGAGATAGCTGGGGGCAAGCTGATCGACAAAATCGCCGACGCCGTTGCAGTTGATGTCGACAAAGCCATGGAAGGGCACCGGCAAAGAGGGACAAGCCGGCATCGAACGAGCGATGAAGTCGTGGTCGGGGTTGTTGTAATCGTTCGTAATGGCGGGCTGCTCGAAGAAGTCAACGAACAATGTCGCGCCGGAGATGTTGACTTGGCCGCCGTTGTAGGTGCCGTTGAGGCTTTGCCCCGTCGGATCCTCGAAGTTGAAGGTCACGGAATCGCAGACGCATGGCGATTTGCAGTCCGTACTATAGCCGGTGAATACGCCAATGGCCGCGTTGCAATCGAATTCCGTCTCCCGCGTGCAATCGGTACCGCCGACGCAACACGCCCCCAGACACGCATCACAGGTCGTGTCGTCGCCGCGGTACGTTCCGCCCGCCAGGGCGCATGCGGCGGACGTCTCGATCGTGCAATTGCCGGCCGGTAAGGGGTGGCAACACGCGCCGGACTGCGCCCACGCCGGAGCCGCCAACGCCACCACCAGAATCGCGGCCAGGCCGCCGACGAAAAACGGTCCCACGCTGGATTGGATCTTCATCTTCTGCCTCCGTTCAAAAACGATTGCCAGTTCGTCCATCCGTGCGAAAAGTTGCTTCTTTCCCCTCCCGCACGCTCTTCATTGCCACTCAATACGGCGGTCCGATCTTGTTGTGCCCGGTGATGGAGAAATACCGGGTGCCCCACTCCCAGTTTTTCACCGTCTCCAGCACCGATTTCTTTTCCACGTGACCATCGGCGTAGAGGAAGTTCGCGGTGCCGCCGATGTAACTGTCCGTCGCGCCGATGTGGTGCCGGCCCACCGCGTTGGTTTCCATAATGCCCGGCGTGTCCAGCATACCGGTCGCGTTCTGCATCGATTTCTTGGGCAAGAGTCCGTAGTACGGCCCGTTGCCGTAGCTAAACCCGGGGGTATCCGGACCAGCGGAATATTCGTCCGAGCCACTGCTCAAATGGGTAAAGGGGTTGATGGAGCGATGTGCCTTGGAGAGGAGGCCGCCGCCTTCGCCGGTCGCCGTCACTTTCCAATTGTCCGCGTATTCGGTGACGAGAATCGTCTTGCCGGCATCGCCGATGTGGCTGTCGCTGGTGAAGATGTTGACGCGCTGACCGCCCGATAGAGCTTCCGTAAATTTGTTTCGCGGGAAGATCGCGGCATTTCCCGCATAGGCCAGTCGTTTCGCCTGGGAGTCTTCGACGTCGCCGGGCGGACCGCCGCCGCCCTGATCGACTTGTCCCTCTTCCCATTCTCCCCGAGCGCCCGGGTTGGTGCGCGGCGCGCCGCCTTTGTAATACCCCGGGCACATGAAGCTCTTGTCATCGACGGTGCCGCGGTTGTAGAGAAACCACGACCAGTGGAGGTAGCCGAACGGATGCGACGCATCCTGTGCGTAAAAGTCGTAATTGCCCTGTGGATCCGTCGGATAGATGTAGGCAGGCGGATAGGTTCCCGACCATTCGGTTTGATATCCCGCCATGGCGGACCCGATGTCCTTCAGATTGGCGGCGCACTTCACGGCCTGCCCGACCTTGCGGGCGTGGTTCAGGGCCGGCAACAGGATGGATATCAGTAGGGCGATGATCGCGATGACGACCAGCAATTCAATCAACGTGAATGCCAGACGCCTCCTCGACGCAATGTTCGTGAAATCTGGGGAGTCGCTCACAGAATTCTTCCTCTCTCGCGCGGCGCCTTATTAACGAATTCGCACGGTAAACCGGACGTGTTAGGGTCCGACAAGCGACTCGTTAATAGCCAGTTAATCCTCAGTTAAGGTCCGATGCCCGTTCCTTCGAGCGGCTGGGCAAGTCCGCAGCGGTCTTCGGACGCGAATCGCAGATACCGGTCGACGGCTGCTAACCGGAGCCGCGCGCAAAGGGTTAGAAGTGTCGTCAAGCCGTAGTGAGACGCGATCGCGCCTTGCGAATGCAGGAAATGGTCACGCTTTCAAGTTAGCGCTCGATGAAGAGCCGGTTAGCGCCGGACCAAGATTGAGTAAGATTCGAACTAGGAATTGATGAAGGGGCGCATAAAAAAACCAATGCCGCGCGTCGTGGCGACACGCGGCACCGGTTATTCTTGTCCAAGGTCCATCGCCTGGTGAGCGCTCAGGAGCGCCGCCTGGACCCTCAGGACTCTAGGTCCGACCGCCGATTTACCAGGCGACGTAGCTGCGGCGGGCCTTGTTCGTGCGATTGTAGCGCGTGTTCCAACCGGTCCGGCGGGCCTTCGTGCTGGTCCGTCGGTTCTTGCGGATCATGGTCCGGCGAGCATTAGTGCGCTTGGCGAAGCGGCGCTTGGCGTAGCCGCGAATGCTGGTCTTGCGGCCATACGTCTTGCGGCCGCGGCGGATCGTCGTCATGCTGCCGATGTTGCTGATCTTGCAATTTCGCGTGATCCACTTCCACGAGCCGAAGCCGCACTTCTTCCACTGCTTGCAGAACTGATTCAGCTCTTTGCAGATCCGAACGCACTCGGCCTTCAGGAAGCGCTTCTCGGTCATGGTTTTTGCGGCGGCGAACCGTCGCGCGAACCGCTTGAACTGCGCCTGCTTGCGCGTAATCACCGCTCGGAAATTCGACTTGCTGAACGTGTTGGTCTTGAAACCCATGTGACTTGTCCCTTTCTAGAGAACCATCGATGATCCCCGGGTCCAGTACCTGGGGTTCTGGCGTGTCGTCGGCACCCCGGAGACCCGAGTTAAGGTAACGGGACGAGGACTTGCTGATTTTCTATTCGAAGGGGACGCTATCGAACCTCGATGCAGATTTGCTATACAATTTGTTCAGGATTGTTTTTGCGGGACCTCAACCGTAAGATACAGCCACTGCGCGGCTTACGTCGCGGCGATGAATTTATGGCTTACTTTTTGTCATATCGGACCCTAACTCCGCCGCTGCGGAGCGGTCTAAACAGTTGAACAGCGCGGCGGCCCGCCGGATGGATGACACCGACCCCCGACGTACCGACGCAGAGGCTGTCGCGAGGACGCTCTCAGGCGACCTGACGGCCTACGACCGGCTGATTGAAAAATACCAGCGGCGGGCAGTGGCCGTGTCGTACCGGCTTCTGGGCAACGTGGCGGATGCCCAGGACGTTTGTCAGGAGGCCTTTCTCAGGGCGTTTCGGTCGCTGGAAACGTTGAAGGAGCCAGAACGGTTCGGCGCATGGTTGATGCGGATTGTCAGCAATCTGTCGCTCAACTTTCGGCGCGGCCGGAGACCGACGCTGGCCCTGGCGACAAGCGACGAAGACGCCGGACCGCACGATTCGCGGATCGCGGCGAAGAGTGAATATAGCGGGGGTGCGGAGCGTATGGCGGGTCAGGAAACCCAGGCGGCCGTGACAGCGGCCGTGGAGGCCCTGCCGCCCCAGCAAAGATTGGCCCTGGTGCTTTTCGCGATGGAGGGGCTTTCCCAAAAGGAAGTCGCGGAAATCATGGAGTGCAGCGTCGAAATGGTGAAGTGGAACGTCTTTCAAGCCCGAAAAACATTGAAGGACCAGTTGGCGGAATATCTGGAAGAATGAACGATCAACGCGAAACATATGAGCAGCTCTTGAGCGAGCGGGCTGACGGCGAATTGACGTCGGAACAGCGAGCTGACTTGGAGCGTGCCCTCGCCTCTGATGCGGATTTGGCTCGCCAAGCCGGCGCCTACCAGGGGCTTCACGCCCTTCTCGACGCGTGGCGCGCCGTGCCTAGCGATATCGATTGGCAGAATCTCTCGGCGCGGATCAGCCGCGAAGTCGGCGAGGAAGCCGCTTTGGTTGCGGTTGAGCCCATCGACAATCTCGTGAGTCGTGCGCATGGGCCGATTCCTGACGTCGATTGGCCACAACTCCAGTCGCGAATCTCCGCGGCCGTCCGGGCTGATGCCGCAGCGGGGCATGGTGCCGGTACAGGCCTGACGCGCCGCTCCTGGTCGCGCATGGCCAAACGGATCGTCGCCATCGGTGCGCCCCTCGCGGCGGCTGCGGCCATCGCCCTGGCCCTGTGGTTGCCGCGAACTTCGTCACCGGTCGCTCCGACGGGTCCGACGCCGACGAAGGCCATGATTGTCGTCTCGTATGAGACGCCGCAGCCCGCGGGCAAGGTCAAGGTCGCGTTCGAGGAAAAGCCCTACACCGGCCCCGACACCGAAGCAGTATCCAACGGCGCGGCGATCGCCAACGGACCATCGCGGGCCTTTCCCCGCGAGCGCGTTGAAGAGACCGTGCTATACTGATGGCCGGCGGCCTCGCGGGTGGGCGCCTTCGAATCAAGGATGAAATAGCGGTCGCCCCGAGGAGCGTGCCATGATTTCCATTACGAAATCCATTGTCGGATTTGCGGCGTGCCTGGCGACGATGTGGGTCCAACCCCAGCCTCCGCCCGCCGAATCCGGCGCCGCCCCGCTGCCGGCGCTGGACCAAAAGCTCGAACAATTCACCGTCAGCGACGCGGAGATCGCCGATGCTCTGGCGGAGATGGGAAAGCAAGTCGGCCTGTCGATTTCTCTCGACGATCGCGCCCTGGAACTGCTCCCCTGGGGAAAACAGACCAAGCTCGCGCAGGTCAACGTGTCGAATGCATCGCTTCGCGAAATTCTCCCGCAACTATTGAGCCCCCTGGGCATGACGTACGAAACGCGCGATGGCGGGATCGTGATCGTTCCGACGGAGCCCCTCAAGCGCCTCAATCGCCGGCTCACCTGGGAGGACCTCAAGCTGCTGAAGCAGGCCGCCGAGTCGGAGTACACGCCGGAGAACTTCGCGGCGTTCAAGGTGCAATACCGTATTACCAGCAAGATCGATGCGGCGAAGATGCTCGAACATCAACTGGCCCGAAGCGGTCGCGGGACGGTGGCCGAGATGTTGGAGACCGCAACGGGAGCCTTGGGATGGATCTGGTTCCCGGAAGAGGACCATATCGTCATTCGGACCGGCCAGGCGCAGATTGCCAGCCTTCTTTCCCGCCGAGTGACCGCCCGCTATGCGAACGTGCCGCTGACGCAGATTCTGACGGACCTGGCCGACAAGGCGGGCGTGGCGCTGACGATGGAGCCGGGCATGATGACCAAGCTTCCGCCGTCGACCGCACAGAGCTACACGCTCTTTCTACAGTCCTCGTCGATTCGTCAGGCGCTGGAATCCATCGCCGCGGAGACCGGTCTGAAGTACGAAATCACGCGGGACGGTGTCAATGTGGGTTTGTCGGACGCCGTGACGGACGCAGGAAAGCCCGGGGGCTCGACGCGTAGTTCGCCGTATGTCGCCAAACTCATCGTTCCCGGCGTTGATGGGAGCTACAGCGTAGAGTTTCTGGTCCGCGCGGAAGATCTGCCACAGGATATTCTCGATTATCGCGACCAGATGCTGGGCGACTTTATCCAAAAAGTCCGCCGCGAAATGGCCCCTCCGGAAGTGCCGGGTTCGCCCAATACACCATAGAAAAGCAGTCCCGCGTTCGCTCCGCGCTTTGTTATAATTGGAGTTGCGCGAGGGGCGCGCCGGATGGGTTCATGGCGGACGGTTCGAAAACACATCGCATTGCACTCGGCGCGGACCACGGCGGATTCGACCTCAAAGAGCACCTCAAGCGATTCCTCGCCGAGCGCGGCCATAATGTGCAGGATTGCGGCACCTACGACAAATCTGCGGTAGACTATCCCAAGATTGCCGCGGCGGTCGCCCAGATCGTCTCGGATAATCAATGCGAGCGGGGGATCATCATCGACGGCGCGGGGATCGGCTCGTCGATCGTCGCCAATAAGTTTCCCAACGTCCGGGCGGCCCTTTGCTACGACGTCTCCTCCGCAAAAAACAGCCGCGAGCATAACGATGCCAATGTCCTGACCCTCGGCGCGGGACTGATCGGTACGGCCCTGGCCGAACAGATCGTGGAGGCCTGGCTCGCCGGTCAATGCACGGCCGACCGGCATCGCAAACGCGTGGCCATGATTGGCGACGTGGAACGTGGTATCCTATCGGGTTCGCCGCCGGCCACTTCGCCGGTCGAACTCATGATGGCAACGTCTGCCGCGACCGAGCGGCTGCGGGAGATTCCGGACTTGGCCGAACTGTCGAACGAAGACCTCGAACGAATCGTCGCCCGCATCCTGGAGATGACCGGCGGATCGGCGTGGCCGGCCCAGCCGGCGTGTGCGTGCTGCGGAGCGCAGTGCGACGGTCAGTGCGCGCGGAAAAACCCGGCGGCCGTTCGGGACTTCCTTGGACTGGGCGCGGGCCGCATCGGCATGGGCCTCGCCGCGGGGGCTGGCCCGATTGCTCGCGATGTTGCCCAGTACATCGATCACACGCTGCTCAAGCCCGAGGCGACGAGCAAGCAGATCGAGCAGCTTTGCAAAGAAGCGATGGAAAGCGGCTTTGCCTCGGTCTGCATCAACCCGTCATGGGTCCGGCTGGCTACCAACTGCCTGAAGGGCTCGCCGGTCGCCGTGTGCACTGTGGTTGGTTTTCCGCTCGGCGCGCACGTGCCGGAGATCAAGGCCCTGGAAGCTCGCCGGGCGATCCGCGAAGGGGCCGGCGAGATCGACATGGTGATCAATATCGGCGCGCTCAAAAGCGGCGACGACGAGGGCGTTTATCGCGACATCAAGGCGGTCGTGGATGCCTGCGCCGACGGCCGGGCGATCTGCAAGGTCATCATCGAATGCGCTTTGCTGACGGACGATGAAAAGGTCCGTGCGTGCAAGGCCGCCAAGCGGGCGCGAGCGGACTTCGTCAAGACAAGCACGGGATTTTCGACCGGCGGGGCGACGGCCGCCGACGTGGCGCTCATGAGCGAGGCGGTGGCAGGGACGCGGATGGGCGTCAAGGCCGCGGGTGGCATCCGTAGTTACGAGGACCTGCGGGCGATGGTGCAGGCCGGGGCGACGCGAATCGGGGCGAGTGCGGGCGTGCAGATCATCAAGGAAGCCAAGACGGGGAAGTCTTCGGGCGCGGTCGCAGCGGCGGACTCCAAGGGCGGGAAAGACAAGTATTAAGCGCCTAACATCCCGTGGAGGGGTGGGCCAGAATCACATTGAGAGACACTCGCCAAATTGAAACAGGGATAGCCGCTGAGCGGGCCGTGCTCGTCGGGTTAATTTTGCCCGGTCAGGAGCCGGCGGGGACGCGGTACGATCCGCTCGCGGAGCTGGCCGCACTGGCCGAGGCCGCGGGGGCGAACATCGTCGGGCGGATGATTCAGCGCCGCCCGAAAACGTGCCCCGCGACCTACATTGGTAAGGGCAAGGCGGCCGAGCTGGCGGACTACGTCATCGAAAAAGAGGCCGACATCGTCATTTTCGACAACGATCTTTCCCCTTCGCAAATCCGCGAGAATGAGGCGCTTTGCAAGCGCCGGGTCATCGACCGCACCGAACTGATCCTCGACATTTTCGCCAGCCGGGCGCGGACGAATACCGCGAAATTGCAGGTGGAGCTTGCGCAACTGGAATACACCGCTCCGCGCCTCCGCGGCATGTGGACCCACCTGGAGCGCATTGCCGGCGCGGGCGGCGGCGGCAAGGTCGGCGCGGTCGGCGGCATCGGGACGCGCGGGCCCGGCGAACGGCAGATCGAAATCGACCGGCGCATTGTGCAAAAACGTGTGTCGTTTCTTCGCGGGCAACTGGCCCAAATCGACAAGCGCAAACTCCGCGAGGTCCGCTCGCGCAGCGACTATTTTACCGTCAGCCTCGTGGGCTACACCAACGCCGGGAAGAGCACGCTCATGAACGCGCTGACCGGCGCGGGGACCTTCGTCGCCGACAAGCTCTTCGCCACCCTTGATACCAAAACTCGCCGCTGGGACCTGGGCGGTGGCCAGACCGCACTGCTCTCTGATACGGTTGGATTCGTTCGCAACCTGCCGCACCATCTTGTCGCTTCCTTTCGGGCAACGCTGGAAGAAACGATCCACTCGGACCTGATTCTCCACGTCGTGGATGCCGCCAGCCACGACGCCTCCGCGCAAATTCGCGCGGTTGAGCAGGTGCTTGCCGAATTGGGCTGCCAGGATATCCCCCGCATCAACGTCTTCAACAAAATCGACGCCGTGGGCGACGACTCCGCCATCCACCTGTTGCGCGTCAGCCAGCCGGAAGCGGTCGAAGTGTCCGCCGCCACGGGGCAGGGCATTCCCTATGTTGTCGATCGCGTCCTCCAGCACATGCGCGATCGCTATGTCCGAATTACCGTTGAGACCGATAGCTCCAATGGGCGATTGCTCGCGTACATCAGCAAGTATGGCCACATTCTCGGACAGGATTATGAAGATGGACGGATGCGCCTGGACATACGCCTCCCCACGGCCGAAGTGCAGCGGGTCGTCAATCTCGGCGGCGTGCTGAAGTCCGCGTAGCCCCTCCTCGCGGCTGAACTCTCCAAGTCCCGACTTCAAGTAACCCTCGCATCGGACCGAGAAAGTAGCGCGCGCTCGGTATGCGCGGACCCCCTGCACGGCCGCCACCGCGACGCGCAAGGAATGGGGTCGAACGGTTTCGCCATCCGAACGTGCCTCTTGGGGCGACAATTATGAACGAGAGTATCACGCTCGACACCTCGGCTTCCCAAAATGCCCTGGAATGGGCGATTCGCACGCAGGCTCAAATCGTGCTCGAATCGGCGGTCATTCCTAATACCACCGTAAACGGAAGCCTGATCAGCGGCGACGAACATGCCCTGCTGCTGGAGATTACCGGCCAACCCGCCCGCGATCCCAATTTGCTCGTCGATGCCGCGGCGCAGGTGCAGGTTTACAGCGACCGGCGCTACAGCTTCGCGACGACGATCACCGCCGCGCCCCATTGGGGCGACACGCGAGCGCTGGCCATCGATCGTCCGTCGATTCTCACGGTCGTGGATCGGCGACGGTTCGTGCGGGCGCGCCTGGCCCCGTCGTCGCTCGTGAAGGTCGAATGGCGGCACGCCGGCGCGGATCATCGGCGCGTCGCCACACTCCTGAACATCAGTGCGGATGGCCTGGCTTGTCGAATCGAAGATCCGGCAGCCATGGCTATTGAGCCCCGTGATCCGCTGCGCGTGCAATTCTCCCTTCCGGGGCAACATTCGACGTTTCACTTGACGGCCGCGGCGTCCAACGTGACGCCCGCCGGCGGCGGCGCGACAATTCTGGGTCTGCAATTCACTCGCTCCATGGAGACGGCCCAACTGCTCAAGGAACTCCGCGCGTCGTTGCGTTCGCCGCACGAGGCCGGTATTGAATCGGAAGCCCTGGTATGACTCAAGGAATGGTTCTTGACGCCAATTCCGCGACGGCGATCCTGGTCTGGGCTGCCCAGCGCCAGATGCCCATTACGGCGTCCCTCCTGACCGAGGGCCGCTGGTGCAACCTCCGCTCGCACCTGATTCGCTACGACGGGGACCGCAACGTCATTCAGATCGTTTATCCCATCGCTCTCGACACGCTCGCCCCGCCCGAGATCGCGGCCGGGGAGGAATTGGGCATCTCACTGCGCCGGGGCCACAAGAAATGCATTTTTGTCAGCCCGGTTTTGATGCGATCGCTGGATAAATCCGCCGATGGCCAGGCGGTGGACACGCTGGTCGTGCGCGGCCCGGTACAGATGCGCGAACTGCAGCGCCGCGTCTACCAGCGCGTCATGATTCCGCAGGAACGCTTCATCGCCGTCAAGCTCTGGCAAGGGGGGCTGCCCACGGAGGACAGCGCCACATGGCCCCTCTGCTCCGGTCGATTGGACAACGCCTCGGTCGGCGGCATCCTCGTCGATATCCGCAACGATCAGAACCCGCGACTCGGCGTCGGCGATCTTGTCGGCGTGGAGATCACGGCCTCCCCCGGCCGGCCGCCGCTATTGGCCGAAGCGCAGTACCGTCATTGCGTGGTGCGCGGTCCCGGTCGCCTGGGTCTGGGACTGCAATTCCTCGGACTTGAGCACGACCTGCCCGACCGCGCCACTATCTCTCAAATCGCTGACTTCGTCCGCGCCTTACGGGCCACCGCCTGAATGGCACCGCATCGCACGATTCTGGCATTCCGCTAATGCGCTGGTGACTCGGAGCGCGCGTATTGGCACATGACAGGGCCCGTGACACCTGGATCGGCTTACGATTCGACGAATTAGCGGATGCAACATCTCTTGACCTCGACCGTCGCGGTCAAGTAAACTGATATAATACCCGCTAAGGCTCTTCGAGCCCCTCCCCGGGCGACGATGAGGGAAAGTCGATAATCGACCGCTCTACGCGGGTGTTCGCTTTTTTTTTGAGGCTGGGGGTTCGTCCCGTGGAACGTAAATCGTTGTTTGGGAAGAGCATCCGAACCGGGAATTAAGGGACTGAGCAAATGCAAACTTGGAACGGAATCGTGCTGATCACCCTGCTCCTGCTCATCGGTTTGGCCCTGGGGGCTGCCGTGACTCCATCCGACTCCTGTCAAACCCCTGACGCGGTAGCTGCAGCGGTCGCTCAGCCGGCGGCGTGCGTTCATCCGACCGTCCTCGCCCGAGCCAAGAATCTGGATCGCGCGGTATCGCCCGAAATCTTATCTTTAGCAACCCGCTTGCGGCAGATCATCGATTGCGGGCCGAACGCCTCGGGCCCGCCGATCTTTTGTTTCGACCCCAGCACTCCCGAT
Organism: Phycisphaerae bacterium; assembly: GCA_035275405.1. Taxonomy (NCBI): domain Bacteria; kingdom Pseudomonadati; phylum Planctomycetota; class Phycisphaerae; species Phycisphaerae bacterium. The sequence goes on from DATEMU010000003.1 coordinate 611,957, forward strand.
GTGGACATGACGATTCTTTACGATCTGGTCCCGGAGCTGAATCCCGCTCTCCGCTACCAGTTCGGCGATAGTTCCCGTTGGGGCGGTTCGAGTCAGCAGGGAAATCCCACCACGCTGAGCTGGAGTTTTGTCCCCGACGGCCTTTCGGTAGATGGCGAAACCAGCACACTGTTTAGTTCGATGGACGCGAAGTTCGGGAATCGCGCTCTATGGGTCGGGCGCGTGCAGGCGTGCTTTGATCGCTGGGCGGCGCTTACGGGGACCAGCTATGTTCGCGTGACGGCGCCGGGGGTTGACTGGGACGACGGCGCGGCGTGGTTCACGGCCGGCGACGACGTGAATCGCGGCGACGTGCGTATCGCCAGCATCATCATAGACGGCGGATCCGGCGTCCTTGCCTACAACTACTTTCCCGAGACCGGCGACATGGTCCTCGATTCTTCCGAGGCCTGGGGCGTCTTCTCGGCCAACAACCATCGATTCTTTCGCAATACGATTATGCACGAACACGGCCACGGCCTGGGCTTCAGCCACCAATGCCCCATTTACGAAACCGCCCTCATGGAGCCCTTTCTGAGCACGATGTTCGACGGACCGCAACACGACGACATTCGCGCCGGCCAACGCGGCTATGGCGACGCTAACGAGATCAACGATTCCTCCGCCAGCGCCACGAACATTGGTACGGTGATCTTCGGATCGCCCGTATCCTACGGGTCGGTTCCCACGCCCGGCGTCTCGCACGGCTCAATTCTCTCGATTGACGCCGATGTCGATCAGGACTGGTATCGCTTTACGGTCATCGCCGACAGCACGGCCTCCGTTACCCTTTCGCCCACCGGGTTGAATTACGATTCAAGCCCGCAGAATTGCTCGGGCAACCCCGGGAGTTGTTGCTCGTTCAATTTCACCGATAGTTTGTCCATCTACGATCTCGGCGTGCAACTTGTCGATTCCGATGGGTCCACCGTGCTGGCTACGGCCAGCGCTCAGCCTGCCGGATCGGATGAAACCCTGACCGACATTCCCTTGCCCAACAGCCCGGGCGATTACTACATTCGCGTTTATCCCCTCGATTCGAATACGAGATCGCAACTTTACAAGCTGAACATTTCCGTCGTCACGGTCGGCGCCGACATCAGTTCGCCGCAACCCGATCCCATCGGCTTTGAGCAGCCGCCGCTCCCCGATAGCACCTCGGCGATCACGATGATTGCCAACGAAGCGACGGACGCGACGGCGCCCATCTCCTACCAGTTTGATTTTGTCAGCGGCGGTGCCGGCGGCACCGACAGCCCGTTCCAGGCCTCGCGTAGCTACACCGATACCGGCCTGCTGCCCAACCGGAATTACACCTATCGCGTCCGTACCCGCGATAGCGCCCCAGCGCCCGGGCCCAATACCGGCGCCTATTCCGCGAGCGTCATCGGCACGACACATATCGAAACACCGACCGGCGTGGCCATCGGCACCGTCACCGATACCACGGTGCAAATGTCCGCGACCGGCATCATCAGTTTCTACGACTCCGGGCAGGCCGGATTGTTCTTTGATTCCGTTACGCCCGGCGGTAACACAGGCCTTAACGAGTGGATACAGGTCAACACCGACACGGCGACCAATCTTGTCCCCAATACGGAATATGAACTCCGGGCCAAGGCGCGAAACCGCAATGCCATAGAGACCGTTGACTTCAGCCCCTCCAGCTTTGTCGTAACGCTGGCCGCCGTCCCCGGTGCGCCCGTCTTGACCAGCGCCACCAGCGCCACGATGTACCTCGATCCCGATTCGGTGAACAACTCCGCCGCAACGGAAATGGTCATTCAATGCACGGCCACTTCGCCTTTCGACGCCAATTGGGATGGTCAGTTCGTTTCCGCATCCGGCGTTCCGTCGGCGTCCGAGGTATGGCAAAACGACGCCGCATGGGGCAACCTGCTTCTGACCGGTATGCAGCCGGAGACGCAATATACCTTTGCCGTAAAGGCCCGGAACCTGTCGCTCATTGAGACGGCATTCGGCCCGGCCGCGTCGATGAGCACGACGAGCACGACATTTTGCTCGGTCTTGGGCGACGTGAATAACAGCGCGTTCCTCGACGGCGGCGACATCGCCGGTTTCGTCCGCGTCAAGCTTGGCGTCCCCGAGCCCGGCGATGTGGTTCCCTGCGCCGACTACGGAAACGGCGATGTCGCGCTTGATACGGCCGAGTTTGTGGACGACCTTCTCGACGAATAAGATCGGGGCCGGCGACGCTGCGCGGTGTTACAATTCCCCGGCATGGACCCCGGCGTACTTCGAATCCTCGATGCCAACCTGAATCGGTCGCGTGAAGGCCTTCGCGTCGTCGAGGACTACGCGCGAATGGTACTCAACGACGACGGCCTTACGGCCCGCATCAAGGACTTTCGCCACTCCATCGCCGCGCTGGCCGATTCCATCGGTCCACATTCGATGCTCGCGGCGCGCGACACGCCCGGCGACGTGGGCACGCGGATCAGCGTCGCCGATGAACAGTTCCGCGAGAATCCCGCTCGCGTCGCCACCGCCGCCCTCAAACGCGTCGGAGAGGCCCTTCGTTGCATCGAGGAATTTTCCAAGATCGAGTGCCTATCGGCGGCGACCGGCGCGGAAAAGCTTCGCTACGAACTCTATTCGATTGAGCAAGATGCGCTGTTGACCTGTCCGCGGCGACAGCGCCTGTCCCGCGCCCGACTCCATGTCCTGGTCACCGCGTCGCTTTGCCGAGGCGATTGGCTGGACGTCTGCCATCGCGTCCTGGCGGGCGGCGCGGAGGTCCTTCAATTGCGCGAAAAGGACCTGCCGGACTGCGAATTGCTCGCCCGCGCTCGAACGATGCGGGAGATCACGCGGGCCCACAACGCCCTGCTCATCATCAACGATCGACCCGACATTGCCCGGTTGGCCGATGCTGACGGCGTCCACGTCGGCGCCCTCGATTTACCCGTTGTGGCGGTCCGTCAGATCGCCGGCCCCACGATGCTCGTCGGAAAAAGTACGCACAGCGTTGACGACGCCCGCGCGGCCATCGCCGAAGCGCCGGACTACATCGCCGTCGGCCCGATGTTTCGGTCGCCCACCAAGCCCGATGTGCCGGTGCAAGGCCCCTCGCTGCTTGCAGAGGTTGCGGTGCTGACCGATCTGCCGATCGTCGCCATTGGTGGCGTGACCGCACAGAATATGGATCGACTCCGCGCGCCGCGACACTTTGCCGTCGCCGTCAGCAGCGCCGTGATCGGCGCAGCCGACCCCGAAGCAGCGGTCCGCGGTCTCTTGACAGCGCTGCCGCGCGATCCTCTAATTACCTGAAATAAATCCCCGGGGCCGTAGCTCAGTTGGGAGAGCGCTTGCATGGCATGCAAGAGGTCGAGGGTTCGACTCCCTTCGGCTCCATTGAATGAGCGGTCGTCATTGAAGAGCCGTCTCCGCGGCGACAGGCTGTAAGTTCGACTCCCTTCGGCTCCCATTCACAAGTCTTTCAAGTTCCGCAGATTGCTCCCGACCCTTGACCAGGGCACCGGTCGTAATACGGTCCTATCAGTGCTTCCTCGCGTTCGACGCTTCTCGTTTTTCGGCGATGACCTGGCGCAGGATTTCCGCCAGGTCCGTCTTCGGTTCAAAGCCAATGAGGCCGCGGATACGATCCAGGCAGGGGATGCGCCGCATCATGTCGTCGAAAGGCCTGCCGTATGCCTCTTCATAGGAAAGGTGCTGTTTCGTGCTGCGGCTGCCGGTCATTTGAATGATCTTGTCCGCCAGGGATTCAATGCTGATTTCCTCGGTCGATCCGATGTTGTAGACCCGGCCCGGCGCATCCTTGCAGGCCATCAAATCGATGATCGCCTTGACCACGTCGCCGACGTAGCAGAAACAGCGGGCCTGCTTGCCGTTGCCATAAATCTGCAGCGGCTCGTTCTTGAGGGCGCGTTCGACGAAGCGGGGGATCACCATGCCGTACTGACCCGTCTGCCGGGGCCCGACGGTGTTGAAAAAACGCGCGACGACGACGGGCAGGGCGTATTGCTGGTGATAGGCGAGCCCCAGGAATTCGTCAATCGCCTTGGAGCAGGCGTACGACCAGCGGGAAAAATGCGTCGCGCCAAGGACCGTATCGTCTTCTTCTTTGAACGGGACCTTTTCACTCTTGCCGTAGACCTCGCTGGTCGAGGCGATCAGGACCGGCTTGCGGAACTTGTTGGCCACATTCAGCGCGACTTCGCTGCCGTGGATATTCGTCTCGATGGTATGCACGGGCTGATCGACGATGAGTTGCACGCCGACGGCCGCCGCCAGGTGAAAGACGACGTCGCATTGTTCGACCAAGAGGTGCATGGTCTGTGTGTTGCGGACGTCCTCCTGTACGAAGCGGAACTTGGGGTGGTTCATGACTCCGGCGAGATTGCGAAGGCTTCCCGTGCTGAGGTTATCGAGGGCGATGACGGAATCGCCGCGGGCGAGAAGCGCCTCAGCCAGGTGAGAACCGATGAACCCGGCGCCGCCGGTGATAAGGGAAACCATGAAACCTCCATCGTTGTTCGAGAGTACCGGCGAAACTCCGCCGATTCGCCGTTCGGATGCATTATCGCAGGATCGTCGCGTTTTGGGAGCGCTTCACAATTTCCGCGGCCCATGCCTTATCGATTGGCCGTGTGGCGGTGGCGGCGACTCGTTCGGCAATCCGCTGCGCCTCCCAGGGACGAAAATAGGGGGTCTCACGGAGGCGCCGATTGACGTAGAATTCCGCGAGGGACAGTTCGGCCCAGATCGGATCCTCCGCCACGCGAGCCGCGGCGAGCAAATCCTGTTCGGCGGCCGCCCAGTTCTTCAGCTCTACTTCGCAGAAGCTCTTGTACACGAGAATGCTCACTTTTGAAGTCCGCGTTGGAACGGCCAGCGCCTCGCGATGCCTCTTTGCCGCCTCCCCGAAATCTCCCGCGGCTTGCAGCTTGCGCGCCTGGCGATAAATGAGCAAGGACCACAGCTCCACCGCGCCCATCGCCGCCATCGGAATCAATGGCACCAGACTCCAAAGCAGCGCGGGCTTGATCGCGCGACGGAGAAGCAGCAGGGCGTGCGCGGATGCGATGGCATAGGCCACCGACCAGATATAGCCATTTCGTGTCAGCGCGGCGATCACGCAACTCGCGGCCATGACCCCGGCCAGCTTCCGGGCCGGACGCGAACAGCCGGTCGTCCGGGCGGATTGCCAGAGCGACACGAGAACGAGTACCAACCCGTATATCCAGATTTCGGCGATGATTGACTCGCGAAAGTCCGGCCAGGCCGTGAGTTCCGTGCTTCCATAAACCTCCAATAGAAGCAACCGCGCCGGCAGGTAGTCGAGGAGCAGATGGCTGAACACGGCGACCGCAATGCACAGGTAGGGCCACGGCGATTGCACGCGGGCCAACGTGAGGATCGCCCACAAGATCACGACGAGGACGGACGTCCAGAGCGGCGAGTGCGTAACGAGATGCTGGCTGAATCGCGACGGCTCCCAAAGCGTGATCAGCCACTCGGCGATGTCCACACTGTGCGCGGCGAGCACCATCAAGCCGAGCCAGAAAAAGGGGAATGCTCGAGTCCGAGCCCGGGGCGAACACAGACCTCCGATGGAGAGCCCAACCAAGGTATGTCCGATCGTCGCCAATCGTGAAAGCTCCGAAAGCCAGTCTACTCGCCGGAGCCATCATACCGATGGCCCCAGGCCGCAATAGGCGCAACGCTCCAGGGGGCCTGGGCCGACGGGTTTGCTTTCGCGGTTTAACGTCGGTTGACGATAAAGACCCGATGCGAGCGGGGACCGGCGAAACCGCGCGCAGAACGACGCCGTTTTTCAGGCGTATAATCGATTGAAGCCTCGCCGGGGGAGAACGCGAGTGGCCGATAGTAATGCTGAAAACGCAGTTTCGCCCGTTAGCGGCGAAATGGAAGCGGTCCGTATGCTCGCAGCGAGCCGGGAGCGGATTCGTCGGGAGCTGTCCAAGGCCATTGTCGGCCAAAACGAGGTCATCGATCAGCTTCTGATCTGCCTGTTCGCCCGGGGGCATTGCATCCTCGAGGGAGTCCCCGGACTGGCCAAGACGCGGGCCATCCGGTCTCTCGCCCAGACTTTGAGCCTGTCGTTTGCCAGGATTCAATTCACGCCCGACCTGATGCCCAGCGACATCACCGGGACCGAGATCATCGAGGAGAACAAAGCGACCGGCGTGCGCCAGCTTCGCTTCGTGAACGGGCCGGTTTTTGCCAATGTGATCCTGGCGGACGAGATCAATCGTACTCCGCCGAAGACGCAGGCGGCATTGCTCGAAGCGATGCAGGAATACCAAGTCACGGCGGCGGGGTTCACCCATCGACTACCGAGGCCGTTCTTCGTCCTTGCGACCCAGAACCCGATCGAGCAGGAGGGCACGTATCCACTGCCGGAAGCGCAGCTCGACCGTTTCATGTTCAAAGTGCTCGTCGATTACCCCTCGGAGGAGGAAGAGTTGCGGATCATCGGTTTGACGACGACCGCCGCCGATCCGGCGATTGAGCGCGTATTCTCGGATGAGGACATCCTGGCCTTGCAGGAGATCGTTCGCCGCGTCCCCTGTCCGGACCACGTCATGCGCTATGCGATGCGCCTGGCCCGCGCCACGCGGCCGGCGCGGCTGGCGGCGCGCCGCGCCGACGAGCGCGATCATCCGGTACTCAAGTTCATTTCTGATTACGTCAGTTGGGGCGCGGGACCGCGGGCTTCGCAGAACCTCGTCCTTGCGGGCAAAGCCCGCGCGATCCTGGACGGCCGATACCACGTCGCGACGGAGGATATTCAGGCGGTCGCGCATCCGGTCCTGCGACACCGAATTGTGACGAACTTTAACGCCGAAGCCGAGGGCATCGGCGTGGATCAGCTCGTCGACTGGCTGATTCGCGACGTGCCGGCCCACATGACGCCGGACTTGGAAGCGGTGGGGGCGAGTCGCGTGCTCAGCACGTGAGCGCCTCGGAGGGTCTCGGACCCATGTCCGAAAGTTACGACGATTATCGACGCTACCTGGACCCGGCGGTGCTGGCGCAGATCGGGGCGCTGGACCTGCGTGCCCGACTGCTTGTTGAGGGGTATATTTCGGGGATGCACCGATCGCCGGCGCACGGGTTCTCGGTGGAGTTCGCCGAGCATCGCAAGTACTGCCAGGGCGACGATTTGCGTTTCCTGGATTGGAAAGTCTACGGCCGTACCGACAAGCACTATATCAAGGAATACGAGCAGGAGACGAACCTGCGGCTCCTCCTGGCCGTGGACTGTTCGGAGTCCATGTCCTATCGCTCGGCGGCGTCGCCGATGTCCAAGCGCGAATACGCCATCACCATCGCCGCCGCCATGTCGTACCTGGCGCTGCAACAGGCTGACGCCGTCGCGGTCGCTACGTTCGACGACGTCGTGCGGCGGACAAGCCGCGCCTCCAACAATCCCGGCAAATGGAAGGGCGTCGTCCACGAACTGTCCCATGCCCCCGTGGGCCCGAGGACCTCGTTTCGAGCAGTCTTCGATGCGCTGGCCGAGACGCTGGCGCACCGCCACCTCGTCGTAATTTTGAGCGATTTGTTCGGACCATCGGCGGAGATTACGGCGGGGATTCAGCACCTTCGCCATCAGCGTCACGAGCCGCTGGTGTTACAGGTGCTGGACCATGCAGAATTAACTTTTCCGTTCACGCGGCCGCTGGAATTGGTCGGCTTGGAGTCGTCGGGCCGCCAAGTCGCCGAACCGCGCGTCGTCCGCGAGCAATATTTGAAGTCGATCCAGGGATTCATCGGAGAAATTCGTCGGGCCTGTCACGAGCATCGCACTGATTTTGAAGTCCTCGATACGAGCGCGCCGGTGAACATCGCGCTGGCCGCTTACCTGTCCACGCGCGCAGCGCGGGCGCGGCGATTCGCGGGGTGACGCGGCGATGACCTTTCTTCATCCGGCAATGTTGGCGACGGCGGGCGGCCTGGCCCTGCTGCCGCTGGTCATTCACCTGCTCAGCCGGCGCGGCTATCAAAGCCAACCCTGGGCGGCCATGATGTTTCTCGCCGCCGCGCAAAAATCGGCCAAGCGGCGAATCCGCATCGAGCGTTGGTTGCTCCTCATCCTGCGCACGCTGATCATCGTCCTCCTTGGCGCGGCGATCGCCCGACCTCTCGCGACGGGGTCGTTGCTCGGCGACGCCCTCGCCCGCCCGCGATTCGATCGGGTCATCCTTCTCGACGACAGTTTCTCGATGCAGGCCGTTCACCCGGACGGGTCCACCTCGTTCGACGCCGCCAAGGCCCTGGCGCGAAAAATTATTGAACAATCCGATGCTCGCGACGGTTTGGCGCTGATTGCCGCGTCGCAATCGCCGCGCACCTGGATGGACCAACCGGTGCACGATCGCCAGGCGCTCCGCGGCATCCTCGACGGATGGAAGTGCTCGTGGGCGACCGGCGACGTACCGGGTGCGATGCGGTTGTCCGCAGACGTCTTGTCGCGTGGACAGGCGGCCGCCGGCGCCCGGTGGGTGTATTTCATCAGTGACGGAACCGCGGCGTCGCACACCATCTCCAATAGGGCGACCTCGGCTCCCGCGGAGTTGGGAAAGCGCTGGCCTACTATTGACCGAATCATCGTGCTCAACGTCGGGCCCGCCTCGCGGGACAATGTCGCTGTGACGGCATTAACGGCGGCCAGTCAAATCGTCGGCGTCGGCGTCCCCGCCCGATTCAATGTTCGACTCACCAATCATGGAGCCCGCCCACTCGAACGGGTGAACTGCGATGTCCTGGTCGACGGCGCCGTCGCTTCCACTCGGACGATCGGTCCGATCGAACCCCACGGCGAGGCCAGTGATCCGTTCGAGCTGGTGTTCAACACGGAAGGGCCGCATCGCGTCGCGGCACAAATCAAAACGGATGACGCCATGCCCGCCGATAACACGCGATTCCTCGGGGTGCAAGTCGCGTCCGACCTGTCGGTCCTAGCGGTGGAAGGATCGGACGATTCTCGAAGAGCGGCGCGCGAGTTGTTCTACTATGCCGTGGCGGTCTCGTCGTCAACGTCACGGCCTGAGCGAACGAATATCCAGATAAAGACGATCGCTCCACTCGAACTCGAGGGGGAGGTTCTCGCGGATTATTCGGTCGTCGTGCTGGGAAACGTGCGAAATCTGCCAGACGCCGAGTGGGGGCGAATTGAGCGTTTTGTGCGCACCGGCGGCGGCCTCCTGGTGGTCTGCGGCGACCGCATCCTGACGGATCATTTCAACGATGTCGCCGCCCGCCATACCGGCCTTTTTTCATTTGAACTCGAAGACCAGGCGAAGGCGTTGGCCGAGCCGTGGCGCGTTCGCCTCGATGAACCGGGACATCTGGCCCTGGCCGACCTCGTCCATAGCGATCGCGGAGGACTTCGCGCCGCTCATGTGAATTCCTATTGGAAATGCCGGCCGCGCGCGACCGAACGGGAGCTGCATGCCCCGCTTCGGCTGTCGAACGGCGACCCGCTCTTGATCCAGTCCGATGTCGGGCAGGGGCGGGCATTGTTCTGGCTGACCAGTGCGAACATGGCCTGGAACAACCTGCCCGCCAAGCCGGACTTTGTCCCGCTCATGCTGAACCTCACGCTCTTTGCCGCCGGTGGTGATCGAAGCACGACGAACTTGCTCATCGGCCAGAGCATACTTCACTTGGACCAAGGAAAGGAACCCCGCAGCGCGGGCGTCGTTCAGCGCCCCGATGGCGCGTCGGTAAAAGTAGATTGGACAGACACCTCGGGCGGCACGGCCGTCGTCTATGCCGGCACGGATCGACCCGGATTCTACGGCGTCACGGCGGGCCGCGAGCGCTTTATCGACGCCGTCAACATCGATCCCCGTGAAAGCGATCTTGCGCCGGTCGACGCCACGGTCGTCCGCCGGTTACTGGGCGACGACGTTAGGTTTGCTGCGCAGGTGGAAGACGCACTGGCCGACCTCGGCACCCGGCCCCCGCGGGAGATCGCGCCGCTTATTATGGTCGTGCTGCTCATGGTTCTTTCACTGGAGACCATCATGGCCATGCTCTTCCGGGGGCAATCATGACGGGTCTCTTGGAAACGCTTCTAGGCCTGGACCGCATCCGTCTTGCGGACGAGGGTCCGGTCTCGCTGCAATTTGCCGCGCCCCCGGCGCCGTGGATCATGCTCGTCGGAGCCGTGGTCGCCGGCATCGTCGTCTGGTTCGCCTATCGCCTCGAACCCCATCCGCGGCCGTTTCGCTGGACGCTGGCGGTCCTTCGATTCGGCGCGATCATGACGGCCCTTTTTATTTGTGGTCAGCCGATGCTCGTCTTGCGGCGCAATCACGTGGATCCATCGTACGTCGCCGTTCTCGTCGACCGTTCGGCGAGCATGGCCGCGCGCGACGCGGCGCCCACGCTCGTCGATCCGCCGAGTCGCGAGCCGCTGACGCGATGGCAAGAGGCCGCGGGGGCCTTGACCGCTCCCGAGGGTGGAATGTTGGGCCGGCTCGGCGAGCGGCATCGACTGGGGTTGTGGCTTTTTGGAAAGCAGGCCGAACCGCTGGCGGTTTTGGACGTCAAGGATGCGGATCATTCGAAAATCACTCGGAATCTCGAATCAGTAGTTCCGATGGGAAGCGGCACCGACGTTTCCGGCTCCATTGTCCAGGTCGTTCACCAGACGCAGGGCCATCGCATGGCCGGCCTCGTCGTCATCAGCGACGGCCGCCAGACCGCCGCCGATGACATCGAGGAGGCGGTCAGCGCCGCGCTGGCGCGATCCATCCCGGTACATGTTGTCGCGGTGGGTTCGACCCAGCCACGCCGCGATCTGGCCGTCGCCTCGATCTGGGCGCCGGAAGAGGTCTTCTTGAGCGATACGGTTGCCGTTCGTTACGAGATCGAGGCGGTCGGCATCGATGTGCCCTTGTCCATCGTCGTAGAACTGTCCGACGCCGCACGTCGGGAAGTCATCGCCACGCAGACGCACCAGGCCGTTCCCCTTGGGCCGCCGGCCAAGGGCGAGTTTCAATACCGCCCCACGGCGGTGGGCCGGCGCGTCCTTCAAGTGTCCGTCCGACCCTGCGCGGGCGAGCTGGAACTGGAAAACAATTTTGCCCAGACGTCGGTGACGGCGCATGACGAGAAGATCGGCGTGCTCTATGTCGAGGACATGCCGCGTTTCGAATATCGCTATTTGAAGAACCTGCTGCTTCGCGAAAGCGGCATCGAAAGTAGTTGCCTCCTCCTGGGGGCGACGTCGGGCTTTCTGCAGGAAGGGACGCTGCCGATTCGGCGGTTTCCCCAGAGCATCGAGGAACTACGCCCGTACGACGTGATCGTCCTCGGCGATGTCGATCCCCGCGGCGACTGGCTGACACCGGTTCAGCAATCGCTGCTCGTGGATTTTGTTTCGAAACAGGGCGGCGGATTGGCGTTCATCGCGGGCGAACGAAACATGCCGCAACGGCTTCGTCAGACTCCTCTGGAAAAGCTCCTACCCGTGGAGATCGACCCTCACTTTCACGGTCGGTACGAAAAGGCTTTGGCGGAGGAATTCCGAATTCAACTCACCAGCGAAGGCCAGTCCCACCCGATCTTTCAATTGAGAGATGAGACCCTGCGGCCGGGCGACGAAATGCCCTCGATGCCGGGCCTCTACTGGTACGCCCGCGTGCTGGGGCCGCAGCCGGCCGCCAGCGTATTAGCGGTTCACCCGACGGCGCAATCGGCGGGCGGGCCGATTCCCCTCGCCGTGCTGGGACGATACGGCGCGGGGCGGACATTTTATCTTGGCAGCGACGATCTCTGGCGCTTGCGGCAGGACTCCGGTGAAATATTTTACGACACATTTTGGTTGCAAGCCCTGCACACACTCGCCCGCGCCAGAAAGCTCGGCGAGGGGCGGCCCTGGCGGCTGGAGGCGGATCGGGGGCGATGCGAAGTCGGGGAAAAAATCCAGGTCAGACTGACGGCGTCAACTGACTTGCCGATCGGCGATTTGACCACCATCGCCGGTCAGGTGCGCGATGCCGCTGATGAACTCGTGGGGCGGCTTGTCTTGCGATCAAACGGGCCGGCAACCCGCGTGTTCGAAGGCGAATTCCGGCCGCGGCGACCGGGGACCCTCGCACTGATCGCCGAGCCACCGGCAGCGGGCGCCCCTGCGCGCCGTTACGCAAGAAACGTCACGGTTGTCGCCGGCGACGTCGAGCAGCGGCGGCTGGAGGCGGATCACGAATATTTACAGCGACTCGCGCGACGAACCGGCGGTCGTTTTTGGCGCCTTACGAACGACTCGGCGGGCGCCGTTTCGGTCGACGGACTGGACCTCAATGCCCTGGCATCGGTGATCCCCGATCGAAGCATCCAAATCGCCGACGACATCGAGGAGCCGCTGTGGGACAAGGGCGTGATTCTCCTACTCTTTGTGACGCTGATCGGAACAGAATGGACCATGCGTCGATCGGCGGGAATGGCGTGAACGAGCAAGCGACAAATGTCGAAACGAATGCGATGCTGGCGGACCTGCGCCGCGTCCGCCGGCGGGTGCGCGCACTTCTCGTCGTAGAGGCCATCGGCCGGCTCATTGCGTGGGTAATATTGATGGCCGCCATCCTGGCGGTGTTGGATTGGTGGGTTCGATTTCCCTGGTTTGTCCGCATCAACTTTCTGGCCCTCGGGACCGTCTTCGCGCTCTGGTGGGCTTATCGCGCCATTTGGCGGCCGCTGACCGCGCCCATCCATCTGGATCAACTGGCCCTCGGACTCAAGGCCCTCCCGGCGCATGTGAAAGACCGGCTGGCCGGGACCGTCGCGTATTTGCAGGCGGGTGGAGAGGGCTCGGACGAGATGTGGCGACAGGTCGTGAGCGAGACGATCCGCTCCACCGAGGGCCTTCCATCGCGGGGCCTCCTCCGCGCCCGCCCGGCGATTCGCTCAACTCTCTCTACCATGGGTGCCTTGACCGCTGTCGGCCTGGTCGCGTGGTTGGCCCCGGGTTTCGTTTCCACGGGAGTCATCCGACTCGCTCGGCCATTCGCCGCGGTTGAATGGCCCAAGGCAGCGCAGATTTCCCCACTGACGACGGATGTCGTTGTGGCCTGGGGCGAGGCCTTCACCGCCCAAATGCGGCTGGATCGCGGGGATCGAGCCTCGACGCGGGCCTTCGTTCATTGGAGTTCGTCGTCGCAGCACCGCCAACGCGAGCAAATGCGCCGCGACGCCGACGGCGTCTATCGGTTCACTCTGGAGAACATTCGCTCCCCCCTTTCCTATAGCTTCTCTGCGGGCGACGATGACACGGCCAATCGTCCGTTTCAGGTCAAGGTCGTGAAACGGCCTGCCGTCACTGCCGCCCGTGTGACTGTTACGCCGCCCCCATATGCCCGTCACTTACCCGCGCACTCGCGCGTATTGGACGACGCGCCGGTAACGGCGCTGCGCGGCAGCCAAGCCCGATTCGACGTGACGCCGGATCGTCCGATCGGGAGCGACGGAGCTTCCAAGGCGGCGTTGATCCTCGACGGCGAATGTCGCGTGCCGCTGATCGCCGAGAATCCGGCCGGCGCGATGTTTTCGGCGAATGTGACGCTTGATCGAAGCACGACGATTGAGACGGCATTGGTCGATGCCGACGGCCTCGAATCGCGCGGCGGACCCGTTTATCGAATTCGCGTGAGACCGGACGAGCTGCCGACGGTCGCCATTCAGCGCCCCGCCGGCGTCAGCGAGGCGACGCCGGCCGCCATCGTGGAGCTTCAAGCGACGGCGCAGGATGATGTGGGTTTGGCCGCCTTTACCCTTCTGGCCTCTAAGAACACGCCGGAGTTTCAGACCGTCGCCGATCTCTTGACGATCGCGCGTGACGGTCCTTCGGAGGGCGAATCAGCGTCGAGGCCGGCGCCGCCGCCGCTGCGCTGCGCGCTGGTCTATTCATGGAATATCGAGACGCTGAAGCCGGTGCCGGGCGACGCCATTCGGATTTGCGTCGAGGCGCGGGACGGTTTCGACCTCGACGGCCGTACGCACGAGCCTGTTCGTTCGCTGATCGTCACCATCAACATCATCTCTCTGGAACAGTTCGCGGATCGGCTGCGGTCTGAGCTGATGGCCGTCCGCGGTCCCTTGCGCGATTTGTTGACGGACCTGCTTGCCGCAGCCGAGCGGACTCAACAACTCGATCAGAATCCGGCCGCAGCGACGCCCCTTGATGCCACGGAGCGCCAGGCCGTCGAATCGCTCGTGGCTCGTCTCCAGCGATTGACGGCCCAGAGCCGTCAGGCCGCCGAAAAGACCCAGGAAGTCGCTCAAAGGGCCGCCCGCAATGGGGCCGCGACATCGGAATCCATGCGCCAGGCTGAACGCCTGGCTCGGCGGCTTCGCGGGTCCGTAGAGGAACGGTTGAAAGAGGCGGCCCAGTCGTTGGCGAGGTCCGGCGACGCGCGGAAGGCCGACGTCCAACACGAACACCTGCAGGCCTCGCGGGATGCGCAGGATGAAGTCGCCGGTGTGCTGCAATCGATGCTTGACGAGGTCGAGCGTTGGAGCGAATTCGAGGAGCTCGTTCGTAAGCTGCGCGAGGTGCTCGATCGCCAGGAGGCGCTCGAACGCGACACCGCCTCGCTGGCCAGGATCGCCGGTCGGTCGCTGGGCGAGACCGGTGAATCGTCGTTGCCGATGCTCGCGGCGCGTCAATCGCAACTGCGATCGGACGTGTCCACACTGATTCAAACCATGCAGACCTGGGCGCGGCAGAAATTGGAAAGCGAAACGGCGGCGAGCTTGTCGGTCGACGCGGCAGCCCGACTCGCCGAAGAAAAGGCCCTGCCGGCGAACATGGATCAGGCGACCCAGTCCATCGCCGAGGGCCGATTCAGCAGGGCATCCGAAGCGCAGCGCGGGGCCGCGGCGATTCTTCGGGCCATGATCGCGGCGTTGGAGAAGAAGCCCGACCGGGAATTGGCGGACCTTTCCCGGGCGCTTCAGGACCTGACGGCGCGGTTGCGGAAGATTATCGCGGCGCAGGAGGCGCTCCTGCGCGATACGGAGGCAGCCGCTTCGACGGGCGGGGCGGAGGAGACGCTGCTGAAGCTCGCCGACCGTCAGATGACGCTGCACAAGACAAGCCGGGCCGCAGCCGCGAAGGTCAAGGACTCTGAAGAGGAAGGACCGGCTGCAAGGAAGGCCATCCACGGCGCGGCGGATCGAATGCAGACCGCCGGAGAATTGTTGGAGCAGGCGGAAGCGGCAAATGTTCCCGACGCGCAGCGCGATGCACTGGACGGACTCCACGCGGCCCTGGAACTTCTTGAACGACTGGAAGGGCGGACCGAGCAGGCCATCGCGGAGCGGTCGCTGGCCCAGATCGTCGCCCTGCTCGGCGACCTGCGCCGCGCGCAGGCCGGCCTTCGCGGCGAAACCGCCGAAATCCACGCCCGCAGCAGCTCCGACCGGCGGCTGTCGCGGGCGGACAGTCTTCGCGCGGCAAAGTTGGCCAAGGACCAGCGCGGGTTGACGACGCCGCTGCAGGAGGTTCGCGAGAAACTGAAATCCAGCGTCGTGTACGACTATGTGTGCATGAGAATCGCCGAGCGAATGGAGTCGGCCGCTGCCAGGTTGGAGGAAAAGGACTGCCCGGCGGCCCTGTCGGAGCAGGATGACGTTCTGCGCGAGTTGGCGGATCTTCTCCAGGCCGCCGCGGAAGAACCGAAGAAAGATGAGGCCCGCTTCGTGGACGACTCTGGTGGCGGCGGCGCCGGCAGCCCCACCCCGGAGAAGCCCGTGCCGACGCTGGCGGAATTGAAAGTCCTGCGCCGCCTGCAAACCGAAGTCAACGCCCGGACTGCCGCATTGGATCGATCGATGCCTGATCCGCTGCTGCGAACGGAGTCGCAGCTCGAGGAAATTCAATTGACCGGCGGGCTGCAAAAAGACATTCACGAACTGGCAGTTAAGATGATCGATAAATCCGAAGAACCTAACCGCGATGGGGCCGACGGAGACAAAGAGGAAAAAGAGAACAAATTCAACAGGACCGATTGGCCGTTTTTTCTGCCGGGCTTCGGACCAACCACACAGCCAGTGGCTCAGGATCAGGAAGCGACGCTGCCTCCCAAACGCAAGACAAGCGATTCGGTGGTCGACGAGGAACTCGTCCGCAGGTTGCTCGGCGGCCAATCGTCCGTCGTAGACGCCGTCGAGAAGACGATCACCGCCATGGACGACGCGGCGGAAGGATTACGCGACCGGCTCGACACGGGTGAAAAGACTCAGCGCGTCCAGGTTCAGGTTCTCGAAGGTATTGACCAACTGATCGCCGAGGCGCGCAAGAATCGCGCCGCCTCGCGCGATCGCTCGTCGACGGTCCGGCGACGCCAGGCCAGGCCGGGCGGCCGTTCCTCGCCGGGCACCCCGGCGAAGTCGGGCGAGGGAAAGGCCCCGGCAGCGGTCAGTCGCCCGGCAGATCCTCAAGACGCCGCCCGCCGCGGGCGAAAGGGGGGCGATGCGGACAAGACCGACTTGTCTCGCGGCTGGGGCTATCTGCCGCAGCGCGATCGCGAGGAGATATCACAGGGGTTCGACGAGCAGTTTCCGGAAAAATACCGCGAGCGAATCCTCGAGTACTATCGCTCATTGGCGGACGAGGCGCGGCGGAATGCAGAAGAATAGCAAAGGGCGAATAGCGAATAGCGAAACCCGAGGCGGTCCATCCCGCGTCCGGGGTTCAATCTCTTCTTTCGCTATTCGCTATTCGCTATTCGCCATTCTCCTTTGCCCTTCCGCCCTGGCCCAGGCCCCCTCGACTCAGCCGATCGATTCGAGAGAAAAAGCTTCGGAACAGCAGCTCGCCATCAACAAGGGCCTCGCTTGGCTGTCCAAGCAGCAGAAGCCCGATGGCTCGTGGGGCAGCGAGTCGCAGTATGGCCGGCATGTCGGCATCACCTCGCTCGGCGCCCTGGCGTTCGTGGAAAGTGGCAGCGTCCCGGGTCGCGGGCCGTACGCGAAGAATGTCGAGAATGCGCTGGCGTTCGTCCTCGATTCGGCCTCGGAACAGTCGGGACTCATCGCCGCCGAAACCTCATACGGCCCGATGTACGGTCACGGCTTCGCGACGCTTTTTCTCGGCGAGATGTACGGCATGTCGCCCCGACCGGACCTCCGCGAGAAATTGCAAAAGGCCGTCGCCCTCATCGTCCGCACGCAGAATGACCGTGGCGGCTGGCGGTATCATCCGATCCGCGCCGACGCCGATCTGTCGGTCACGATCTGCCAGGTGATGGCCCTGCGCTCCGCGCGCAACGCCGGCATTGAAGTTCCCAAGAGCACGATCGACCGGGCGATTCAATATGTCCACGACAGCCAGAATCCCGACGGCGGCTTTCGCTATATGCTCGACTCGGCGGGCTCGATGTTCGCGCGCTCGGCGGCGGGCGTCGCCGCGCTGTACTACGCGGGGATTCACGACGACGCCTCCACGCGAAAGGGCCTCGTTTACCTCGAAAAGTTTCTGCCCGGCAAGACGCAGGAGCAGACGCACTACTATTACGGTCAGTACTACGCCGCCCAGGCGATGTTCATGGCCGGCGGCGAGCATTGGGCGCAGTGGTGGCCGGCGGTTCGCGACGAGCTGCTGGCTAAACAGTCGCCCGATGGGTACTGGCCCGGGGAGGCGGGCAGCGAGTACGGCACGGCCATGGCGCTGATTGTCCTGCAGATCCCGAAGCAGACGCTTCCGATTTTTCAGAAATAGGTGCGCTGGTGCGATCACGTGTTCTCGTCTTCTTTGCGTTGGCCGCCTCTGTAGCACAGGCGCCCTCAGCTCTGTTTGGAACACAACCCTCATCAACAGTGTCGGTCACACCGATCGGCAATTCACCCATCAACGGCCGCATCGTCTCCTGGGATTTCCCCGGCGATTTGTTCATCGCCATCGACGGCGGCAAGGATTCTCATTTTAACGCGACGGACGTCGATAACGTGCAGCCCCTGGCGGCCTGCACGGCCGCGATACCGCGCGGACCAAAGACCGCGAGCGCCCCGGTCGCGCCGGCGGATTGGATCGTGCGGTTGGCCGACTCCTCGCAGGTCCTCGGAAATATCTCCGGAGGCGATGACGAGCGCCTGCTGCTCCACAACGCCGATTTCGGCGAAATTGAGCTGCCCATCGAGCGAATCGATCGCCTTTGGCGACGGGCAGGGCGCGAGCCGCCACCGGCGGGGGATGAGGATGTCGTTGAGATGGTCAATGGCGATCGGCTGCGCGGCGTAATGGCCGGCGCTGAGAAGGGCATCCTGCGGCTGTCTGAGGGGGGCGACGAGCGGCCACTCGCCTGGGAAAAGATCCAGACCGTCGCCCTGGCCGCGGCCAAGCGCGGTGAGCCCGCCGGTCTCTCGGCCGACATACGATTGTGCGACGGCTCGCGATTCATGTCGCCGAAGTTCAATTGGAAAGTCGGCGAGTTGCACGCTTCATTCGCAAGCATGGAAAACCTGGTCATCCCTGACAAGCTGCTCATCGCCATTGAAGTCAACGGCGGTCGGCGCAAATGGCTCAGCGATCTGCCCGTCGAAAAGTACGAAGCCGCTCCTTATTTTGAAACGCAGTGGGGCTACCGAATCGACCAAAACGTACTCGGCGGCCCGCTTGTGCTGGCGGGGCGAACCTATCGCTGCGGCGTCGGTCTGCACTCGGCCTGCCGTATCACCTGGAATTTGGGCGGCGCATACCAGCGCTTGACCGCCCTCGTCGGCATCGACGATTCGGCGGGTCCTCATGCCGACGCCGACGTGATCATCCGCCTGGACGACCGCGAAGTGCTGGTCCTCCACGGTCTGCGGTTTGGTGAAGCGCCGCGTACGATCGACCTGCCCGTCACCGGGGGCGACCGCCTGACTATCGAAGTTGGCTTCGGCAAACGCGGCGACGTACAGGATCGTGTGAATGTTGCGAATGCGGCGCTGATTCGGAAGTAGGCGGAAACTAATTCAGCGTAGGAACTCTTGTCATCAATTCATGTCCGGCCTTTTCGACGGAACTCCGCTTGAGCGACCAGTGACCTGCGAACGGTGCGGGCAGGGGGTCCAGCAGTGTCGCTGCCCGCGCGGGGCGGATGGAAAGGTGCTTTTGCCGAAGCACCAGCCTGCGCGGGTGAGCCGCGAGCGGCGGGGAGGCGGGAAGATGGTCACAATCATCAGCGGCCTCGACGCTCGCGCGACCGACCTGCCGGCGATGCTCAAGACGTTTAAGGCGAAGTAGGGTGCCGGCGGCACGATCAGCGAGGGGCGGATCGAATTGCAGGGAGACCATCGGGACAAGATGGTCGGAATTCTCCGGGAACTGGGCTATCCGGCCAAGCCATCGGGCGGCTGAGATTTTTGCGTTGTCGTCGACGATTTTTCTTGCGACTTAGCAATCACTTCGAGAACGGCATTTGCGGCGTTTTTGAGTTGTGCGTCCGTTGCGGACGCCGCGCATTGGCGGGCGGCCTGGGCGGCGAGCGCGGTGTTGTTATTTTCGAGGGCGAGGCGGGCGAGGAGGTAAAGACCGGCGGGAGAGTTGCGCTGATCGGAAGGAAGGACTTCGAGGGCGAGTTGGACCATGCGGAGCCATTCGAGGCGATTGGTAGTGGGAACTGTGGGGGAACTAGGGGGTCCCAAGATCTCGGGAGGAGCATTAATCTCGTTTTCAACGAATGCCAGATATGCAATGGCCCAATTTGCGAAGGACCGGGGCGCGCATTTTTCAGGCAGCGGAGCGGCATATCGTACGGCGTGGTCGCCGTCGTGAGTCAGGGCGAGCGACCATACCAGCCAGGACCAGCGTTCAGGTTCAGGGATAGAGTCCCCTTTGTATGCGCGCCACAGAGCGACGAGTTCCCGGAACTGCCCCGCTCGCTGCAGCGCTTCGTGCAGACCGATCATCGCATCGCGGTTGTCGGGGTCTTTCGTGAGGATGGCGCGAAATTCGGTTTGGGCCTCGGTGTTGCGACCGGTGGTCATCCAGAGGGCGGCGCGATTGAGGCGGGCGGAGGTGTTGTTGGCATCCATCTCGATAAGCCGGTTGTAGAGGGCCTCGGCCTCGACGGCGTTGCCCGACCGTGCCTCAACGACGCCGAGGTTGAGCAGGGCGGCCTGGTCGTTGGGGTTGAGTTCGAGGATAGCGAGCAGGTGCGGTTTTGCCTCGGTCCATTCCTCCCGCTTCATCAGCAAGACCGCCAGCGAGAGCAGGCTGTCGCGGTGGAAGGGGTTGATACCGACGGCGCGGCGGTAGGCGGCGAGGGCGGCGTCCCATTCGGCGGTCTTTTCGAAGCTCTTGGCGAGGGCTACGACGGTGGGGAGATTGCCGGGCTGATCATCGAGGATGCGGCGGTAGTAGTCGCGGGCTTCGTCATGCCGGCCGACTTCGTCGAGCACGCGGGCGAGGGCGTGGCGCACGAAGACATCACTTCCTCCCAATCGGGCGGCGGCATAAGACAGCTCTTTCTCGGCGCGCGGCCAATCTTTCCTGTGGCGATAAACCTCGCCGGCACGGAGGGCGAGCCCGGGGTCGTCCGGCCAGCGGCGGCGCCCTTCCTGGACGATACGCAGGGCCCCATCCAAGTCTCCCGCATGGGTGTATGAGCGGGCGACTTCGTAGTACGCGTCGACGCTGTCGGGGAAGACTTCGAGTGTGCGATGTGCCTGGGCGACCATGTTCTTCCAGTAGCCGGCCTGGCGCCAGCCGATTTGCAAATAGACCGCGACGAGCGCGAGGATTGCGGTCCCGAACAGCGCGGTTGCGGGGAGGAGCGACCATTTCCTGTGGAGGGCGTCGAAGACCTGGACGACTGCGGCGGCAAGCGCGAGGTGCAGGCCGAGCATCGGCAGGTACATGTAGCGGTCAGCGGTCAGGAAGGTGCGCGCGGCGACGGCGGCGAGGAAGGGCGCGATCAGGAGCAGGAACAGCACGAGTCCGACGTAGGCGAGACGGCATCGTCGCCGCGACCAGAGGAGCAGTGCGAACAATGCCGCCCATTCGGCGAGGGCAATGGCGACAGGGAGGGAGAGAAAGGGGACGCGATGGGGCGGTGGTGCCCAGGCGGAAAGACGCGCAGGCCAGAGGTAGTTTTCGAAATAATAGCGACTGGCGATCAGGATGCGGACGGGGATGCTGGTCGTGGCTTCGGCCTGTGTGTCCTCGAAGAAACCCATTTCATGCGTCGCCCTGACAGCGAGCGTCGTGCCGGCCGCGCCGATGACGAGGAGGATCGCGTACACGAGCCAGGCGCGGCGCGTCAGGCGGCCGCGAAATTGGACGTCGCACCAGGCCGCGGCGAGCGGCACGCTGGGTAACATTTTGCTGAGGACGGAACCGAGCCATGCGGCGATCGCAAGGATGGCCCAGCGACCTTCGTGACCGGGGCGGCGGGATAGGCATACGAGAATGAGGGCGAGCGAAAACGTCGCGGTGAGCAGGACCATTCGGCCGGTGATCCAGGCGACCGGCTCCATGGCGAAGGGATGGCAGGCGAAGAGGAGGCCGGCGACGAGCGCGACGCGGCGGCAGCGGGCGAGGCGGAGGACGATGAGGAAGGCCATCGCCGCGTTGAGCGTGTGCAGGGCGATATTGGTGACGTGGAACGTCCACGTGCTGACGGGAAACCGGCCGGCGACGTCGGGGCCGGCAAGGGCGTAGTCGAGCATGAGCGAGAGCATCGGAATCGGCTGGTAGAGGTCGCTGTGGACCATCGTGACGAGGTTCCACGCGTTGCGCCAGGAGGGGTGATTGATGAAGACGTGCTCGACGACAAAGTAGCGGTCGTCACCGTAGAGGAATTCGCCGTGGCGGGAGGGCCAGCCGAAGGCGAAGGCGAGCGCGGCGACGAGGAGAAGACCACCAAGCGTCAACCAACGCGAGCGATCATGCAATGTGTCGTCATTGATCATTGTCATGGCTGGATCGGCATGCGGCTGGACCTGGGGGCGGAGGTTGTCGGTCGGGTGCCGGCGTCTTCGATTCTTCGGTAGAGATCCTCGGCGGCTTCGCCCCAGCCGCCGCCTTTTTCGCTTTGCATAAGCTGCGAGAGAACGGCACGGGCGGCATCGGTCTGCCGGTCGTAGAGGAAGGCGTTGGCCAGGGCGAAATGAACGGCGGGGGAGTCGCGGAGGGGGTCGGGGAGATTGAGCAGGGCGAGTCGAATGATGCGGGCCTGTTGGAGGGAAGCATGGGTGACCGATGGATCAGCGGAGAACTTGCTCAAGATGTCCTTGAAGTCTTGCGTGCGGTTTTCGCGGAGGGCGAGGTAGGCGAGGGCCCAGTCGGTGAATGGGCGATCGCGTGATTCGGAAGCGATCGTTGTTGCCGCACGTTGTGCAGATTCGGAATTGCCGGCAAGGGCCTCGGACCAAACGATCCACGGTTGTACGCCGGCGGTGCCCGCGGCCGCGACTTTTCGCCAATGGGCGGGCAGCTCCGGCTCGCGATGCTGCTGCTGGAGCAGTTCGTGGAGACCGACCGCGGCGTCGTAGTGATCGGGGTGCGCAGCGAGGACGGCGCGGTAGTCAGCTTCGGCCTCTGCGGGGCGATTGAGCTGACCCAATAGGGCGGCGCGATTGAGGCGAGGTGTTGACGCCGCGGGGTCGCGTGCGAGCAGGCGGTCATAAATAGTGAGGGCTTCCGTCGGGCGATTGGTTCGGGCAAGGATGACGCCGAGGTTGAGGAGGGCGGCGGGGTCGTTGGGGTCGAGTCGCAGGATGGATTGCAGCGACCACTCTGCATCCGGCCAGTCTTTCTGGCGGATGCGGAGCACGGCGAGGGATAAGAGCGCGTCGCGATCGTGGGGGTTGATGGTGATCGCGCGCTCGTAGGCCTCGATGGCGGCGGGGATATTGCCGGATTTTTCGTGATTGCGTGCGAGGGCGACGAGGGCAGGGAAATAACTCGCATGCTGGTCAAGAATATCGGTGTAGAGCGCGCGAGCTCGGGCGGCCTCGCCCATGTCGTCGTAGGTACGGGCAAGGTAGTAGAGCGTCCAAAGGTGATGCGGAAGACCGGCGGCGGCGCGGCTGAGTTCCCCGGCGGCGGCGGACCATTGCTTTTTGAGGCGATGGGCTTCGCCGGCGACACCGGCGAGGCGCGGGTGGTCCGGCCAGCGCGTGCGGGCCTTGGCGATGGTGATGAGGGCTTCGTCGGGCAGTTTCTCGATGACGTAGGCCTTGGCGAGTTCGACGTGGGCAAGGACATTGTCACCGTAAACGTCGAGGGCTCGCTGGTTTCGCGTAACGTTGGTGGACCAAGTGGGACCGAGTCGCCAGCCGACGATGAACCACGCGATCAGGCAGGCCGTCGCCGGGATCATCGTCGGAAGCGCAGCGGTGACGGGTCCCAACCGTCGGCGCAGCGCGTCAAAGACAGCGATGGCGGCGGACGCAACGGCGAGGTGCAGACCGACGATGGGGAGGTACATGTAACGGTCGGCTGCGAGGAAGCGGCGGGCGACGGATGCGGCGAGGAAGGGGGCGATGAGGATGAGGAAGAGGACGAGACCGAGGCAGATCGTGCGTTGGCGTCGCCAGGTGAGGGCGATGAGGATGAGCAGGGCGGCGTATTCGACGAGTGCGATGAGGACGGCGGGCGACGCCAGGTTGTGTCCTTGGGGCGGCGGCGACCAACCGGCGAGGCGGTTGGGCCAGACATAGCTTTCGAGGTAGTAGCGACCGGCGAGGAGGATGCGGATCGGGACAGGGTCGGCGGGTTCGGCCTGCATGGCGTCGATGAACCCGGCCTCGCTCGTCGCGCGATAGACGAACCAGGTTGCGGCGGCGGTGATCAGGATGAGAAGCGCGTAGATGGAACGCCTTCGTGGTGGAATTGAACCGTTGAGTCGCCAATCGCACCACATAGCGGCGATGGGGACAGTCGGTAGCACTTTGGATCCGAGCGCGAGGAGCCACGCAAGCGTGGACGCGATGGGCGATCGACCGAACGGTAACTCGAGGAGCAGGATTAGCGAAAAGAGAGTGGCCAGGAGGATCGTGCGTCCGCTGATCCAGGCTACGGGCTCGACGGCGAAGGGGTGGCACGCGAAGAATAGTGCAGTGAGCAGTCCGATGCGGCGGTCCCGGCGCGCCGGGACGAGGCGGGACGCGACAAGGAAGACGAGCGCGGCGTTGGCGGCGTGGAGGAGGATGTTGGTGAGATGGAAGCCGTAGAGGCTGACGCCGTGCGTCGAATCGGGGCTCGGCTTGGCGAGGGCGTAGTTGAGTTGGAAGGAGAGGACGGGGAGCGGTTGGTAAAGATCGCCGTGGACAATGGTAAGGAGTCGGGCGGCGTTGGCGAGCGACGGGTGGTTGACGTAGACGTGATTCAGGGCGAGGCGTTCGTCGTCACCGGCGATGTAGCCGCCAAGCCGCGTGGGCCAGCCGAAGGCGAGGGCGACGAGGGCGACGAAGAGCATGCCGGCGACAGTGCTGGTGTACGTTACGCGGTGCGCCGGAACATTGGGAGGCGCCAATACACTAGGCGACGGCATGAGCGGATGATAGGCTCATGGCAGAGAATTCGGAATGCGGAATTCGGAATGCGGAATGGCAGAAAGTATCGCACGACATCAAGTGATTGAGACGAGGCATGGGTCGCTGGTGTTTGGCGGGCGATGCCTGGTGATGGGCATCTTAAACGTGACGCCGGATAGCTTCAGTGACGGCGGGCTTTATGGGGATCCCGTGGCGGCGATTGCACATGGGCGGCGGATGGCGGCGGAGGGGGCGGATGTCATCGATGTCGGAGGGGAGTCGACGCGACCGGGGTCGGAGCCGGTGAATGATGACGTGCAAATCGAGCGGGTCGTGCCGGTGATACGGGGGCTGCGGGGCGAAGGCGTTGATTCGCCGATTTCGATCGACACGCGGTCGGCGGCAGTGGCAGCCGCGGCGCTGGAGGCGGGAGCGGACATCGTGAACGACGTGTCGGGGGCGCGGGACGATCCGGAAATGGCGGAGCTGCTCGCGCGAGAGGGCGCGGCCTTCGTGGTGATGCACATGAAGGGGACGCCGGCGACGATGCAGATCGCGCCGCAGTATGACGATGTGGTCGCGGAGGTGGGGGCGTTTTTCAGCGAGCGCGCGGCGACGCTGGAGGCGACCGGCGTCGACACGTCAAAGATGATCGTCGATCCGGGAATCGGATTTGGAAAGACGACAGAGCACAATCTGAGGCTCCTGCGCGAGATCGGGCGGTTCGTTGGACGGTGGCCGGTGCTGGTGGGGGCGTCGAGGAAGCGGTTCATCCGGGAGGTGGTGGGCGCAGACGGCATCCTGGCGGGAACAGTGGCGGTGGCGATGCACTGCGCGCTGGCGGGGGTGGGGATGGTCCGGGTGCATGATGTGGGACCGATTCGGAGGTTGGTTGAATCAGTCGCGTGACGATGCTGGGGCCGGGGTTGAGTGCTGCACAATCGCATCACGCCGTACTCGAGCAATGAGTGCGAACAACAAAATTGTGCAGGCGATCATAACGAAGGCCTGGAATGCGGGGCCGGGAATGCCGAGGGATTTCGCCGCTTCGTAGGGTTCGCTGTAGGTCTGCTGGCCCCAAAGGATAGAGCGCGGGAGGCCCCAGCTCGGCAGCGTGTAGGTCAAAAGGTCAATCCACCAGAGGCCCAACGTGATTAGAATGGGACGGGCGATGCGGCCTCCCGGCGCGCCGGGACGGGTCCACAGCAGTATCGTGGCTATGACGGCGACACAGAAGGTGCTCATCGCGCCCGCCAGAGACATCAGGGCTTCGCCGACTGGGGAAGTAATGCCGACCACTTCGCATGCTCCATAACGGCCGGACCATCCCAGGAATTGAATTTCCGGCCAGACGCGAAAGGCGAGGATTTCGACTTGGGTGATTCGGCCGCCAAACAGGACACCCATCAGACCGTGACCGATCAGTTCGTGGCAAAGCACACCCAAGGGGTAGAAGAGTAGCGTAAGCGAGACGTATTGGAGGGCGATCTTGGCGAAACGGGTTTTCATTTCACAGGCTGGCACGCCGTGTCATGTGGGCGTGCCTCAATGCACAGGGGCATGACCGCCGGCGGTGTAACTTCAGCGGCGAACGGTGTCTGTCACTATGATAACAGCGCAGGGGCTGCGGGCGGTCGCTTGGCCCTTGAGGTTTTGTCGCTGCACGGCGACACGCGCTTATGGCAATTCGTTGTTGGTACTCGCTGGTTCTTGCAACCACGCTGGTAACTTCGCCGGCGTTGGCCGGCGATCCTCCCATCAATCCCGATGAGGAGTTTCCGGGTAACCGGTACGTGAAGGTCCGCCTGGCGCTGGAGGAGACGGCGCTGACGCCGGGTAAGGGCGGTCATCTCGGGGTGATTTTTGATATTTCGAAGGACTGGCATGTTTATTGGCGGTATGCGGGCGATTCGGGGTTGCCGCCGAGGGTCGATTTCAAGCTTCCATCGGGCGTGACGATTGGGGCCGCGCTGTGGCCGGCGCCGAAACGTCACGTTGAACCCGGCGATCTGGTGGATTACATCTTTGAGAATCAACTGGTGTTGATGTATCCGATCACGGTATCGGAAGGAGCCGTTTTGGGATCGAAGGCCGCGATCCGGGCGGACGTAGATTGGCTGGTGTGCCGCGATGTCTGTGTTCCGGGACGGGCGACGGCGACGGCCGAGTTCGGTATCGCGTCAAGTTCCAAGGTGTCGCCCGAGGCGGCGATTTTTGCGAACGCTCGAGCGCGGCACCCGGTAGCGGAGGGTCGAACAGCGCCCTACACGGCGGAGTGGAGCGGGCGCAATCTCGTCATCAAGTTTAAGGGGGCTCGCAGGCTTGTTTTTTGTCCTTATGAGAATGACGCAGGGGTGTATCCGGACAATATGCACCGGGATGGCGAAGTGAAGTCCGACACCCTCCGCATTTCCTATCCGGAAGAGGTTCAGACACTGAAGACGATCCGCGGGCTGCTCGCTGTCGAGCGGGACGGGAAAGAGACGTTCCATGAAGTGCAAGCAGCGCCGCCGGAAAGTTGACGACATTTGCAATTTGTGATCCGGGGCCGGGCGGTCCGGCTTTCGGTCGTACGGTTTTCATTTGCAAGGGAGACAACAAATGATCAAGACTCATCGAACATTCGTGATATGGGCAATGGCCCTCGCTGTCTGCGTCGCGCTGGCGGGCGCGAGCCTGGCCATTGCGGGGCCAAAGACCAAGCACATGCCGGGAGCGGAGTCGGCGACGGCCACGGTGGGCGAGTTGGCGCCCGATTTCGTGCTGAAGGATACGGACGGCAAGAGCCATCGGCTCAGCGATTACACCAAGCAGGGGAAGATTGTCGTGTTGCAGTGGTTCAATCCGGAATGCCCGTTCATCAAGCTGCACCATGAGAAGCAGCCCACGATGGCCGACCTGCAAAAGAGCTTCAAGGACAAAGGTGTCGTAATCCTCTCGATCAATTCGACGCACTCGGGTCACGCCAACTACGGCAAGGATGCGGAGGCGAAGAAGAACTGGAAGATCGACTGGCCGATCCTGATCGATGCGGACGGCAAGGTCGGTCACCTGTATGGCGCGAAGACGACGCCGCACATGTTCGTCATCGATAAGGACGGCAAGCTGCGCTATGCCGGGGCGATGGACAACGATCCGCGCAACGAGAAATCGGCGACCGACAAGAAAAACTACGTGCGGCAGGCGCTGGCGTCGATCATCGACGGGGAGAAAGTCGAGACACCCGAGACGAAGCCGTATGGGTGCAGCGTGAAGTACAAGGGCTGAGCGGCTAGATAGGTGATTTGAATCCGGCCCACGGAGTGATCCTCCGTGGGTTTTTTTATGGCGACATTAACAGGGCGGTGAAGATTCGAATATCCCGGCCGTCCGACCATCCATCGTTGTTCAAGTCGGCGATACAACTGGCTGGCGGCGGGCCGACCAGCGCAACGGCGAATGGGGCGACATCGGTGTTGTCGATGAGGCCGTTGGCAGAAAAGTCGCCGGATTGGCACTGACCGGCGGTGAATTCGTGGGCGCCGCGGTCGACGATAGGCGGCGTACCCGCCCCGGTGTCGGCGATAGCAGGGATGTCGGTGCGCCGCATCAGGCCGCCGAAATCGGTCGTCAATGCGACCGGGATGAAAGAATTGCTGCCCGAGTCGATGGAGGGTGAGCCGGGCCGCAAGCGGAGATCGTCATCCGGCGTGCCGGTGGCGTTGTCCTGACCGTCGGGATCGATGAAGCGGGGATCGTCTCCGTTGTTGCCGATGCCTCCGAGGCTTCCGGTCCAGCCTTGGATCGAACAATACTGCACATTGATGGCACCGGTGAAGCTCCACAGTTGGTCGTTCTGGCTGGTCCCCCATTGGGTGCCGTTGTCGCGGAGGATGGAGTTGGCAAGCGTCGGGCCATTCGAGTCGTTAGCGATCGCGCCGCCGACAAATCCGGCGTAATTGCCGACGAAAGTACAGTTCACGATCGACGGGCTGCTGTTTGCAAACGTGGTCATGGCGCCGCCGTAATTTGCGGTGGCGGTGTTGTAGCTGAAGATGCAGCCGGCGATGACCGGGTTGCTGCCGTTCACCATATCGAAGGCCCCGCCGTGCGTATCGGCGAGATTGTCGTAAAAGCCGCAGTTCAGGAATGTCGGGGATGATCCATCCAGCGCGATGGCGCCGCCATATTCCGAGTGATTGGTGT
Organism: Phycisphaerae bacterium; assembly: GCA_035275405.1. Lineage (NCBI taxonomy): Bacteria > Pseudomonadati > Planctomycetota > Phycisphaerae > Phycisphaerae bacterium. The sequence goes on from DATEMU010000003.1 coordinate 640,664, forward strand.
CGAAAATGCAGCGGCTAAACGTCGTGGCCCCGGCGGAATGATAGACCGCGCCGCCGACATAGCCGGCGAAATTCAGTGAAAAAGTGGTGTCTGTGACCTGTGGCGCGCTGCCGAAGCGGTTGGCCATGGCGCCGCCGCCCGGGAAGAGAGTCGGATCGACTGCGTTGGAGATAAACGCACAGGCGGAGACGGTCGGGCTTGCAGAATCGTTGTACATCCCGCCGCCATACCACGCTGCAGAGTTGTCCTCGAAACGGCAATTGGCGATGGTCGGTGTGCTGGCCTGATTGCGCATGCCGCCGCCGGTGTTGGTGAAGAAGACCGTCTCGATGTCGGCGTTGCCGTTGCGGATGGTGAATCCGTCGAGGACGGCCGTTGCGTCGACATCTTCAGCGACGACGACGTGCTGACTGTTGTCCGTCGCGTCGCCGGGTGCGCCGATTTCCCCGTCGAGGATCGTCGGGTTGGTGATCCAGTCGCGCTGGGAGCGGAGCGTCTCCGTTCCATTGAAGCCACCGTAGATGCCGACGCCCCTTTGCAGGCGGAACGACATTTGGCGCAGCTCCGTTCCATTATCCGGCTTGTAATTGCCCGCCGCGACCCAGAGCTCCTCCACGTCCCCGCGCGAGCGGATCGCCTGGGCCACCCCATCCTGCAAATTGATGAATGCCGTCGCCCACGAGAGGCCATCGCCGCCAGGCGCCGCGGCAGAGTTGACGCGCAAGACCGCTGGCAGACCGGCGACAGGCGCGAGGCGGTAGTTGGCGACGATGTGGCGGGTTTGATTGATCGTGTGAGCGTTGTCGGCGGTGGCGGCGTTGCCGGTCGGAGTGCCGAGGTAGTTGACGTTGGGGTTGGAAAAATAGGGAATTCCCGGATTGGGCTGGAAGACGGCCATGATCGTGTGCCAGTTGTTGCCGGGGTCAACGTAGCCGTACGAGTAAGGAAAGTAAGCGTCGTTGAACGCGTGATCGGGATCATGGGCGCAGCCGAGATTATGGCCGGTCTCGTGGGCCAACGTGTAGAGGTCCCATTCGGTCCAGCGCATTTCCTGAAAACCGCTGTAGCCCGAGGGGTTTGTGGGGGCGAAGACGCGGCCGCCGACTTCGAGGCTGTTGACCCAGAGGGCGACGAGGTCGGCGGAGTATTGGTCGCGGAGGGTATGTGCGGCGGCCAGCGCGCCGGCGCCGGCCAGGAGGGCGGCCCCGTCGGTGGCGCTGTCGCCGGTTTCGGTGTAGGCGACTTCAGCGGAGTGGACGAGATTGAGGGAGGTGTCGATCAGGCTGTTGGCGAACGCCGTGTTGGCGTCGGAAATGGCGCCGGCGATTTTCGATTCGATGGAGGCGATGCCGCCGGCGGCCGAACGAGCCTGAGTGGTGTAGACAACGAGTATGTCAATGACAGTGCCGTCGTCGCAGCCGGAGGGCGGTGTGCGGTTCGATCCACTAAGCGATTTACTCGTCGGACGATTGAGGCCCGACGGCGGCGTGATAGGGCTTTGAGGCAGCGTTGTCAGGAAGCCCTTACAGCACTGGTTGAGCCTCGCTGAATGATTCTCCGACGCGCGAACCATAACGGGCGCGGACAAAAAGGCGGCGAGAATGAGCGCGCGGCGATGTTGAATCAACTTCCTACCCCCTATGGCGGGAATCATGATTTGCAACTCCCCACTGCAATTCCAGATTACCTCATCGGACTCTGCGTATCAAGGCATTGGGGAGGCGTAGCGCGGAAAACCGCGCGCAAGGGAGCCCATAATTCGCGACCCTGCTAGTTGAACCAGACGGCGAAGCCGATGAAATTGCCCTGGAAGGTGCGTTGCAGGCGCTGCCAGACTTCTGGGGACGTGATGAGGCCTTTTTCAAGGTAGGGCGCGGCGGCGGAACCTTGTATCCACAGTACGAGGTCGAAGGCCTGGGGCTCGTTAAGGATGCGGTGGAGATTGAGACCGCGGCCGTCGTCAGTGCGCCAGAAGGGGATGAGCTTCTTGCCGGCGAGGATGGCATCGAGTTCGTCGAGAAAAACGATCCAGTCTTTGGTCATCTCTTCCGTGACGGCGCCACCGGGGACGACGCTCGTTTGTTTGGGATTGGGAATCCACTCGCTGCCGCTGTCCGTCTCGGCGATGACGAGTTTCCACATTTCACGGCTGAGTTTTGTCATGGATTGCAAGTGGGCGAGGGCGCTTTTCGTTCGCTCCGCGTCCTTGAGGGGGAAATTGAGAAGGTGGATAAAGGCAATCACGTCGGCGATGTCCACGCTGGCCATCTCAAAGACCTTTGGCCCGGTCTGGAGGTAGTCATACGGCGATTTCACTTTGGCGAAGATCAGGTGACCGGTACGCTCGAAGAGTTCACGGAAGTCGTAGGCGAGGACAAAATCGCCGAGGGCCATGAGGAGATGGCAATAGCCGCGGAGCCAGAGGGCGTCGGCGCGATCGAAGTCGATGACCAGCGCGGCGGAGCCTTCGGGGGTGGGCGCGCCACCGAGGCGGGCAAAGACGCGCCAAATGGTCTCCTCTTCGGCGGCCTTACCGTCACCGTCGAGATCGAGACGGATCATGGCGAAATGGAGCGGCATCTTGACGTCGGGATCTTTGACGCCGGCGAGCGTTTCCTCGGCGCGCTGGAGATCGGCAACCCAGGTTTCCATGATCTTCCGGCAATCGTCGTAGGAGATGGTTTTGGGCTTGGGCTGATGCGGGATCGGGATGCCCACCATCTCGGAGGCCATGCCAACCCTCTCGTTAAAGCCATAGCCGTAAAGCGTCTGGGAAAGCCTCTCGACCGCGCGGATGAATTGCAGCGTACCAAGCTGGAAATTGAGGCCGTCGGCGTCGGAGGTTTTTTTGATCTCGTCGGTGAGGGCCTTTTCGCCACCAGCCAAGTCGCCACTAAAGAGGAACGCTTCGACGAATGGGGCAGTTTGCTTCGCAGGTTCGGCTGAAAGGTGTTGACCGCTTGCCAATAAAGTAAGGACGACAGCGAGTGGATTGATTCTCATGTTGTATTCTCCCAAGGCCGGTGCAGTGAGTTCTGATTGAACGAAAAAGCAGTCAGTCAGAACGGCCTCGCCAGTACGGGCTAACGGCGTGCGTCGTAGCCGAGTCGCTTTTCGCTATTTCACTCCAAGAACACGGGCCATCGTCTCGCCGATCGTGGCCGGGCTGTCGGCGACGTGGATACCGGCAGCCTTGAGGGCGGCGATTTTGCTTTCGGCGGTGCCCTGACCGCCGGAGATGATCGCGCCGGCGTGGCCCATGCGGCGGCCGGGAGGGGCGGTGCGACCGGCGATGAAGGCGACGACGGGTTTCTTAACGTTCCTTTTCACGAAGTCGGCGGCTTGTTCTTCGTCGGTGCCGCCTATCTCGCCGATCATGATGATCGCGTGAGTGGCGGGGTCTTTCTCGAACATGCCAAGCAGCTCGATGAAGTTGAGGCCTTTTACGGGGTCGCCGCCGATGCCGATGCAGGTCGTCTGCGCGATGTTGCGGGTGGTGCATTGCCAGACGGCTTCGTAGGTGAGGGTGCCGCTGCGGGAGATGAGGCCGATGTTTTTGGTCGTGCCATTCGCGGACTTATGGATGTAGCCGGGCATGATGCCGATCTTGGCGGCGCCGGGCGTAATGATGCCGGGACAGTTCGGGCCGATGAGCTTCGCGCCAGCGTCGTCGATGAACTTTTTGGCCCTGACCATGTCGAGCGTGGGGATGCCTTCGGTGATGAGGATGATGAGCTTGATGCCGGCAGCGGCGGCCTCCATCGCGCTGTCAGCGGCACCGCCGGCCGGAACGAAGATCAGCGAGCAGTTCGCGCCGGTCGCCTTCACGGCGGACTCGACGGTGTCAAAGACGGGCAGGCCGTGCTCGCTTTTCGTGCCGCCCTTGCCGGGGACAACGCCGCCGACGTACGTCGTGCCGTACTCGATTCCCATTTTGGTGTGAAAAGAGCCGGCCTTGCCGGTGATGCCGTGGGTGATGACGCGGGTGTTTTTGTCAGCCAGGATGCTCATGTAACCCTCTTGCCCTAACGGCGGGCAGAGCCCGCCCTGCCAATCGAACGCGGGGTGGATCATACCGACCCGATTAGGCACGGGGAAGCGCGGCACGAGCCGTCGCTTTGGGGCGACCGCGGATAGAATGCGGGGATGGACTTCGATCGAGCCGAGACGATTCGCGTGACGTGCGCGCCGGGGATTCCGCCGTATTTGGCGCAGGAGTTGACGGCGCTGGGGTTTGAGGCCCAGGCCGTCGAGAAGACGTTCGTCGAGATCCGCGGCACCCTTCGCGATGCGATGCGGCTGAATCTGCACCTGCGGACGGCGTTTCATGTTTTGTATCTTCTCGGCGAGTTTCGGTGCACGGGGCCGCAGGATTTGTATGACGGGGCGGCGGCGCTTGCGTGGGAGGAGATTATCCCGCCGGAGGAGTACGTCTGCGTGACATCGAGCGTGAGCCATCCGTCAATCACCGATTGGACTTATGCGAATCTGAAGGTCAAAGATGCTATCGTCGATCGGATGCAGGCGAAGGCGGGAAAGCGACCGGATTCGGGGCCGGAGCGTGATCGCGTCGTCGTTGCGGTTTACTGGCACGGCGAGGAGTGCCGTATTTTCCTGAATACGACGGGCAACAAGCTCGCGGATCGGGGGTATCGCAAGCGACCACACATGGCGCCGATGCAGGAGACACTGGCGGCGGCGGTGCTGATGGCGGCGGGGTATGACGGGACGATGCCGCTGGTGAACCCGATGTGCGGGAGCGGGACGATCGCGATCGAGGCGGCGCTGATGGCGACCGGGCGGGCGCCGGGTTTGCTACGAAGCAACTTCGGGATTTTGCACGCGAAAGGGATTGATGACAGTGCATGGCAGGCCGTGCGGCGGGAGGCGGCCAAGGCGCGTCGCAAGGATTCGCCGCCTCCGATTATCGCGACGGATATCGATCCGAAGGCGATTGAGGCGGCGCGAGCGAATGCGAAGACGGCGGGAGTGGATACGCTGATCGATTTCGCGGTTTGCGATTTCGCGGAGACGCGGGTCCCACCACCGCCGGGGATCGTCTTGCTTAACCCGGAGTATGGTGAGCGTCTGGGGGAGGTCGCGCAACTCGAAGGGACCTATAAGCGGATCGGCGACTTTTTTAAGCAGCGCTGCAGAGGGTATACCGGATACGTGTTCACGGGGAATCGCGAGCTGGCCAAGCGTGTCCACCTTACGCCGAGCCGCCGGATGGAGTTCTGGAACGCGAAGATCGAGTGCCGGCTCCTCAAATATGAACTTTATGAGGGAACCCGTCGTGCGGCGAAATAGACGCTGACCTGTGGGATTAATGGATGAACGCGGAAGGCCAATTCGATAAGATATAGGTTGCCGAGGCAAGTGATTCATGGCCGTGATTCCGAAGAGCGATACCCTGGTTTTCACGCTGAACGGGCGCGAGGTGGCGCTGGAGGATGCGCGCGACCTGTCGCTGCTGGATGCGCTGCGCGACCGGTGCGGGGTGACGTCGCCGAAGGATGGATGCCAGCCTCTGGGGCAGTGCGGGTGCTGCACGGTGCTCGTGGATGGCAAGCCCCGGCTGTCGTGCACGATGAAGGCATCGATGGTCGCCGGTAAGGAGGTCACGTCGCTGGAAGGGCTGCCGGAGGAGACGCGAAAGCAGATCGCGGACTGTTTTGTTCAGGCCGGGGGTGTGCAATGCGGATTCTGCATTCCGGGGATTGCGGTTCGGGCACATGCTCTGACGGAGAAGAATCCGTGTGCGACGCGAGCGGAAATCGCCAATGATCTGCGGGCGCATCTGTGCCGGTGTACCGGCTATACGAAGATTGTCGATGCGATTGAGTTGCTCGGGGAAACCCGTCGAAATGTCGAAACATCGAAACGTCGAAACGGAAATGGCCATGCGTGTGCCGGCGGGGTGGGTGATCGCTTGGCCAAGTATGGCGGGGCGGATTGCGTTCTTGGTGGGCACAACTACATCGATGATATCTACATCGAGGGCATGGCGCATGGGGCGATGCGGTTCAGCGATCATCCGCGGGCGCTGGTGAAGCGGATCGATACTTCGGCGGCAGAGGCGTTGGATGGAGTGCTGCGCGTGGCCACGTGGCGCGATGTTCCGGGCGACCGGTTTGTGGGGTTGATCACGTCGGATTGGCCCGTCTTTATCGCCGAGGGGGAGGAGACGCGATGCGTCGGAGACATCCTGGCGGCCGTTGCGGCGGTTGATGAGAAGACGGCGCGGCGAGCGGCGGAGTTGATAGACATCGAATACGAAGTTCGCGAGCCGGTGACGACGCCGGACGAGGGGCTTAGGCCGGATGCGCCAAAGGTTCATCCGGGCGGCAATCTCCTGTCACGGGCGGCGTTGGTGCGTGGGGACGTCGAAGAGGCGTTTGCCACGAGCGCGCACGTCGTTGAGGGCACATGGCAGACGCAAACGATCGAGCACATGTACCTGGAGCCGGAGGCGAGCATCGCCCTCCCGGTCGATCTGGATGGGCAGGGCGCTGCAAAGATATTCGGCGAGTTTTCCATGAAATCGTCGAACGGGAATGGGCACGTAATGCCGACGTGGTCGCATCCACGGAATCCTCGGGAGCTGCGCGGGCTGCATCTCTTGTCGCAGGGACAGGGGATCTTTGATGACCGGCGGCAGTGCTGCAAGGTGCTGGGGTGGGACGCAAAGCGGATGTATGCGGAGCTGGTGTCGAATGGCGGAGCGTTCGGCGGCAAGGAGGACATGTCGATTCAGGCGCAGACGTGCCTGCTGGCGCATCTCGTCGGCGTGCCGGTGAAGACGGTGCTAAATCGGTATGAGAGTCTGCGGCTGCACCCGAAGCGGCATCCGATCCGCAGTCAGTTGCAAGTTGGATGCGATGCGGAGGGGCGGTTGACGGCCCTGCGGGCGCGGATCGTCGGCGACAAAGGGGCGTATGCGTCCGTCGGGGCGAAGGTGCTGGAGCGCGCGGCGGGCCATGCGGGCGGGCCGTATCGGATTCCAAACATCGATATCGAGGCGCTGGCGGTTTACACGAACAACCCGCCGTGCGGGGCAATGCGCGGCTTCGGGGCGAATCAGTCGGCGTTTGCCATCGAGGGGGCATTGGACATGCTGGCCGAGAAGGTCGGCGTCGATGGCTGGGAGATTCGCAGCCGGAACATCATGGAGCCGGGTGACCGGTTCGTGACGGGACAGAGGATGGTGAAGCCGTTCGGGCTGCGGAAGACGCTGGAGGCGGTGAAAGAGGTTTATCGCGGCGCGAAGTTCGCAGGGATCGCCTGCGGGATCAAGAACGTCGGCATCGGCAACGGCCTTCCGGAGCGCGGGCGGGGAAGTATCACGATCGAGAGCGACACGAAGCTCGTCATTCGTACGGGTTTTACGGAGATGGGGCAGGGGCTGTTCACCGTGCTGATTCAGACGGCGGTGGAGGAGACCGGCCTGCCGGCTGAATTGTTCGAGGCGACGAGCGATACCACGCACGATCTGGATTGCGGTCAGACGACCGGCAGCCGGGGAACGGTGCTGGGTTGCCATTCAGTCATGGACGCGGCGAAGAAGTTGAAGGCCGATCTGGCGGCGGGGCGGATGCTGCGCGACTTGGTCGGTCGCGTTTATCAGGGTGAATGGGTTTGTTACAAGACGGACAAGTTCGGCGCGGACGTGCCGGAGCCGAAGACGCATCTGACATACGGTTTTGCGACGCAGGTGGTCATTCTCGACGATGATGGCAAGTTGAAGAAGGTGGTCGCGGCGCATGACGTCGGGCGGGCGATCAATCCGACGCTGCTCGAAGGTCAGGTCGAGGGTTCGCTGCACATGGGACTGGGGTACGCGCTGACGGAAGAGTTCGTCACGGAGGGCGGGCGGCTGGTAACGGACGACGTGAAGGGGTGCGGCGTTCTGCGGGCGCACCACATGCCGGAGCTGGAGATTATCCTTGTCGAGGAGGCCGACCCGGAGACGCCGTATGGTTCGCGGGGGGTAGGGGAGATCGGGCTGGTGCCGACGGCGCCGGCAGTGGCGGGAGCGCTTTATTCCTACGACAAAATTCGGCGGTTCAAGCTGCCGATGAAGGATTCGCCAGCGGCACGGGCGATCCTCGGCCCGAGGGCCGGTAAATAGCGCCGCGCCATTGACTCGTTGCTACCATTGTTTATGAACCCATTTGTCGCACTTTTCCGCTCGCTTGTCCGCCAGCTTCAGCAGAAACGGCGGGTGGCAGTATGTACGGTCGTTGGGTCGTACGGCTCGACGCCGCAGGCGGCGGGGGCGACGCTGCTGTTGCACGAGAACATGACGACGGAAGGAACGCTGGGCGGCGGGTGCGTGGAGGCGGAGGTCCGGAAGCAGGCTTTCGAGCTGCTCCAGAAGAATCGCTCGGGCCTGCTGACGTTCAAACTTGATCACGATTACGGGTGGGACGATGGGCTGATTTGCGGCGGCACCATGCGGATCGCCGTGATGTCCTTGGACTCGCCGGACAAAGCCCGGCCCTTTGAGGAGGCCGCTGAGCGAATAGAGCGGCGCGAGCGAGCCTGCGTGCCATTGCGCGTTGAGGACGAAGGGCAGGTGCAGGAATATCGTCTGCACATCGAAGCCCCGGCGCATTTGATCATCGCGGGGGGCGGCCATGTAGGCGCACAATTGGCGAAGATGGCCGTCGGGCTGGATTTCGACGTGATGGTCGTCGATGACCGGGCGGATTTTGTGAATGCCACGCGGTTGCCGCCGCCGATTCGGCCGGTCGTGGGGGACATCGAGCGGACGCTACGCGAGTTGCCGATTGATGCGAATACCTATGTCGTTATTGTGACGCGCGGACACAATCACGACGAGCAAGCGCTGCACGCGGTAATTGATTCGGCGGCGCGGTATATCGGGATGATCGGCAGCCGGCGGAAAGTTAAGTTGATCTTTGATGATCTGGCGGCACTGGGCGTCGATCCGTCAAGGCTGGCCATGGTGCATGCGCCAATCGGTTTGTCTATCGGAGCGGAGACGGTGCCGGAAATTGCCGTCAGCATCCTCGCGCAGCTTATTGAGGTGCGGCGCGCGGAGCGACCGACGCATGTGGAGGGGCCGGGCGAATCGAGTAGTCGGAAGTCGGAAGTCGAAAGTCGGAATTCGGAATGATGCAGACTCTACCCTACGCTTTTGCCTTTATCCGGTGACTATCGGCGTGCGGAGCACGCCCTACAAGGCAACCCATGTCACGCCGAATAGTTGCACTTCTGCTTGCTGCCGGCCAGTCGCGGAGGATGGGCCAGCCGAAGCAGTTACTGCCGTACCGCGAAGGAACGATGCTCGAGGCGGTGTTGGAGTCCATACTGGCCTCCAGCGCTGACGGATTGGTCGTCGTGGCGAACCCACAGGTCGGGGAGTTTCTCGGCGAAGCGCTGCCGGAACGGTGTTTTCTTGCGATAAACAGCGACGCCGAGAGCGAGATGCTCGATTCGGTGAAGATCGGCGCTGCGCGGATCGAGGTCGAATTCAAGCCGCAGGCTGAGGACGGCGTGCTGGTGGTGCTGGCGGACCAACCGCAGGTATCCGCCGGGGTGATCACGACGTGCGTCGAGGCGTATCGGCTTCCGAAGCGTCATCCGGGGATTCTGATCGCTTCTTATCGCGGGCGGCGGGGACACCCCAGCATTTTTTCCATCGGATTGTTGCGGAAGATTCAGGATTGGAATTCGGATCGGAAGTTGAGCGACTTGTCGCTAGAGCATCCTGAGGCGGTGCGCGAGTTGCCGATCACCATCGCGCCGATGCCGCTCGATGTGAATACGCCGCAAGATTATGAGCGATTGACGGGGAAGGAATAGCTCTGCAGCACTCCGGACGACCTGCCCAAGTGGAGGAACTCGAACTACCCAGCGGCCATGACGGCGACGCGCTGCCATTCCCTGAACATTTCTGCAAGTAGTTCCATCGGGAGGCCCACGACATTCGTGAAGCTACCCTCGGTTTTTTCGACGAATGGATCGCCCTCGTCCTGTATCCCATAGGCGCCGGCCTTGCCCTGCCATTGACCGGTGTCGAGGTACGTTTCGATTGTCGAGTCGCTGAGGGGGCGAACGCGGACCGTGGTGACGGCGTGATTGATGAGTCGGTGTTCGCTTCGCGGGTGAAGCAGAGCCACGCCCGTAATGACCGAGTGGAGTGTGCCGGAGAGGGCGCGAAGCGTGCGCAGGGCGTCGGCGCGATCTGCCGGCTTGCCGAAAATCTCTTCGCCGAGGACCGTAATGGTATCGGCGGCGAGGATCGTCGCGTCCGGGTGATCGACGGCGATGCTGCTGGCCTTGAAAAAGGCGAGCGATTCGGCGTGGGAAGCGACGTCGACATGCGGATGGAGTTCGTCCGGCTCTTCGAGGGGCGGGTGTACAACTTTGAACCGGTAGCCCGCGGCGCGAAGCAGCTCTGCCCGGCGAGGACTGGCCGACGCTAGGATGAGGCGATCGGGTTGTGGCGGCATGGCCATTTAGCGGGCATCCTATGTTCGATGAGGCGATTGTACCCCGGCGACCGCGCAGATGACACGGTGCGAATAGACACCCATGATCGTAGGGCCTTGTCTTTCGGCATAGGCGTCCTGGTCGTTGCGGTGATTTACGCGGTGGGGTTGACGCGTGAAATCCAGCGACCGTGGAACGGCCTGCACGAGTGGAACGGGGCGTTGTACTCGCTGTTCGCGAGAAACTTCCTGCGCTATCCGTGGGAGATCCATCACGGGATGCCGCTCATCGCAGTCGGTGAGGCCGTTCCGGCGGAAAACGAGAGGTCGATCTATCCGAGCCATCCCGCCGGATTGGTCTGGCTCGTTGCCGCTTCTTTTCGAGTGTTGGGTGAATCGGAGTGGGCGGCGCGACTGGTCCCGATCATCGCCTCTTTGGGAAGCGTTACCCTGTTGATGCTCCTGGTACGGCGGCGCTGGGGCGACGATCTCGCTCTCGTGTGCGGGCTGGTCTATAGCATCTTCCCCATGACGGTTTATTTCGGCCGGATGGTGAACCACGAACCGGTGTGCACGTTCTTCATGCTGGCGGCCGCGTGGTCGTGGGACCATTGGACGAATCCGCCCCGAGAGAACTTCGGGCGGCGCTGGGCGATCGTTGTGTGGATCATCGCGATTATTGGAGGCATATGGATAGACTGGGCCGGAGCGCTCTATGGCGGGTTGTTCGCAGTTTACATTGCGTGGCAGGCGATTCGTCGTCGCCGCCATGCGCATGGCGGGTCTCAAAGACCCTACCTGCCGACTACGACCGCCGCATTATGCGTGGGCGCCGTCACAATCGCTTCGGCTGGGATGCTTTTTCACATTGTGTGTGGGGGATTCGACGGGCGGTGGGACGATCTCGCAAGGGTGTTCGCCTCGCGCGCTTCCTCGGCGCCAGACGATTGGCCCGACCGGGCCTGGACTGTTACCGAAGGAAATTTTTCGTTGCCCGGTTTGTTTTTCGGAATAGCCGGTCTGCTATTCATCGTCGTCGAGCTTATCGCAAGTCGAACGGGAGGGCGTCCCGCGACGGCGCTCGGTGGTTTCGGCGTGCTTTTTGCAACAGGCGTTGTTTGGCTGGCGCTTTTTTGGCGTCAGTATCAGATGCACCAGTATTGGGCGTTTTATCTGGGCCCGTTTGCGGCCCTGGGCTGCGCGGTGGTGATCCAAAGGCTGACCAATTCACTCGGCAAGGTGCATCGTATCGCCGCCGGCGCGCTGCGAATCGTTCTGCTTGGGGTGCTGGTAGTCTTCGGGATTCGCGGAACACAGGACTATTACAATTTTCGGAGCCGTCCTTCCGACGACCTGGCCGCCTGGAGCGAGGTTCGGCGAATGACGTCGCCCGATCAAAGGATTCTCGTGTTTCCCGATCCGTTGCACCACGAGGACTGGGGTGGTACCCGCGTGCGCTACATCAACCCTCCCCAGTTTCCTTATTACGCCGACCGGCCCTTCGATTCAGAGGGGAATCTGGACCGCGTGGAGGCGAGGGCAAACAGCTATCCCCTTTATCTGGTCGATATGAAGGGCATCGGCGAGGGCCATGTGGGTCTGGCGGCGCTGTGCGAGCGATTTCCGTGCGATCGCCGAGGGAACATTCTGCGGGTTGACTTCATTCAAACGGCTCGGCCCGCTGACGGAGCGCCAACGTCAGCTAAATGAACGAGTCGAAAAATTCGCATCGCATGAGCGCGACCGAAAAGAAGATAGTCCCTCAAGGCGGCCGCGGTCTGCCGTTTTCCGCCTGCCTCGTCCTGATGGTCGCCATCTATGCGACCGGACTTTCGCGCGGCGTGACGCGGCCGTGGACGGGGATGCATGACTGGAATGGGGCGTTCTTTTCGCAATTGGCGCGGAATCTCCTGCGCTATCCGGCCAGCGTCCATCATGGCATGGGCGTCATGGCGATGGGGGATGCGATACCGCCCCCGGAGGAGCGCTCGCTTTACGCACGCCATCCACCGGCGCTCGTCTGGATGGTCGCCGCGGCCTTTGCCGCCGGGGGGGAAAAGGAATGGGTTGCCCGCCTGTTGCCGATCGCAGCCTCGCTGGCAACGCTCGTCCTTTTTGTGCGCCTCGTTCATCGAAAGCACGGAACCGAAACCGCGGTCTATGCGGGGTTGATCTACGCGCTTATGCCGATGACGGTCTATTTCGGCCGCATGGTGAACCATGAGGCCATCTGCCTGTTATTGATGATGGCGACGCTCGTGGCCTGGCAGATGCGCGAAAACTCCGCGGTTGGCGGCACTCGTCAATGGGCGGCCAGCTTATGTGCCATTTGTCTGGCGCTGATGATATGGGTGGACTGGGCCGGTCTGTTGTTCGCCGGGCTCTTTTGCGCATGGCTTGTTTGGCAATGGCGGCGAAGGCGGATCGGGTCCCTGCCCGTACTGATCATCGGGGGCACGGCGGTGATGACGTCGATCGGCATGGTGGTGTTTCTGGTGTACGCGGGGTTTGAAGGGCGCTGGGCGGATTTGATCGCCATGTTCAACGCCCGGCGAACGACCGCCGCGAAGGACCAGCTCCAGCGCGTCTGGACGCACGTCATTCAGAATCTTTCCTGGCCGGTGTTTCTACTGGCGATTGCGGGTATCGGCGTTTCGATCGGCCGGCGTCTGCGCTCCAAAAGCCCGACTCGGAGCCGCAAGAGAATCGCGGTTGAGCGGGCGAAGTCTGTCGGGCTGGGCGTGCTCGCGGTCACGGGGCTGCTCTGGGTGACGATATTCTGGCGGCAGCTTGTGATTCACAATTACTGGATGTTTTACCTGGGGCCATTCATCGCGACGACGGCGGCCCTGTCGATGGCGGCGTGGCGCGAACCCCTGCGTGCGCGTTCGGCCCGACTCGCCGGCGCAACAACCGCTTTGATCGTCACCGGGATGGTCGTGTTCTGTCTGATCGGCAGCCGGGACTACTTCAACCGGGTGACGTTTCCCGAGGGGCTCATTCAGGCGTGCCGCGAGGTGCACCGGCGCACGCACTCCGGCGATCGCGTGCTACTGTTTCGCCGCCCCATCACCATCGAGAAACACGGCGATTACCAATTTCGAAACGTCACCATGCCTCAGCACGCGTACTACATGGATCGCCCGTTCGATGTTGACCGGGATGCCGGGTCGATCTTTCGTCGCGCGGGCGACTATCCGCTGTACGTGGCACCTTACAAAAACCGGGATTACCCCAAGGCAGGCGCGGTGATCGAAGCGCTTCGCCTGCGATTCCCCCACGAACAAGTTGGTACGGAAATGCTCTTCCAGCTTAGTGGAGCTGCCGAAAAGAGGGGTTGACTTTGGTTTCGTCGTCCGATTGTAACCTATTGTCGATACAGGGATAATGCGAACGGCGGAGAGACGCTCGGACTGGCGATGAAGTAACGAGTTGGTAGTGAATTCGGTTTGACTCGGGGGATAATGGGCTTATACTTGCCGGTCTTAATTGTGGGCTGGCGCAGGACCTAGAGCCATCGTCGGCCTTTGGTGGCGAAGGCTGCGAAGGTCGCCACGGACGCGCAGGTTGCTGCTGTAGCTCAGTTGGTAGAGCGCGTCCTTGGTAAGGACGAGGTCACGGGTTCAAGTCCCGTCAGCAGCTTTCCGGCAGCAGGTATTTTTCGCCGTTGGATGTTCCGGACGAGCGAAAAGTTTGACGGCACCCGGTCGGCTCGCCGAGGGATTTGGGAATCGGCGTCGTCCCGGTTTGTTGGGTATTGAAAAGCCGTGACTGTAACGGCGCAACCAAGAACTAGAGAAGGCAGTCTTCGGAGGAATCGCTGGCATGGCCAAGGAGAAATTTGAACGAACGAAACCGCACGTGAACGTCGGCACCATTGGTCACGTGGACCACGGCAAGACGACGCTTACGGCCGCGATCACGGCGGTGCAGGCCAAGAAGGGTCTGGCCAAGTTCAAGGCTTACGACGAAGTGGCGAAGGCATCCGAAAAGGACGGCCGGCGCGACCCGACGAAGATCTTGACCATCGCGACGAGCCACGTCGAGTACGAGTCGGAAAAGCGGCACTACGCCCACGTGGACTGTCCGGGTCACGCGGACTACGTGAAGAACATGATTACCGGCGCGGCTCAGATGGACGGCGCGATTCTGGTAGTCAGTGCGGCCGACGGGCCGATGCCCCAGACGCGCGAACACGTTCTTTTGGCTCGCCAGGTGAACGTGCCGGCCCTGGTGGTGTTCCTGAACAAGATTGACCTGCTTGACGATCCCGAGCTGCTCGACCTCGTCGAACTTGAGGTTCGTGAGCTGCTCAATAAGTACGAGTTTCCCGGCGACACCATCCCGATCATTCGCGGTCAGTCCAATGCGGCGTTGACCAACCCGGCCGACCCCAAGGCCTCCGAATGCATCACCAAGCTGATGGAGGCGCTGGACAACAATATTCCCGAGCCGCTCCGCGAGCAGGACAAGCCCTTCCTGATGCCCGTCGAAGACGTGTTCAGCATCAAGGGCCGCGGCACGGTCGGCACTGGCCGCATCGAGCGCGGCATCATCAAAGTCGGCGAGGAAGTCGAGATCATCGGCCTGAACAAGGAAACGCGGAAGACGACCGTCACCGGCGTCGAAATGTTCAACAAGACGCTCGACGAAGGGCGGGCCGGCGACAACGTCGGGCTTCTTCTTCGCGGCGTTGAAAAAGAAGAACTGGAGCGCGGCCAGGTGCTGGCGAAGCCCGGTTCGATCACGCCACATACGAAGTTCGAAGCCGAGGTGTACGTCTTGACCAAAGAGGAAGGCGGCCGGCACACGCCGTTCTTCACGAACTATCGGCCGCAGTTTTATCTGCGCACGACGGACGTGACGGGCAGTTTGAAATTGCTGGGCGGTGCGGAAATGTGCATGCCCGGCGACAACGTGACTCTGGAAGTCGAATTGATTTCACCGGTCGCTTTGGAAGAAGGCGTTCGTTTCGCGGTTCGCGAGGGCGGCCGTACGGTCGGCTCCGGCGTCGTGACGAAAGTATTGGCATAACAGAGAGGCGCCGGCGGAGTCAAAGATGGCCAAGGCAAGCAAGAGAGAATGGGTTTGGCTGGAGTGCTCCGAGTCCGGGGACCTGAACTATCGGACCGAAATCAACGTCCAGCAAGGCGTACCTGAGAAGCTCAAGGCCGGCCTCAAGAAATACAGTCCGCGGCTGCGACGCCACACGCTCCATAAGATCAAGAGGAAGTGATCCGTGGTCAGTGGTGAGTGGCCGGTGACGGACCACTACCGAAGGAGCGTAGCTCAATTGGTAGAGCACCGGTTTCCAAAACCGGCGGTTGGGGGTTCGAGCCCCTCCGCTCCTGTGACTCGACCGGCTGGGTTTTGAAGTCGGATTACCGCGTCCGTAGCAAAGGCAACATGGCAAAGCGAAAGGACAATGGCTCAGACCGAAGCGGGTCGTACGCTTCGGGTGCGGCGCTGGCCGACAAGGAGTCCGACATGGCCGAGGCGGCGTTCCATCCCAGCCGAGACGAAGGTCGCGATCCGCGCGCCGTACCGGGGCGAGGATCGGAGCCGCCTCCGCGCGGCCCCACGGATGGCGGTGGGGGCGGCGGAGGGGGAGAGGGCGGCGGATTCTTCGAGATTTACAAAATCGGCCAAGGGTATTACACGCGCATCTGGAGCGGCGTGGCCTATGGCGTGTTGGTCCTGTGGATGGCGCATTTCCTCTATGTCAAATGCGAGATGTTTGGGGAAGGCGCGACGACACGATACGTGCAGGTCGGCGTCGCGGTAGCCACGATTCTGGGGTTCGGCCTGGTGGGCTATTGGGCGCTCGCGTTGAATCGACGGGTTTGCGATTTCTTGATCGCCACCGAAGGCGAGATGAAAAAGGTGAACTGGACCAGCCGCAGGGAGATCATTGGGTCGACGAAAGTGGTGATCTTCGTCCTGCTGGCCATGGGGGCGTTGTTGTTTGTCGTGGACATCTTTTTCATGGTGTTTTTCAATTGGATCGGGATCTTGAAGGGCGGCAGCCTGCTCGACACGTTCTGGGGGATGTTTAAATGACCGAAACCCCGTTTGAACCTGTCGATATCCTCTCCGGCGAAACGGCGGAAGGGGGCGATGCCGCGACACCGGTCGGGGACACACCGGATGAGCGCAGTCCTGCCGTGAATGAGACCGCCGTGGTCGATTCACCGGTAGCCCCGGTAGAAACCGCGCCGCCGGCGCGATCCGGTGCCCCGGTTTCAATGCAATGGTATGTGCTTCGCGTGGCCAGCAACCGCGAGGATCAGGTGGCCGAGGCGCTGTCGCGAAAGGTGAAGATCGAGCACCTGGACGATCGCATCGGGCGGATTCTGGTGCCGACCCAGCGCGAAAAACGGATGCGAGGCAAGGTGGCCAAGGTCTTCGACCGCAAGCTGTACCCCGGATATGTCTTCGTCGAAATGGCGACGGAGGAGGACGGGCGGATCCCCGAGGACGTTTGGTTCATGGTCCGCGAGACGATGAGCGTCGGCGATTTCATCGGGTCCGACGGCAAGCCGACGCCGATGAAGCCGCACGACGTGGAAAAGATGCTCGCCGTGGTGGAGAAGTCGGCCGAGCAGCCAACGCTGGCGGGCATGGCGGGCATGAAGAAGGGCGACGCGATCAAGGTCAAGGAAGGCCCGTTCGAGAATTTTGAAGGCGAGATTGACGAGGTCTTCCCGGACAAGGGTCAGGTGCGCGTCATCGTGACCATCTTCGGGCGACCGACGCCGATCGATTTGGAATATTGGCAGATCGAGCTTGCCTGAAGAATTCAAGAAAGGCGATGCAATCCGGGTCAAAGAAGGCCCGTTCCAAGAATCTGAAGGCGTGGTTGACGAAGTTTTCCCGGATAAGGATGAGGTACGAGCCATTATTCCTATCTGGGGCCGGCCAACGCCAGTTGTTTTTGAAAACTGGATGATTGAGCTGGCATAGCGGCGGCTCCGAGAGGTAAGGCAACGTGGCAAAGAAGAAGAAAACACCGACGGCGACGTTCAAGGTGCAGGGGGCGGGCGGTCAGGCGACTCCGGCCCCGCCGATCGGGCCGGCGTGCGGGCAGTACGGCGTGAACCCCGGCCAGTTTGTGCAGCAGTTCAACGAGCGGACACGGCATCTCAACGGTATGCCGGTGACGGCGGTCGTGAACGTCTATGCGGATCGTACCTTTGATTTCGTCGTGAAAAGCCCGCCGGCGTCGGTTTTACTCAAGGACGCCGCGAAGGTCGCCAAGGGCGCGGGCAATCCGCTCAAGGAGAAGGTCGGCAAGGTCACTCAAAAACAGCTGGAAGACATCGCCAAGACCAAGATGCCCGATTTGAACTGCTTCAATATCGAGGCGGCCAAGAGAATCGTGGCGGGGACGGCGCGGAATATGGGGATTGAGATCGAGGGATGATCATCCTCTCGCGCTGTCGCGTCGGGCGATACGTGTGTGATGAACCAACTCGTCGGGCCGGTTTTCGACTATCGAGATTACGCTGGGTTTTGGCGCCGAAGCATCGCGCTTGTCATTGATTTTCTGATCTTAATAATCATCTATTTGTGCGCCGCCGAATACTGGTATGACCTCGTTCCCGAATCGTGGTGGACCGCAACGGTCGCCGCCAATATTGAGTTCGGGCTTTTTCTCTTTGTACTCGCCTATCTTTTCCTTTTTCGTTTGACCCAGGGCGGCACGCCTGGCTATCGGCTGGTCCGAATCCGCTACGCGCACATGTTCAATGAAAAGCCGACAATGTTGCAACGCTCGTATCGCGCGGCGATTACGATGTTCATGATCTGGGGACTGTTTGTCATCGATCATTTTTGGATTCTCTTCGATGAGCGAAAGCAAACATGGCATGACAAAGTGAGCGGCTTCTACGTGGTGAAGTGCAAGGCGCGGCCCATGGGGACACAGCAGGTCGTTCAGCGAATCGTGAACTTCATGATGCTCTCACTCGTCGTGTGGGAGCCAAAGGGTCTGGCGCGGCCGGTCGTCTGTCAATCGCGCGACTAGACCTCGTCTTGCAGCGTAGAGATCGTTGATCCCAATTAGTTATTCCCCCATGACTTTTCCGCGAAAGGCGTCGCGCCAGGAGGCGGCGAGTTCGGGCAGGTTGACCAGCCGCTCGCGCAGGTCGTCACTCAATTGTACGTCGCGTTTCAGGCGGAGCATGCGCACGATGGACAGATCGGGGTGGGGCCGGGAGACGAGTTCGACGGCGTCACCGGCTCCGATCGCGCCGGTGTCCAGCACACGGAAATAAAAGCCGGAAAAGCCCTCCTCCCAGACCCACGGAATCATCCGCGGTTCTTCGTGTTTGCCAGCGAGCTTGGCACACGGTTGGCGAGGCTGAGAGACCTGCACGGTGGCCGAGCCGATGCGGTAGGTGTCGCCGATGCAGATGTCGGTTTCCAACATCCCGTCCGTCGTGAGATTTTCGCCGAAGGAGGGCACGGGCATCTCGTGTCGAAGCCGCTCTTGCCAAAACGGGTAATGCTCATGGGAGTAACAACAGATCGCCTTGTCGGGACCGCCGTGGACCGAGCGGTCGGAGACGCGGTCGTTTTCGAATCCTTCCAGTGTTACGTGGACGGGGCCCGTGACGGGGTGTCGATTGATCGAAGTGCTGTAGGTACGACCGCCCCTGGCGACGAGTTGCGGGCGGCCGATGTTGACGGAGACGATTTGCATCCTTCTGCTACGGAGGTACGCGTTACTGTGCCGCGCGGTTCGACTGCTTTTGGAAGAGCGACTCAAACTCGGTGAGCAATTCATCGAAGAGCTGCATTGTGTCCTCGATGGGCCTGGGCGTCGTCATATCCACGCCGGCCAATCGAAGTGTTTCGAGAGGGTAACGGCTGCTGCCGGAGGACAGGAACTTCATCAGACCATCCACGGCCGTAGGGTCCCTGGCGAGGATGCGGCGGCCGATGTTGGTCGCGGCGCAGTGGCTCGTCGCGTAGGTGTAAACGTAAAAGTTGCTGTAGAAGTGCGGGATGCGCAGGCCTTCGGCGGCGCCGCAGTCGTCGTAGGCGGCGTGCGGCCCGTAATACTTCCTGACCATGTCCTGATACTCTTTGCTGAGTACTTCGCCCGTCAGCGGCTCGCCTCGTTCCGCCATCTCGTGAAAGCGCATTTCGAACTCCGCGAACATCGTCTGGCGAAAGACTGTCGTGCGGATTTCGTCGATCTGTTGCTGGAGAATGAGGAGCCGTTCAATGTCGGTCTTGGCGTGGTCAAGAAGGTAATGGGCCAGGATGACCTCGTTGACCGTAGACGCAACTTCGGCGCAGAACGTGGCGTAGTCGCCGTAAATGAACGGCTGATTCTTGACGGTATACCAGGAATGCATGGCGTGGCCCAATTCGTGGGCGATGGTGGAGCGGTCATTCGTGGTTCCGTGGAAGTTGAGCAGCAGGTAGGGGTGGGTGAGGTAGCTTCCCCAGCAGTAGGCGCCGCTGCGCTTGTTGGGCGACTCGTAGACGTCGATCCAGCGGGACTCAAAGGATTTGCGGAGCGTCGCAATGTAGTCCGGGCCGAGGGGCGCGAGGGCCTTCAGAATCGTCTCGACGGCGTCATCGTATTTGAGCGTCTCCTCCGGCGCCTCAACGATCGGCACGTAGAGGTCGTATTGATGCACTTCGGAAAGGCCCATGAGCTTCTTGCGCAGCGCCACGTAACGGTGCAGCTTCGGCAGATGGCGATGGATCGTCGCGACGAGGTTGTCGTACACGGCGACGGGGATGTTGGGATTGAAGAGCGCGGCTTCGCGACAAGTTTTGAATCCGCGGGCTTTGGCGTAGAACATGTGCTGCTTGACGTGGGTCGAGAGCAGGGCCGAAAGCGTGTTGGCCTTGGCCTGGTAGGTTTCGTGCAGGCCCGTCCAGGCGTCTTTGCGGACGCGGCGGTCACGGGAATAAATCATCGCCGAGTATTGGCCGACGCTGAGCTTCACGTCATTGCCCTTGTCGTTCTTAATCGTGGGGAAGTCGAGGTTGGTGTTAGTGAAGCGGCTGTAGATGTTACCGGGACCGGAGGCGATGTCGCCGGCCATGGCCAGCAATTCCTCCTCGCGGGGTGAGAGGACATGGGCGCGCTGGCGTTCGAGGTCTTCCAGGTAATGGCGATAGACGGCAAGCTCCTTATTCGACTCCAACCAGGCGTGGACCTTTCCCGCTGGAAGGCTGAGGATCTCGGGGACAAGCCAACTGGCCGCCTCCGCAGCCCTGGTGGCGAGCGACTCGGCGCGATCCGCGCGTCCCTGCGCAACATTGACGCTCATATCCTCGTGGTAAGAAAGACCGGCATAAACGATGAGCCGGTCGATCTCGGCGGCGAGGTCGTCGCGGAGCTTGAGGGCGGTCAGGAGCGATTCAGTGGAATGGCCGAGTGTTCCCCTGAGCTTGGGCAGCTTGGCGATCAATCCATCGGCCGTCTTGAAGGAGGCTTCGAAGTCCGAGTCACTCTTGAAGATGTCCGTGAGGTTCCAGCGATGTCTTTCCGGAATTTCGCTGCGCGGCCGAAGGCCCGTGACCGAAGGGATATTTGTGACTCCGCCTTCTTGAGCCCAAGCAATGTTCTGGCTGGCCAAGCCCCAACTCATCGTCATGCCAACACCTAACCCCCGGTCGAAGTTTATTTATTGTTACATCGGAAAAACTGGGTTCCGCGCCAGGCGGCGACCGTTGTCCGCATGACGGCATCATAGCTTTTCCGTCAACGCGGACAAAGTTGGGCTGAAAGTTATACCGCTGCAGCGGCCATATGCTTGGGCTTGGTAGCGCCGCCGATGAATTCAGTCTTCCAGATTCGCTCGATTTCTTCCGCGCCCTTGAGACCGTAGGTGCGCGGCCGCGGGGGAATCAGGCTCGTGTCGACCGATTCGTAGGAGAGCTTGGGTCCATCGGAAGCGTGGACGGCGATCGTCGTCTTGAGCCACTGGTCATTACGCTTCTTGAATTGTTCGCACCATTTTCGGGCCTGGCCCGTGAGGTCGCCGGCGGCGGGGTCGAGGCTGGCCATCTCGAAATCCGGCTTGTAATGGGCGCCGCGGGATTCGTCGCGCTGCAGCGCGCCGAGGGCGATGACCTTGGCGAGAATGAGCATGTCGCCGAGCGCGCGGGTGTAGGACAGGTTCTGGTTCGTCCACTGCCCCTTATCGGCCAGCGGCGCGCGTTGATAACGGTCGGAAAGCTCGTCCAGCTTGGACAGCGTGGCCTGTATCTTGTCGTTGTGGCGTACGACCGTGACGTTTTGCGTCATCGTCCGGCCCATTTCATCTTGCAGCCTGTAGGCGTTTTCATCGCCGGTCCGCGAGGCCAGCCGGTCGAAATGATCGCGGTGTTTCCGCACAGCGGCGTCGAAGAGCGACGTGGGGCTATCGGCGGCGGATTGTTTGAGCGACTTGAAATAGGACTGAATCGACGGGCCGACGATCAGGCCCGCGAAGATGCAAGACAGCAGCGAATTCGCGCCGAGGCGATTCGCGCCGTGATACTGGTAGTCGGCTTCGCCGATGGCGTAGATGCCGGGGACATTGGTCATTTGGTTCTTGACCGCTCCGTGGACGATTCCGCCCGTCGCAGCGTCTTTTTCGTAATCGACCCAGAGACCGCCCATGGAGTAATGAACGGCGGGAAAGATCTTCATGGGGACTTTTCGCGGATCAACCCCCTGGAATTTCTCATAGATTTCGAGAATGCCTTCGAGCTTGTGGGTTGTCGCGGCGGGCAGGTGGGTCAGGTCGAGATAGACGCAGTATTCACCTTTTTCCACGCTCAAGCCGCCGTTGGCGCAGACGTCGAAGATTTCCCGCGTGGCGATGTCGCGCGGGACGAGGTTTCCGTACGTCGGGTAACGTTCTTCGAGAAAGTAGTAACGCTCGGATTCGGGGATCGTGAGCGGGTCGCGGGGGTCTTGCGGCGTTCGCGGAACCCATACGCGACCGCCCTCGCCGCGGGCGCTTTCGCTCATGAGGCGGAGCTTGTCCGCGCCGGGGATGGCGGTCGGGTGCACCTGGATGAACTCGCCATTGGCGTATTTGACGCCTTCCTGATAGGCCCGGCTGTTGGCTCCGCCGGTGCAGATCATCGACATGGTGCTCTTGCCGAAGATCAATCCGCAGCCACCGGTCGCGAGGACGACGGCGTCGGCGGGGAGGGGGCGGATCTCCATCGAAAACATGTCCTGGACGACGCAGCCCTTGCAAACGCCGGCGCTATCGAGGATGAGGCCGAGGAACTCCCAGTATTCGTAGAGCTTGATGAGTCCTTCGGCGTCCCAGCGGCGAACCTGTTCATCGAGGGCGTACAAGAGCTGCTGGCCGGTCGTCGCGCCGGCAAAGGCCGTGCGCTTGTAGAGCGTACCGCCGAAGCGACGGCGATCGAGATGTCCCTCCGGTGTGCGATTGAAGGGCACGCCCAACCGATCAAGCAGGTCGATGACCCGCGGTCCCCAGTCGCACATCTCTTTGATCAGCGGCTGGTGATTAAGGAAGTCACCGCCATAGACGGAGTCATCGAAGTGCTTCCATTCGCTGTCGCCCTGGGCGCGGGTTACGTCGTTGACGCTGTTGATCCCGCCCTGTGCGCAAACGCTGTGCGAGCGTTTGACGGGGACCATGCTGACGAGGTCCACAGCGATCCCCAGTTCAGCGAGCTTCATCGCCCCGGCGAGGCCGGCCAGCCCACCGCCGATCATTGCCACACGTTGTTTAGCCATAGTAGGAGATCAACTTTCGTTCACTTGCTGCACGGCCATTGTTTTGGGAGCCGCTTTCGCGTCCAGCGGCGTTCTCGCGAACGCGTAGAGGCTCATCCCGCCCCAGAGAAAAAGGACGATCCCCACGGCCGCGCACGCGTAGCCCATTTTCCGCTGGGCCTGGGCACCGACGGTAATGCCCCAGCTAATGCAGAACGTCCAGATTCCGTTGGCGAAATGGTACACAGATGCCGCGAGGCCGAGGAGGTAAAAGCTTAGCGTGATCCACACGGGGACCACCAGGCCAAGTTGGGTAATCCTCCATTGGGTAAGGCCGGTGCGGGTGATCTCGTACGGGTTCTCGCTTCCAATGAATTCCGGTCCCCAACCCACCCAGTGCGCAAATCGGAATTTCAAGAGGTGTACGATGATGAAAACCAGCGCGATATAGCCTGTGACGCGTTGCAGCGTGTAGCGACGATTGGCCATGTAGGGATATTCGCGAGCATTGGGCTGCGCGGTGAGGGCGATTTTCACGCCGTAGAGGGCGTGGAAGGCAAGCGGGAGGAAAATCCCAAAGAGTTCGAGCGCCCATAGGTAGGGCAAGTGGTGCAGGCCATGGACGGCCTCGTTGAAACGCTCCGGACCGGGAGTCTTCGAAGCCCAGCCTGCGGCCAGCGAGTTGGTCAAGAGATGCTCGATGAGGAAGACACCGATCGGCACGATGCCGGTCAGCGAATGCAGCTTGCGGAGCAGGAAATGATGCTTCTCATCAAAAGTGGGCGTGTCAGGAAGTGGCGTGGCCAAGATTGGAATCCCGATAAGTCAGTGTTTGCGGCCGCACAGGGCCGGAGCGACAAGCCTAGAAATGTCGCGGCCTGGCGTCAACCCCGCTCGGCGCGGACCGGTCGATGGCGTATAATGGACGTTCCTGAGGGGGGATGACCTTTTCTTTCACATAAGAGGGTAGGAGCGGTATTGCTGATGAGATCTCGACTCGCTCGCCTGCATGTTAGCGCCACATTTATCGTACTGATGCTGGTCTCGGCCGCTCCGGCGGGCGACTTGGGAATCAAACCCGGCGATCAGGTGGTTCGGGTCGATGTGACCACCGCCGAACGACTCGCGCTGCTCGAGTCGATGAACCTGGACATTTGGTCCCATGAGATCGGGGTCGGCCCGCTCGACGTCTATGTGTCCGTCGTAGATCGAAAGCGGCTCGATGAGGCCGGATTCACTTACCGCGTGCTCAACCCCGACATTCTTCGCTCGCGGAGGGCTGAGGAAGAGGCCTACCGGCGGCATGTCGAACAAGCCGCACGCGGGCTGGCGACGCCGTTTGATTCCTATTTGCCCCTGGCGGACATCGAGACGTACATCAACAACCTCGCTGCCGCGCGACCGGACTTGTGTGAGGTCATTGACATTGGCAACACCGTACAGGGTCGCGATATCTGGGTCTTGCACATCACGGGCGCGGGGGCGGGGCCCAAGCCCGGCGTTTTCTACCATTCGCTGATCCATGCCCGTGAATGGATCACGGCGCCAGTAGTGCTGTATCTCGCCACGCACCTTGTCGAAAACTACGACACGGATCCCTGCGTTCAGGCGCTGGTGGATCAGACGGATTTTTATCTTGCCCCGTGCGTAAATCCCGATGGTTACAGCTATACGTGGACGAACAATCGGATGTGGCGAAAGAACCGCAGGAACAATGGCAGCAGCTACGGCGTCGATCTCAATCGCAATTTCGGGTACCAATGGGGCTGCTGCGGCGAAAGTGGCTCGAGCAGTTCGCCCGGTTCGGACACCTATCGCGGCCCAAGCGCCTTCAGCGAACCAGAGACACAGGCGATCCGTGACTTCGTCCAGGCGCACCCCAACATCAATGCCTACATGGACTATCACAGTTACTCGCAGCTCCTGATGTGGCCGTGGGGGTACACGCCGTCTTTGACACCGGACAATGCGCAATTCGCCGCGGTTGGCAATGCCATGCAGCAGATGATCCTGGACGTGCACGGCACCTATTACGAGCCGGGGCCGGCCAACACCACGATCTATCCGGCGAACGGCGTATCAATCGATTGGGCCTACGGAGTCGAGGAGATTCTGGCGTATACGATCGAATTGCGTGACACCGGCGAGTTCGGTTTCGTTCTTCCCCCGGAACAGATCGTGCCGACGTGCGAGGAGAATCTGCCGGGGATTCTGTACCTGTCACGATGGGCTTCGGCGGGCGTCCTTTTGGACCTACAGGGTCCGGCGCCGGAACAAATCGTCGCTGGACAATCGACGCCGATCAGCGTCACGCTCATTGCCGCCCAGGAAAACTACGTGCCGGACTCGGGGCTGATGCACTATCGATTCAATCCCGTCGACCCCTATTCAACCACGCCGCTCGCGTTGCAAAGCGGTACCACGTACATCGGGACGCTGCCCGCCGGGACTTGCGGGGACACGGCGGAGTTCTATTTCACGGCTTCCGGCAGCGGTGGATACGTCGCCGTTGATCCTTGCGGCGCGCCGACAAATGTTTATTCCGCGCCGGTTACGCTGGCCGAGCCGTCTCCGGAACTCGCGTATTCATTCACGATGACGACCAATCCCGGATGGACGCTTGGCACGGGATGGGCGTATGGCGATCCGACGGGTTCGTGCGGCGATCCGCAGAACGGCTTCACGGGCACGAACGTGCTCGGGTACAATTTAAGCGGCTGTTATTCGGACAATATTCCGGTTCGGTATGCCACCACGACGGCGATCGATTGCTCGGACCTGGTAAATACGCAACTTCGATTCCGCCGGTGGCTGGGAGTCGAATCGTCGGTTTACGATCACGCGAGCATCGAAGCCTCCAACAACGGCACGACGTGGACGACCGTCTGGAATTTCGTCGGTCCCACACTTGTCGAGACGAGCTGGTCGCTTCAGACATATGACATCTCGGTGGTCGCAGACGAGCAGCCGACGGTTTACCTTCGTTGGGTAATGGGAGACTCGGACGGAGGCCTTACATTTTGCGGCTGGAACATTGATGATGTCGAAATCCTCGGGGCCGAAGCAAATCCTTGCTCGGGGTTCGCCTTGGGCGATGTGAACAACGACACGTACGTGGATGCCTTGGACATCGGCGCATTTACCGAGGCCCTCCTGCAATGGCCGACGATCACACAGCAGCAGACTTGTAGTGCGGACATCGACGGCGTCTGTGGCGTGACGATGGAGGACGTGGAGCCTTTCGTGCAGATACTCGTGGGGAGTAGTTAGAATCGCCCGGCTATTCTCAAGGCCAAGTGAGGCATAACTCATTATTTGTCATAGCTTTATAGCTTCAGCGGACTTAATGGCCCACTCGCCTTGAACTTCGTCTCCCCCCCCCTTATAACGTGCAGTTCTCAATTCGCCGTTCACGCGGGCGGCGATGATTGCAGCGCCTTGAACGGCGAGGCTGGGCGGTCGGAAGGCGTGGCAAGCCGCCCGGGCAAGTGAAGTCAGCGACAGCCGGCGAAGATCGGCGCGCCGGTGCGCGGAAATCTCTCCAGCCGCTTGACGGCAGTCCAGAAGATTGAAGAGATTGGCGAATTGTGAAGGGTCGATGTCGAGGCTCGCTTGTGAAAGTTCTCACGATGCGGCCGCGTTCGGCTCCTCGCCGGCCAGGACTTTTCAATTCCACAAACAGGTAAGCAGGCTTTTTTGTATGGAGTCAGACGTGAGACGCAGCAAGACGAATTCATCGGTTCTGAGTGTTCTGCTTTTATTGACCGCGATCGCGACGCCGCTCCTTCTCGCGACGCCGGTGATGGCCAGCGAAGCGGATTTGGCAATCCCGGATTTGCACGCGGGACATTTCAACATTTTCGGGAAGGATATTTCCGCATGGAATCTCCTGGCGGGCGGGGCCTGCATTATTGTCATTACGCTCGGCTTCAGCTTGTATCTTCGGACTCAGATTCACCGGCTGCCGGCGCACCAGTCAATGCTCGACGTCGCCGAGGTCATTTTTCAGACCTGCAAGACGTATCTGATCCAGCAGGGCAAGTTCCTGTTGATGCTCTTTGCGATCATGGGCACGGCGATGACCTATTACTTCGTGGGTCTGCAGCATGAAACCATGAAGACCGCGATGATGGTCTTGTTCTTCTCGATCGTCGGAATGGGCGGGTCGTACTGCGTGGCTTGGTACGGCATCCGCGTGAACACCTACGCCAACTGTCGAACGGCCTTCGCGTCGCTCAAGGGCGAACCGTGGGACGTCGTCAACATCCCCCTTCGTGCGGGCATGTCGGTGGGCTTGTTCCTGATCTCGCTCGAACTGGTCATGATGGTGATCATCCTTCTGTTCGTGCCGCGCGAGATCGTCGGCTACTGCTTCCTCGGCTTCGCGATCGGCGAGTCGCTCGGCGCATCGGCCCTTCGTATCGCGGGCGGCATCTTCACCAAGATCGCCGACATCGGCTCCGACCTGATGAAGATCGTCTTCAACGTCAAGGAAGACGATCCTCGAAACCCCGGCGTCATCGCCGACTGTACCGGCGACAACGCGGGCGACTCGGTCGGCCCCACCGCCGACGGCTTCGAGACCTACGGCGTGACCGGCGTCGCGCTGATCTCGTTCATCACGCTGGCGGTCACGGCCAAAGCAGGCGTGGTCAATTACCTCGATATCCAGGCCAAGCTCATCGTGTGGATCTTTGCGATGCGCTTCCTGATGGACTGCATGTCCGGTATTTCATACTTCATCAATCAGGCGATTTCGAAGGCCAAGTACGGCGGATTGAAGGAGTTCAACTTCGAGGATCCGCTTACGCGGCTGATCTGGATCGCCGCCATCCTGTGCATTTCGACTTCCTTCGGCATGAGCAAACTGCTCATCGGCGACCTGTCCGTGACGATGTTGGAGAACGGTCAAGAAGTTGTCCACGCGCTGCCGCAGCTCTGGTGGCAGTTGGCCACGATTATCAGTTGTGGCACTCTGGCCGCCGTGTTGATTCCCGAGTTCACCAAGATATTCACTAGTTCACACTCCAAGCACGTACACGAAGTCGTTACGGCTTCCCGCGAAGGCGGCGCCTCGCTCACGATTCTCTCCGGCATCGTGGCGGGCAATTTCAGCGCCTTTTGGATGGGCATGTTGATCATGGGACTCATGTCCGGCGCTTACTTCGTGAGCGGGTACGAACTTGGAAGTGTCATGGGAGTGAATGCCTCAATTTTCGCCTTCGGACTCGTGGCCTTCGGCTTCCTCTGCATGGGGCCGGTTACCATCGCCGTCGATAGCTACGGCCCGGTGACCGACAACGCCCAATCCGTCTTTGAATTGGCCCAGACAGAGAGCATTCCGGGAATCAAAGAGGAGATCAAGCGAGATTTCGGCTTTACGCCTGACTTCGAACGCGGCAAGCATTACCTCGAATCAAACGACTCGGCCGGCAACACGTTTAAGGCGACGGCCAAGCCGGTGTTGATCGGCACGGCCGTGGTCGGCGCCACGACCATGATCTTTGCGATCATCCTGCTGCTCAAAGACAAGGGACTCCTCGCCCTCAATTTGACCGATGCCCCTGTCCTGCTCGGCTTCATGAGCGGCGGGGCCGTCATTCACTGGTTCGGCGGCGCCTCGATGCAGGCGGTGACGACCGGGGCGTACCGCGCAGTTGAGTTCATTAAGAAGAACATGAACCTCGACAAGAAACAGGCGGATATGAACGATTCCATCACGGTCGTCCGCATCTGCACGCAATATGCCCAAAGCGGGATGTGGAACATCTTCATCGCCTTGATGTCGATTACGCTGGCCTTTGCGTTCTTCGATCCGAACTTCTTCGTCGCCTATCTTGTATCGATCGCGGTGTTTGGTCTTTTCCAGGCGATCTACATGGCCAATGCGGGAGGCGCGTGGGATAACGCCAAGAAGCTCGTCGAGGTCGATTTCAGGGAGAAAAATACGCCGGTCCATGCGGCGACCGTCGTCGGCGATACCGTCGGCGATCCGTTCAAGGATACGACGTCTGTCGCCTTGAACCCGATCATCAAGTTCTCCACGTTGTTCGGCCTGCTTGCGGTGGAAATCGCCGTCAAGATGACCGAGGCCGCGAAACATGCCGGCACGACCGATTACACCAAGGTCATCGGCGTGGTCATGCTGGCGATCGCGCTTATCTTCGTCTGGCGTTCGTTCTACGCGATGCGGATTCCCCGGGAGAACCTCCGCGGCGGCAAGCCGGCGGCGGGCCACTGACGATCACGGCAGAGCCGCGCGCCCATCGGGAGGGGTCATGGGACGAAAGGCCATCAACGCCAAACGCGACGCCCAGTCCGTCCCCGGCGTCAAGGCCGGCGATGACGCCCGCGAGGCGCTTCGCCAGCGCCTGGCCCGTGCCGCCTACGCCGCGCGGCAATACGCCATTGATGCGGCCAGACTGGTTTGCGACGAAAAATGCGAGGACATTCTCGTCCTGGACCTTCGGGGCGTCTCGACGATCTGTGACTACTTCGTGATTGCGACGGGTACCTCCGACCGGCAGATGCGGGCGGTGGCGGACCATCTGCGCGAACTTGGCAAGACGCGCGGGGAGGAGCCGTACAGCGTATCGGGCTATGACGAGGGGGCGTGGATCGTCGTGGACTATGTGGACGTAGTGGTGCATCTCTTCGACACGGAGAAGCGGTCATACTACGATCTGGAGGCGCTTTGGGGGGACTGCCCACGGGTTGAGTGGGGGGCCTAATAAACGTCAAGACATCGAAGTCGAAGCCAGAGCGGCGCAACGGGCCAAGTTTTGATTTTTTGGTGATTTGACGATTCACTTGCTGGCGTGACATCACTTCTGGCACAACTTGAGGCGTTCATCGCGGCGGCGCTGGCGGATGCGTACGGCGATACAGCGGCCGGTGTCGGACCGCAGATCCGCGCGGCGGCAGACGCCAAGTTCGGCGATTATCAATCCAACGTGGCGATGGGGCTGGCCAAAACGCTGGGGGCCAAGCCGCGCGAGGTGGCGCAGAAGATCGTGGAGGCGCTGCCGCCCGCAGCTCGCGACATGATCGAGCCGCCGGAAGTTGCAGGGCCGGGGTTCATCAATCTCAAGCTGCGTTCGGAGTTTCTGGCGGCGCGGCTCGGCTCGATACCACCGGCGCCGGTCAATGCGGATGAGGATCGGCTGGGCATCGAGCCGGTAGAGACCTCGACACGGCAGACCGTCGTCGTCGATTACTCGTCGCCCAACGTGGCCAAGGAGATGCACGTCGGGCATCTGCGCAGCACCGTTATTGGGGACACAATCGTCCGTGTGCTGGCGTTCGAGGGACATCAGGTCATTCGACAAAATCACCTTGGGGATTGGGGGACGCAGTTCGGCAAGATCATCCTCTCCTTATGGCATCTGTGTATGGGGCGGCATCAGAACGAGACCGCGGCGGATTTTGATCGATTGGCCGACGAGATCTCTCGCGCCGCGCGAGAGGGCGGCGACGCGAAGTCGGCGTTGCTGGAGCATCGCCGTCGGATTCACCAGGAAAACCTCGAGCGGGATCTGGACGGCCGGGAGTTCAGCCAGTTCATTCAGACTTTTGAGCCGAGCTTCGGCGAGCTCCTGCCGGCGTACCGCTATGTCAACGCGGTGGAGGATGCGGCGGAGGGAACCGGCTTGACGGTTACGAACAAGGTCACGAGCGAGAGTTATCCTCTATCCGCGGTGTCGCGCCATGTCGCCGCGATGTTGCAGGGCAAGACGCCGCACGACAATACGCAGGAATTGGCCGCGTGGCGCAAGGCCAAGGATGCGACGCTGAAGGAGTGCAACGCGATCTATCGGCGGCTGGGCGTGCTTCTGACCGACGATGACATTTGCGGAGAGAGTTTCTACGAGCCGCTTCTGCCGGGCGTGATTGAGGAGGTTCAGGCGCGGCTCAAATCGACGGAAGGCCAGAGCGGCGAATTTCGCGCAGCTTGTCGCAAGGACAAAGGCGCCGTGTGCGTCTTCCTGGAGAAACCTGATGGCTCGCCCGCGTTCAAGGGCCCTCAGGGCGACCCGTTGCCCATGATCATTCAGAAGTCGGACGGGGCGTCGCTGTATGCCACGACGGATATCGCGGCAATCCTTTATCGCGTCAACCATGCGCACCGGCATGTCGTGGCCTTGCAGACTCCCGGGTTGAAGTCCGTGTTGTTGGGCGAGCCGTTTCGCGGCGGGCTGGGGGCGGATCGCATCGTCTATGTGGTCGGTTCGCCGCAAAAGCTGCACTTTGAGATGCTGTTTCCGACGGTACGCGCGATGGGTTGGTTAACTAAAGCAGAGGGCGAGATTCGGCTGGAGCACGTGGCGTTCGGCTCGGTGCTCGGCGGCGATCGGAAGATGCTGCGGACCCGCGGCGGAGAGACGGTCAAGCTCAAGGATCTGCTCGAAGAGGCCGTCGAACGGGCGGAGAAGATGGTCCGGGAGACGGAGGACGACACCGAAAAGCGCCGCGGTTTTGCGGAAGCGGAGATCAAGAACATCGCGGCAACGGTGGGCATCGCCGCCGTGAAGTACGCCGATCTGGCACAGAATCGCAATACAGATTATGTTTTTTTGTGGGACAAGATGCTCGCGCTGCAAGGAAACACGGCTCCGTACATGCTCTATGCGTACGCCCGGGTCCGATCGATTTACCGCAAGGCCGCGGAATCGGGGCCCGAGGTGATTCAATCCGAAAACAGCGATCCGAAATCGGCAATCGTGCTCTCGCATCCCGCTGAGCGCGCCTTGGCGATTCGTATTTGCCAACTTGCTGAGACCATCGAGACGGTCGGCGAGAACCTCCTGCCGAATTTCCTGTGTGACTATCTTTTTGATCTGGCCGGTCGGTTCATGGCCTTTTACGAATCGTGCCCCGTGTTGCAGGCGCAGGACGATGCGACGCGGGCATCCCGCTTGCGACTGTGTGATCTGACAGCGCGGGCACTTCGCTTGGGCCTTCGACTTCTGGGGATCGGGACATTGGAGCGCATGTAACGGCCGCTGCCCGGACTATTTTGTCGGCTTGCCCGAATGCTCCAGGTGCGCCTCGAAGTTCTTGTGAAATCGCTCGATCACTTCCTCGTCGTGCTTTATGACGACGATGTTCTCGGCGTTGCTCTCGCTGGCCGCCTTGGTCAGGTTGTAGGAGCCCGTGATGACGGTCGTGTTGTCGATGAGGATGATCTTGTTGTTGGCGACGTCGTGATCGCGGTCGAACAGGATTTTTACGCCGCTTCGCCGCAGGACCGGCCAGCGACCGTAGGACATGTTTTCCTGTGATTTGTCGAGGACGATGGTGACGTCCACGCCGCGGCCCTTGGCGGAGGCGAGGGCGTCCGCGATTGGTTTGGACGTGAAGATGTACATCTGGATGCGGATTCGCCGTCGGGCTTCGCTGATTTCCCGTACGATCCGGTCTTCCAATTCGTCACCGGGGGAAAAGTAGGCGCGGATGGACGGCGCGCCGCGTGAACCCCTCGGCGGTGCCATGGCGGCGGAAAAGAAAAATGCGGCGACGGTAATGACCGCGCAGGAAACAAAGACTGACAATGTACGTTTTCCCGACGTCATAGCTTTTTCTCCAGCCCCCGTCGCGAGTTTTACCATCGATTTCAAAAGAGGCAATTCCCGCGTTGGATTGGAATCGGCCCTTGTGATTTGTTCGGGGATCGGGGACTTCAATTGGCCGAATAGGGCTGTCGCAGCGGAAATCAGGCAATCGGCCGGTAGTAATAATCCCGCTTCTGCGGCCGCCAGCCGGCGTCGGCGATGAGGCGGCGGATTTCGGGTTCGTTGAGGCGATAAGTGGCTCCGGCGGCGCTGACGACGTTTTCCTCCATCATCACGCTGCCCATGTCGTTGGCCCCATAGAAGAGCGCGAGTTGGCCGATCTTGGGGCCCATCGTGACCCAGCTCGATTGGATGTGGGGGATGTTGTCGAGGTAGAGCCGCGAGAGGGCGAGCATGGTCAAGTATTCGTGGGCGTCGGCGAGGAGGAGGTGCTTGCCGTCGTTGAGGGGCCTTCGGCTGAAGGCTTGAGGCTTGAGGCTTGAGGCTTGAGGAAGAGGCTTCATTCGCCCCAACGGCGTATTCTCAGGTTGGAACGTCCAACAGATGAAGGCGCCGAAGCCGCCGCCGTTTCTGCGCGCGAGCGATTCATCCTGTAACTCCCGCAGCAGCCGCAGGTGCTCGAAGCGCTCCTCCACTGTCTCCATATGCCCGAACATCATTGTGCAACTCGTGGACATGCCGAGGATGTGGCACTGGCGCATGACCTCCAGCCACTCGTCGGTCATCGTCTTTCCGATCCCGATCTTCTCGCGGACCCGGTCCGAGAGGATTTCCCCGCCGCCGCCCGGAACGGTATTCAGCCCCGCCTCCTGCAATCGCGCGAGCACGTCGTGGATGGTCATGTCGAAGACCTGGTGAAACGCAAAGATCTCTGGCGGGCTGAAGGCGTGGATGTGGATCGTCGGGTAGTTCTTGCGGATGAAGCGCATCAGATCGAGATACCACTCAAACGGCAGACCGGCCGCGCCGTCGGCGGGGACCAGGCCCCCTTGCATAAGGATCTGCGTACCGCCGATGGCGATCAACTCCTCGATCTTCCGGCCGATCTCGTCGTAGCTCAGCGTGTAACCGGTCGGCAGGTCCGTGCGACCGGTATTCATGCCCGGCGGATCGGCCTTGAAGTTACAGAAGATGCACTTGGCCGTACACCAGTTCGCGTAGTTGATATTGCGGTCGACGACGTAGGTGCGATAGTCCTCGGGGTGCAGCCGCTGCGTCGCGGCCAGCGCCCGGCGGCCCAGGCCGTGAATCGACTCGTCGAAGTAAAGTTGCCGAAGGTCGTCCGTAGAGAGGCGGCCCGTCGTTGGCATGGCGGCGACGGCGGTCATGGCAATAGCCCGTGGCGATCGGCGAGGTGAAAGAAGCGGTCCATGGCGGCGTGCATCGGCGGCGTCAGCCGATAGCGCATGATCTCGCACAGGTACTTCGTCGCGACATCGACGGGCCAGCCGTGGATCGCGGCGTGCTCCCCGGCGATTCGGCGTGCATCGGCGACACCGGCATCGCGGGCTTCGGCCAGCAGCCGCGTCATCGCCCGATGATCGCGGTCCTTCGGTCCGTACCACGCCGCAAAGACGAAGGGCAGGTCAGTGAGGTGCTTCCACGCCGCGCCCAGATCGACCTCAAAGCCGAAGCCGCGCGGGGCGTTGCGGACGACCTTGTCGCCGATCAACAAAACGGACTCGTTGGACATTCCCTCGTCGGCGACCCCGGCAGGCCGGCAGGAGATCAGCTCGATATCGCGGCTGTACAGTTCGCGCCACACGAGCCGGGCCAGGACGATCGACGTGTGTGAGTCGCCGTCCACATGCACGCGCTGCACCTTGTCTGGCGGGACTTTGGAAAACACGCGGACCGTCTGCGTCTCGCCGTCGCTGGCGATGCAGCCGTCGGCGACGAGCGTAAGCCGCTCGCGGTTTCGCCAGTAATCGACGACCGGCAGCAGCGCGGCGTCGCACCCGCCGAGGGTGAGCAATTCGCTCAATTTCGACGGGACCGCCGGCTTGATCACGACGCCCCGGCGATCGAGCAGGCTTTCGTAAAGCGGCAGGGCGTTCAGAAACGATACCACGCCGAGCGTCGCGGTCGCGGCCGGGGCGATGGGCGGGATGAGGGTCGATTCAGGGCTCATGGGTTTCAATGGTGCCGTTCAGGGGTGTCCGATTTGGTCCAACAATGACCGTGTCAATCCGCGGTGGATTATACGAAAGGCCGTTTTCGTCGCCATCGGCCGCGGC
Organism: Phycisphaerae bacterium; assembly: GCA_035275405.1. NCBI lineage: Bacteria > Pseudomonadati > Planctomycetota > Phycisphaerae > Phycisphaerae bacterium. The sequence continues at coordinate 675,645 of DATEMU010000003.1, forward strand.
GACCGCCATATCTTTCAACGGTATTGAAAACTCGGCCTGGGGCGAGCGACCGGCCGATCTGTTTCATACGCGGCCCGTCGTGCAATCGTGCGGCCAGGCCGGGGTATCATCTACCGGCGGCGGACCGCGGAAAACCGACGCCAGGAGTTACGCAGCATGGCTGGTGAAGAAAACGTCTTCCAACTCACGTTCATTGACCTTGCCATTCAGGTGGCGGGCATCTTTTCGAACGTCATCGTCGCTCTCTTCCAGAGCGTGTTGACACAGGTCTTTTCCGGCCTCCTCGGGGCCGTGACGGGCGGGACCGTCTAGCCTTACCCTTCCAGCCGCGCGCCGGTCGCTATCGCGTGGCCATCACTTACGGCACTGCCTCCTGCCGGCCGTCGCGGCGATGACCCTTCTCGTCGTACAGGCTCAGGTCCACATCCAGCAGCCACTTCGTCGTGGTCACGATCTGCCCCGTATGAAAGGCGAAGTGCTCGACGACGTGCAGGATCGCGGCGACGCCGGAGAGCCTGTAATTCTGGATCGCGTACTCGCGGACGAGCGCCGCATCGTCCACGCCGCCAAGTACCGCGTACGCCTCGTCCAATACGCCCGCCAGCGATTCAAGAAGCTGCTCCCGGGACAGACCGTCGCGCCGGGCAAACTCCGCCGGCCGGTCGCGCGGCACAATCGCCCCGCCCAGCCCCCCGACGATCCATTGGCGGACATTGCCGGCGAGGTGCAGGAGGAGATTGGCGACGCTGTTGCTGTTGTCGTTCGGGCGGAACCAGATCTGCTCGGCGGAGAGCAGGGCGCAGCAGCGGCGAACCTGCGCGAAGTGGTCGGCAAGCTTCTCGATCGCGTAACGGCGGAGGATCGGGGCGACGGTGCCGGTCATCGACCCAGTATAGCAGCGCGTGTCTAACGTCGGGCGCGGGTCCGCCGGCGCCGGAGGCTCGACAGCAAGAGACCGAGCGCTGCCAGCGACAGCGCGGCAGGTTCGGGGATGACCGCCCGCCAACTTTCCTGAAAACCGCTGGGGTTAGTGCCGTATCCGACGATCGTGTTGCCATCAGAGGAGATTCCCCACGCGTCGATCAACCTCCACCCACTGAGGTCCAGGCCGAAGTCATTAACAAGTACGTCGCGGAGGTTGCGCATGCCGTAATTGGCATCCCAAATAAACGCCTCGAAGTCGATGGAGTATTGGCCCGTAACCGATTGCCCAACGACGAGACTTCCGTCACCCGATACGTCTCTTGCAATACTCTCGAAATCGCCTTGGGGCAGATCGCCGAGTCGCTGAACGCCACCTCCTGATGTCCAGCGATACGCCTCCAGCGACCCGAGACTCGACAGGGGAGCTCCCCAGCCAACCACGACAGTTCCATCGCTGGAAACTGCCGAAGCGGTTTGTGCCAGGAAGTCGTCGGGTTGACCGCTAAGTAGCGACATTCCCGTTTCGTTCCGCCAGATGAACGCCTGTTCGTAAAGCGGACCAAAAGTATTCCCTACAATGACAGATCCATCAGTCGAAGAGTCCCACGCTTCGCCCTTTCCGTCGTGGCCGCCAGGGACGTTTCCAAGACTCACATAGCCGGTATCCGGCGTCCACGTCACGGGATCATCGTCAATCGTGCTGCGCGCCGCCGACCCGAGAACCAGCGTCCCGTCTCCCGAAACTCCATATGCCCGGCTGAACTGTTGTGGCGAGCCGGGAAAGTAGCCCAACGCCACCCTGCCGGTTTGTGCAGTCCATCGGAATGCTTGGCTTGCCGAGCCGGACCCGCTGTAACCAGCGATGACCGAGCCATCGGCTGAGACGCCATAGGCGATTCCGCCCCCCAGAGATTGCATGCCACCGGTTTGAGTCCAACGATAAGCTGACCCACTCCTCCACCCGACAACCGTCGAACCATCGCCAGACACATCAAATGCCTGGTTTAAAATGTTGGCGCCCGTGGGACCGCCCAGCCCCATGAAACTGGGCGTGGGAGCGCTTCTTGTCGACTGACCTTGCGACAGCAACAAAACCACGACGGGAAGTATTTGATACATGATGACCTCCAAATGGGGAAAGGGTCCCCATGCCCGATGATGACGCTGGCAATTTGCGTGCCATAAACCTACCCCCCGGCCATGGGCTGCCCCACATTCTACGAAAACACCAGGTGTCGGCACATGTTCCAAACACGCCAAGCGGGCGATTTTATTCCCCAACGCTATTATCGAGGCCATGAAGCTGGCAGTGGATGACGCTATCTGGAGTGCACCGGGGCTCTTTGCCCCCTTGGGCGAGGTCTCCACTTTTGCCGGTCGCAACGTCAGCGCCGCGCAGATTGCCAACGCCGACGCCCTCGTCGTCCGTTCGGTCACGCGGGTGGACGAGCGCCTGCTGGCGGGCTCGCGCGTGCGGTTCGTCGGGACGGCCAGTTCGGGGGCCGATCACATCGACACGCACTATCTCGCCGCGCACGGAATCGCCTTTGCCGACGCCGCGGGCTGCAACAGCCGGACCGTCGCCGAGTACGTGCTCGCGGCGCTGCTGCACCTGGCCCGGCGCGCGGCAATCGACCTGGCGGAGAAGACGCTGGGCGTCGTCGGCGTCGGGCGGATCGGCTCGCTCGTCGCCGAATGGGGCGAGTCGCTGGGGATGCGCGTGCTCCTGTGCGATCCACCGAAAGAAGCTCTCGCCGAGGCGCAGAGGCGCGGAGGTGCGGAATCTTTCGTCAGCTTTGACCAGATCGCCGCCGAATCGGACGCGATCACGCTGCACGTCCCGCTGACACGCGCGGGGTCGTACGCCACAATCGGGATGGTGAACGCTGCATGGCTCGCGCGCGTGAAGCGCGGGGCGATCCTCATCAACACTTCCCGCGGCGAAGTCGTGGAGGAGACCGCGCTGCTCGCCGCGGCGGAGGCCAACCGCATCGGCCCGCTCGTGCTCGACGTCTGGCGCGGCGAGCCGGCGATCGATCCGGCGCTCGCGCGGGCGGCGGCGATCGCCACGCCGCACGTCGCGGGCTATTCGCTCGAGGCGCGCAGGCGGGCGGCGCTGATGATCCGCGAGCGCTTGGCGGAGTTTTTGGGGGAGGGCAAAGCTCCCGCTTTGCCCGTCACGAGCGACAAAGCAGAGCTTTCTCGTCCCCTGGCCGGTGCCACACTCGCCGACATCGCCCTCCAGGCGACGGGTCTCGTGGAGACCGATCGGGCAATGCGGGAGTGGATCAAGAGCGGAAGTGCGGCCGGAGGGTTTGATGCACAGCGGGCGCGGTGCGTCCGGCGGCGTGAATTTTCCGCGTATGCGGTTGAGAACCAGTCACTTGATGAACGATCGCATAATCTCCTGCGGATTTGGGGGTTTCGCCCATAGTGACGGTTGATTCGAGAAGACGACTGGTTCAGGAGGTCTGGCCGGACACGCGCGCGGCGCTTATACTCTGAACGGACTCGGATGGCTGTCAGGATTGGATCGCATCAGCGGTTCCTAACGTGATCGAATAATTAGCATTTATCCTTCCCAGGCGATTCTCGTGACCGGCATCCGGGTCCTTCGTTGACGGGGCGATTCCCCCGTCGGTTCGAAGTGAGGCCCAGTGGGGGAGCCGGAGTTTCATCATGTCACAATTTGTTGGATTGAACGGGTTTGGTCGGTTGGATTCCGCGCGCCGGGAGCATGGGCGACCCCCGCCGGTCGGCTTGTGCGGCGCGGGGGGAATGGTGTTCACCGCCCTCCTCGTGGTCGCCTTCTCTTCCAGTCGGGCCCCGGCGGACATCGCGATCGAAACCGTGCATGTCGCCAACCCGGGAAACTCGCCGGATACGCGCCACGAACTACCCGGCTACGGCGCGGTGGGCTATGCGTACGACATGGGCAAATACGAATTGACGATGGGTCAGTATGCGGCGTTCCTCAACGCCGTGGCCGGAGTAGATACTTACGGGCTGTACAGCTTTTCGATGAATGGAGGCGGCGACAGTTGGGGAGGCGGGATCTTCCGCCATGGCAGCACCACGCGCACCTATTCGGTAACCCCCGGTTATGAAAATCGGCCGGTCAGCTACGTCTCGTTCGGCGATGCGTTGCGATTCGCCAACTGGATGCACAATGGACAGCCGACGGGCGCCCAGGGGCCGACGACGACCGAGGATGGCTCGTATTTTCTGAACGGCGCGACAAGCCTGGCGGCCCTCTTGGCCGTGACGCGGAAGCCCGGCGCGACCTGGGCCATCCCGTCGGAGAATGAGTGGTACAAGACGGCGTATCACAAAAATGACGGGGCGACCGACAATTATTGGGAATACCCCACCAGCAGCGATTCCATGACCAGCGATATGGCCAATACCGAATCGACTTTTTTGCACCCTCTGATCGTCGGCTCCTACGCCTACCCCAGCGCCTACGGCACGTTCGACCAGGCGGGAAACGTCAACGAGTGGAACGAGTCGGTCATCGAAGGGTTGTATCGCGGCGTTCGCGGCGGAGCGTTTAATAATGACGATTACACGTCAGCGGCGGGTAACCGCTATTCCCTCGACCCGACGCTGGAACGAAGCAACTTGGGGTTTCGAATTGCGATGGTTCCCGAGCCCGGCAGCTTGATCATGGCGGCGGTAGCGGCGCTTGCCGTTCCAAAACGAAGGAAGAAGCGACATGGGATATCCCGCCGTTGATCCCTGGCCGGAGGATTTGACGATTTGCGGAAATTCTGCGCTGCGCGGCGCGAATTTGTCGCGTATTCCGTAGAGAGTAGCTCATTGGACGATCGGGCGGTGACGTTCCTGGGACAATGGGGTTTTCGCCTGTTGTGATCAGAACCCCACCCGCGAGGGAGGGCTGAGTGATGCCGCACCGCGATCAGGGAATGGAATGCTTCAAGAGGCGTTCACTTGCAGGCACTCGCGTGCCCGGTTCTGAGGGGCTCGCGAGTGATTAAGAGGCGAACTTCCTTAACCTGCCTAATAACAACGGGTTACAGGCAAAATAAAAAATCGCGTTGGAAGCGGCCTGGGGGCTTGAAACGTACCGCCCCGGCCGGGTAACATAGTGTGGTGAGTACAGGCCGAGAAAACGGCCTGTGCCGCGCTGCCAACAGGTAGCGGACGCTGCGATCGAGCGCCAGACGCGATCTTTGCAAGAGAGTTGCGGTCGGCGCATACGCGGATCATCGGGTTGCAAGAGCCTGATCGGCCCTGCGGGATTGACATTCGCGGCGGTTTTCGTTACGCTGGCGGTGTATTGGGTGGGAGCGGCGCGCAAGAGCCGCTGGAGGATGGAAGCCAGAGGTGGGAAGCTTTTCCGGTGCCCAGTCTGGTTCGGTCCAGTGCGACGCGTAGAGACGCGGCGCAGGAAGTAGTAACGAGCGACCCAAAAGCCCCGGTAGGCGATGGGTCCAGCGAGCAGGCGGAAAGTTCCGTCTGCCGTACTGAAGGGTTGTTGCGAGTTGCTCGTTTTGAGCAGGGAGTAAGCAAAGCGATGAATAAGAAAACGTTGGTTTTGAGCGCCGCCCTGTTGACGATCCTGTCGTCGACGGTCATGGCGCAATCCGTAATCTGGCTGGACGTCCGGCCGAACGATTCCGGCTCGACGATCCGCACGATCAGCGGCAACGTCGGCGTGACGGCGACGAACCCGTTCCTCAACGCCGCCGGCAACGGCGACGCGCTGAACGGCGGCCGCCGCGGCCAGGGCCAGACGCTCTATATCGAGCCCAAGGCCAATGACGGCTGGGAATCGATGAACGTCTCGACGACGCGAAACGCCAATTCATTCCCCAATTTCGACGGCGATCTCAACCACAGCACCGGCGACCTATGGATCTACATGGACGTGCTGGAAGATCTGTCCGGCGCGGGCGACGTGATCTCCTCCGTCGGCTTGGACATCGACACCCGCCTGGTCGGAGCGACCATGCGCAACAAGATCGCCTCCATGGCCGTAACGCTGGACAACGCCAATACGGTGTTCAACTCGATCACGCCGGCCGGCGCCAGCCCCTGGAACAACAAGGTCGATGGCAACGTCGTGCCCAATGATCCGCCGGATTGGGAGAAGGCCAAGGCCGTCCGCGTCCCGGTCGATCCGGGCCCGACCTATAACGCCAGCTTGGGCATTACCCCGCGAGACCCGGTCCTTGCGAACACGACCCCCTATCGGCTGGGCAAGATTCGATTGACCTCCGGAACGCGAAACTGCTCGGGCCGAACGGCGCCGGCTTTCAACGACAACTCCACCTATGACATTTTCCTCAAGGTCAACAACCTGCTGATCACCCGGGTTTACAATGGAGCCGGGGATGCAGTGGAAGATGTGCAATTTGGCTACAGCGGGGCCACGCCTGAAGCGCCCCCGGTCAGCGGGAACTCGGCTGGCGCGGTGTCGCTGGTTGCCGATGGTCGCGTACAAGTCCGCCTTAAGGGCGATTTTACCGGTGATGGTAACGTAACTGGTGCCGACGTTGGTGGTTTCAACGGAGCCGTAAACGATGCGGCCGAAAACCAACTTCAGACCTATCTTGGCGATTTTAACGGAAATAACACCACGACAGGTGCTGATATCGGAGCCGCTGCTGGCGGCACACCTCCGTTTACGTTCTTCCAGGGCGCGGTAAACCGCTCTGGTATTGCGTCTTGTCCGTGATTTTTGGGAAAAAACAGGGTATGCGGGCCAAAAAAAAGGCCCGCATACCCTTGAAATGAACAGATGGTTGTGGTAGGATTGGTCCTACGAGAATAAATGGTTTTCTCGTCCAACAGGAAGGCAAGCCCAAGGGTGGGGGCCCGGCGGCGGGAAAGAAACTAGGAATTCAGGAGAGGTATCTCAGTACCCAGGAGATGGATGAAATGAAGACAGCAAGAATGTTAGCTTTGGCAGCCCTCATGACCGTCGCGATCTCCGCTTCGGCCAACGCGGGCGGGTTTGTTTGGGCGGAAGCATCGGGAGGCACCGGCGGTGGTCCGGGCGCTCCGTTGCTCTTGGATTGCGACACTTCGGCCCCGGCACCGACGCGCTGCGAATGGCTCATCACGATCTTCTATCAGACCGACGGATACGGTGGTGGAAGCTGGAGCCTCGACCTTTATCAGGATCCTGCCTTTTTGGACAAGGTCACCGTAAAGCAGTTCAACTATTCGGAGACTGCGACCAACGATCCGAGCGATCCGGCCAACAACACTGCTCCCGACAGCGTGAACGCCAATGGCTTTCTCCTTCAATCGATGGGAAGTCTGACGTTCCAGCCGACGGCTGCCGGTACTTGGCCGTTGTTCCAGTTTATCTTGTCGAAGAACAAACTCCCTGGTGACACCAACATCTACAACATCGGAATCGGCGTCGGCTTCAACGAGTTCGGCGGCGATGATTCAAATGGTTACGAGGTTGTTGGGTTCGGCCCGAATCCTCCTCGCGAAGGCACCTACACGGGCGAGGCGGAAGGCAACCCGATTATCACGATCCGCAACACGCCGGAGCCCACCACGCTCGCGCTGGTCGGACTCGGCTTGGTCGGCCTCGTTCGCCGACGCCGCTAATCGCGGTTAACTTACCCCGTCTGGCCGCTCGATCGGCCCGACACTGAGATGTCTCCTTTCGCGGTCGGTCGCCCCAGTGCGACCGACCGCTTTTTTTTGCAGTGGGGCGGGCGTCTCCGCCCGCCCGTAGGTTGCTGCCGTCCCGCCGATCCGCGGTATAATCTAAAGGGCAAGCAATGTCCCCCGGTCATCGTAAACCAACCGTTTGAACCTGCTTTTAATGTCTGCGGAGTTCTCTCATGGCCTTTCGATTCAAGTCATTCAGTTGCACCTGCCACTTGCTGGCGCCCTGCGGCCTGGTGTTCCTGGCGGCAACGGCGATTCACGCAGATGTCCCCAACGTCCTCCAGGATGCCGATCCGACCTTTATTGAGGGCTGGCAACCGGAGATTGAGAAGCAAATTGAACTCCTGTCGGCGGCCTACGGGCTCGACCAGGATGCACAGAACAATTTGCGTACCGAACTCGAGTTGCGGCTGGTCCTCGAGCACGAATACGAAGCCAAGATGATGGCCGAACTAGACGAACTCGGCCGCAAGGTACAGGAAGCCGGTGCGACCGAAGATGAGAACTCGCCGGAGTTACAGGAGTTGGGCCGGCGCTTCTCGGAATTGTCCAATGGCATGCCGCTCAATGAAACGCAAGTGGCCGATTGGATGGCGACGCGCGTCAGCCCCGAAGTGGCCCAGGAGGGCCGGCAGCGCTGGGAAGAGCTCGTGCAGCGCCGCGAACAATACGTGGCTGCGTCGATGAACGAAGACGATCGCGTGGCCGGCCGCAAGGCCGACATGGCCGCCGAGGTCCGCGAGATGCGCTCCCGGGACAGCAACGAATACGAGCCGCGGCCGCGCGGGCCCAATGGCGATTTTGTCGATGCCCGGACGATGGAACGCGCGGGACGGCCCTACGTGAACCCCGCCGACATCGCCGCCGCCCGCGAGGCCCGAGGTATCGCACCGCCCCCCCGGCCCGGCGCCGCCGCCCGCCATCCGCAACAGACCGCCCAGGACCGCAGCTATCCCACGGCAACGCCCGGGGCCCAGGTCCCCGGCGCCGCCGCCGCGGATGCCCCGGGCCTGCCGCGACCGCCCGAGCCGGCCCGCCTGCAAAAGTCGCCCGCCGACGGCGATCCCTCGGCCCCGCCGCCGCCCGCCCCCCCGCTGGACGACTGGGAAAAGCACGTCGTCAGCGTCGCGCAGAAATACGGCTTCGACAGCGGCCAGAACATGCGGGCCATGTCCATCCTCGGCGACCTCAAGAAAAGGGCCTATCACTACCAGCTCAGCCGGTCGGAAGAGTATGCCCGGGCCCAGATCATGACCGACGCCAAGGCCCGCGGCGACGCCCTGAAGCACCTGAACGCCCCGCTGGACGCCCTGTTCGCGGAGCTGAAGCAGCGGCTGGAAAGCCTGCCAACCATGAGCCAGAAGCAGCGCGCCGGCGCCCCGGCCCCGCCGGCGAAAAAGGGGCGGTAGATCCGTAGCGGCCCCCGTCTCGGGGGCCGATGAGCGCCCCGCAACCCATCCGATCCTTGACAACATGCTTCGGCCGACTCCGATTGGACGTCCGCCGAGACGGCGGACGCTACTTGGTCCAGGCGGACGCCGTGCAGTGGATGGCCCCGAGGCGGCGCTGGCTGTCGGCGGAGAGGATCGGCGTGACCTCGACGCTGCCGCCGAGGGCGTCGCGGACGGCTTTTGCTGCGGCGGCGTCCAGCGGGGCGTAGAGACCGCCCCAGGCGGGCATGACATATCGGTCCGGCTCGTGAAACCCGTTGAGATAATTGATGCTGCGATCCTCGTCCGCAAGGCTGGGGACGGGGGCGACGCGCCAGCCGAGATCGGCGAGCTGGCGATGAAGCGCGGCGCGGTCAGCGCGGCGGCGCTGGAGGGCGATGATGTAAGCGCGGGTGAGCGCGTCGGGAGGCAGGTCGTCGGGCGTGGCGGCAACGCTGGCGAGGATGTCGAGGGCCAGAAGGTAGCGCTGAAAGTTGGCCGTGCCGTGGTCGGCAGGACCGGTGGCAAAGGCGGCGGCGACGTCGGCGGGAAAATAGCCGTCCTGGTTGGCGAGGCGATTAGAGGGGCCGGAGAGGAGTTCGACGACGCGGCGGTCATTTTCGGAGGCGAGGGCGCCCTCGACCTGGCGGAGCGTGTCGGCGTCGATCGTGCCGCGGCGGGCGAGGATGTCGGCGCCGATGGCGAGGATGATGCGGGCGGCGGCGATCTCGTCGTTGACGAAGGCCACGAGGCGGCCGTCGTGGGCGCGGATGGACAGTTCGAAGTCAAGGTGGAAAGAGACGGCCGGCAGGGCGAGGCAGCGGTCGACGCCGCATTCGATGCGAAAGGCCTCGAGGACCTGTTCGCGGGACAGGCCGAGGGCGGTGTTGCGATAGATCTCGGCCTCGCCGATGAGGAGGAGGGTCTTTCCATCGGCGGGGTTGCGAACGGGGAGGAGATTGCCGCCCTGGAAGATAAGGGGGGAGGCGACGAGCGAGATTCCGGCCTTGGAGAGCGAGCGGATCGCGAGGGAGGCGTCGGGATCGAGAACGGTGCGCTCCTCGCCGCGATTGGCGTAGCGCGGGATCAGCAGGGCGGGGGTTGCTTTGCCGTCGGCGTTGGGGGGGTGACCGGGCTTGGCGTTGTCCTGGGCCCACTGTTCAATCGGCCAGGGGGAAGCGACAAGCGTCAATTGGCGGCGGCGGGTGAGGGGCCAGGACCTGGCCTTCTCGATGATGGCCGCGCGGTCCTTTTCCTCGACGCTGAGGGTGAAGTCGCCATCCGGCCAGGCGGCGATAAGTTGGCGGATGATGTCGAGGGCGCTGCCGTCGCCGGGACCGCGGAGATAGTCGGCCGTCGGGGATTGCAGGCGGAGGCGGACGATGGGCGTCTCGCCGGATTCGGGGGACAGTCGGAAGCCGGCCCGGGAGGGTTGAAAGGCGAAGCGGAATGCCTCCAGGTGGCGGTTGAGTGACTCGCCGTTTTCGGCGGTCGCCAATCGTCGGGCGATTTCGCGGACGATTCCGTCGCCGTCGAGTGAAGCACCGTCCAGTTGAAAGTACCCCAGCCAATCGACGGGCAGGCCGACCGATCGCAGCGTGGGAAGCTTGCCGTCGATGACGAAGTGGTCCGGGCCGAGCGATTCGATGACGTGTGCGAGCGTGGCGAGCAGGCCGTCGGTGGCGAGGCGTTGCGTGACGATGTCCGTCGCGCGGCGCAGCGGTTCGGGGGCGTCCGGCGACGGCGGTCGAACGGGCCAGAGATCCTGGGGATGGTCGAGCGATGGAAACCGAAACCCGCGCAGCAGCGGCGGCCCCGCGCTGAAGGAAAGGCGGTAGGACTCCCACGGCTCCACGGGCTCGACACGGATGACGTGGACCGTCGGCGGCGCGTCGACGACCTGTGCGAACGCGGCGGTAGAGGTCGTGGCGCAGGTGATTACACCCAGTGCGGCGACGACAATGTGGCGGCGCTGAATCACGTGCGCCCCTCTCTGCGGCGTCGCCGGGCGACAAGCGCGATCACGAGGATCAAGCCCCCGCCCGCGATGCCGAACACGGTGCGTCTCCGCACCGGTGCCGAGGAGGATGTCGGAGAGGATCCGGTCGCGCTGGTTTTTCCGGAATCGCCCGCCGGTTCGCTGGGGGCGGCATCGCCTCGGAGGACCATTCGATATCGCTTTTGGTAGTCCATGCGGATGATGCGATCCGCCACGCGCCGGAGAAACACTTCGGGAACGTCGAGGGACTCCAACGTTCCCTGACCGATCGGTTGGCCCTTCAGACGCGTGAGCAGATCCTGCTCGATGGAAGGCGATGATTGCGGACCCGGCCCGGGCGCGGTCTGGGCGTGTGCCGGTCCGTTGGCGGCAATCGCCAGTAATAGGAGACCGGCCCACGAGTATTGAACGGTGAGGGACTTCATTTTCGAGGGCCGATGATGGGCTCTTCTGATGCAGAGGCAAAGCCCGCGCGACCGCGAGCTTACGTCCAACACAGACACGGGTCGATGGCTATAATATGCTTATCTTGTCTTTTCGGCCTCGCCGTTCGACCCGGAGCGCAGGCATGACATCGTCCCGATGGCTTGGTTCGCTTGTCGTACCCGCGATGCTCCTCGTCCACGTCGAGGGTGCCCGGGGCCAGATCGATCATCGGGTCAATCGCGGAATGTCAGAAACCGCCGGTACGGCGTTGGACAAAAATCCGGGCGTCGGGATGGGTCGGTACAACCTATCGCGGCCGGTAATGACCAACCCCGGCGCCATGTCGAACGCCATCATCACGGGAAATGTGACGGGGTTGGCCGGGTTTCATGGCGATTCGCCGATTACCCAGTCGAATCTGTTTCGCGATTCGCTGCCGTCGGCGGGCCTTTCGAGTTTCACGGCCCGAAGCGTCGGGCTTCCGGAAGTCGAGGGGAACCGCACGCTGTCGCCGAGCTTTTACTTCGGCCGGGAGGAGACCGTTCCGGATGCCGGCCAGATTCGCCAGGGCCTGAATGCGCCGGGTTCGGCCCGGTTGATCACGCCGTATACACCCCCACCGGAGTCAGCCGTCCAAGCGCCGGCCAACCAGGAACTTCAATCGCTGATTCGCCCCGTGGAGGATCGGCGCGTCGGCATCGTGCCGGCGATCCCCGGAGCGGGCATGACGCAGCAGACGATCGTGCCACTGGAGGATGGCAGGGCGGGCCTTACGTTATCGCCCTATGGGTCGGCGGTCGGTTCATCGATTTTCGGGACGCCCCTGCCCACTGCCGTGTCGACCGGAGTGCAGAGTGACCGGGGACGCGCCTCGAGAGACCTGACCCTGCCATGGGAGAACCAAACGCAAGGCGAGGATGAAAGGACGGACGAAGGCGAATTCGACGGCCTTAATCCACGGGCTCAACCGCGCGTGGATACGGATACTGCGGAAATCCCTCCCCCGTCCGACGACGGGCTGATGAATCGGCCCGTGGAATCGGGCATTCGTCCACCGCTGATGGAGCCTCCGTCGGACGAGATCCCCACTCCGGAAAACCTGGGCGACGATCGGTTCGCGGATTTGTACAGCGCGGTGGAGTTGGCCCAGCGATTCGGTGCGCGGGACTTGGGTTTTGACGTGAGCGCGCCCGCCGATCCGAATGCGCCGCCGTCGCCGCCCGATGCGCCGCGCGGAAGAGAATTGGTGCGAAAGCCGAGCGAGGGATTGCGAAACCTCGCGACGGCGGCGAAGTGGGCCAAAGATGTGGTGGACGATCCGCTGCGAAGTTTCGCCGGCAAGTATCAGGATCGATTGAATCAATACATGGCCGCCGGAGAGGCCGATCTACGAGCCGGGCGCTATTACGCGGCGGCGCGGCACTTTGATCTGGCCGCAACGGTCGATCCGGTGAACCCCTTGCCGCAGCTGGCGCGGGGCCATGCGCTGATCGCGGCGGGCGACTACCGGTCGGCGGTTCACTCGCTCGAGCAGGGGATCCGTCGGTTTCCGCAGATCGCCGCGTTTCGCATTGACTTGCCGGGAATCGTGGGGCAGCACGACATCTTTGACATTCGCCGAGCCGATCTGGAAGCCAAGCTCGCGACCGGCGACAATGTCGAAATGAGATTTCTCCTCGGCTACATTGAGCTCTATTCTGGTTTGCCCGACGAAGGGCTCAAGAATCTTCAGCAAGCGGCTGTGGAAGCGCCGCCTGCGAGCATGATCGCGATTTTTGCCGACCTGGTCTCGGGACGGCGCGAGCTTCCCCGGATTGGGAAATAGGCCGGGGGTTGTGAATTCCAAATCGGCTACGGGGTTACCCCAGTGGGCTAAGTAGCCTCCCGTTTGCTGGGCACCAAAAAAATCCCCCCCAAATGCAGGATTTTTCTTGACAGGGCTCAAAAAAAGAAAGCACCAGGCGCCTCAAGGGCAATCCCGGTGCTTTCCGGAGGGGAAAGAAGCCAAAAGCTAATCCGCCAAAAAGGCGGGAAATCGCGGTATGCCTCCTAAAGCCGTCTGCGTTTCGCAGTGCGATTCACTCAATTATAGCACGCTCCAAGCTGTATTCTCTTTATCGACAAAATTCTCTAATCGCTACAACCCCTACCATCCACTTTTCACAGGCCCCTATTATGGGACTCGGCGAAGGGGTTAGGAAAATCCTGATGCCGATAACCACCCGACTGGTACGGTCTCCCCCCCTTGGGGGTTCGCCCCTTTCCTCTGCAATAGCCTTGCATGGGTCTTGGAAGGCCCATGAAATGCCACAATCGGTTGAGGAGTCCGATTGACACCCCCCAAAAGGGGCCTAGACTGCCCTCAGCACGCACCAATCCTTGCAAACAGGTCTTGCGCCGGGCGGAAGCTCGTCGTGGGCAAGAAAAGGACGGGTGACGGGGGAGGCCACGTACGGCGGCCCGCCCCCGGAAGGTCGAGACCCCGTAGCTCAGCTGGATAGAGCGCGGCCCTGCGAAGGCCGAGGTCGGACGTTCGAATCGTCTCGGGGTCGTTTTTCCCAATCCTGATGAAAGTCCGAAAGCCGCGAAGGCGAAAATGCGCGGGCACGTTGCGGGGATTAGAATCACGCCTGACATGATCGCGCCTATCAATTCACGATCCGAGCTGAATTCCATCGCGGAGAGAGTGGAGGCGGGGCAGCGGCTCTCCTTCGAGGACGGCGTCGCCCTTTTCGCCTCACGCGACATTCACGAGATCGGCCGGCTGGCCAACCTTGTTCGCGAACGGCTGCACGGCGACGCGGCCTATTACAACGTCAACCGGCACATCAATTATTCAAACCTCTGCGTCCTGCGTTGCAAGTTCTGTTCGTTCTATCGGCCCTATCCGACGAACGGAGTTCTTTCGCGATCACCCGTCGTCACGACGATGGGGGAGCACGGCGGATTGTCGTTGCCCATGGCCGGTGACGCGTCCGGCGATGCCTATGAGTGGAATGTCGATCAAATTGTCGCGCAAGCGAGCGAGGCCTATCGGGCGGGCGCGACGGAGGTCCACATCGTCGGCGGTCTGCATCCCAAACTGCCGTTTTCGTACTACGTCGAGATGTGCCGGGCGCTCCGCGCGGCGTGCCCCCGAATGCACATCAAGGCATTCACGGCCATTGAGATCATCCACTTTACCCGGATCACCAAGCCGCGGATGAGCATCCGGGAAGTGCTCGAAGCATTGCGCGACGCGGGGCTGGGGAGCCTGCCGGGCGGGGGCGCGGAGATTTTTGACGATCGCGTCCACGACGAAGCGTACAAGAACAAGGTCGGCGAGGAGGGCTGGTTCGATGTGCATCGCGTCGCCCACGAGATCGGGATGTACACCAACGCGACGATGCTCTACGGCCACGTCGAGCGGAGCGAAGAGCGCGTCCGACACATGATCAAACTCCGCGAGCATCAGGACGAATCGCTCGCGAGCCGTCGGGCGGCGTTCAACTGTTTCATCCCGCTATCGTTCATTCCCGAGGGCAGCGAGCTTTCGAACTTGCCGGGACCGACGGGGCTGGACGACCTCAAGACCATGGCCATCAGCCGCCTGATGCTGGACAACTTTCCGCACATCAAGGCGTTCTGGATCATGCAGTCAGCGAAACTGGCCCAGGTCGCCTTGAATTGGGGCGTCGACGACCTCGACGGTACCGTGGTCTTTTATGACATCACCAAGCGCGAGGGCGGGGCGGGCAACACGCATCAGGAAATGACCGTCGAGCGGATGCAGCGGCTTATCCGCGAGGCCGGTCGGCGACCGGTCGAGCGGGACACGTTGTATCGTACGGTCGTTCGCGAAGGGGCGGATTGGCGGCTTGAGTAGCGGCCCCCGTCTCGGGGGCCGTTGGAATGAACACTTGGCAATCATCCCCAACTGGCCAGGGTTCGGATTGAGAGCACCCTCCCACTCGACGTCCGCCGAGACGGCGGACGCTACGTTTCTCCCGCGGCGATACGGCCGAGTTCTTGGCTGCGCCTGAACGCGGCGAGGACCGCCTCCGTGACGTGCTCGGAGACCTGGCACTCGCGGAGCTTGTTCATGGCCGCCTGGGTCGTGCCGCCGGGACTGGTGACGGCCTCGCGGAGTTCGGCGGGCGACGCGCCCTTTTCGAGCAGCATCGCCCCCGCGCCGACACAGGCATGGGCGGCGAGGATCTGAGCGTCTTCGCGCTTGAGCCCGGCGGCGATGCCCCCGGCCATCATCATTTCGACGAAGTAATAGAAGTAAGCGGGACCGGAGCCGGCGACGGCGGTGACGGCATCCATCAATACTTCGCGCTCGACCTCGACGGATACGCCACCGGCGTTGAAGAGGTGTTTGACCTCCTCGAGGTCTTCCAAGTCGGCGTGCTCGCCGCGGAACAGGCCGGTCACGCCCCGGCCCAGGCCGAATGGCAGATTGGGCATCGCGCGGATGACGCGCATCGAGCCGCCGAGCGATTGGGCGACGCGCTGCGTCGGAACGCCCGCCATGAGGCTGATGAACAGGTGATCCGTGGAGGCGACGCCGCGAATGCTCTCGGCGGCCTCGGCGAAGCGCTGCGGCGTGACCGAGAGCATGACCATGCCCGCCTCGCGGACGACTTGTGTGTTGTCCTGCGCGACGGCCGTGCCGAGCGGATGGGCGGCGAGCTTCTTGGACGGCGAGACGATTATGCGGTCGGCGGCAAGGTAGCCGCTTTCAATCAGGCGGCCGACGATAACGGCGGCGATGTGGCCGGTGCCGACGATGCCGAGTGCGTAGGGGTGATGGGACATGGGACGAATCCTCTGTAACGAAAGTCTATCGTATAATCGGGGTTTTGCTGAGAGGATCGGATGCCATGCGGGGCTGCTTGAATAGCGAATGGCGAATAGCGAATAGCGAAAGTAGGGCGGGCTCTGCCCGGCGAATGGCGGCGATTGCGGGCCTTGTCTTATTTCTTGCATTTCCTTTTTTCACGGGCTGCAGGCAAAGGCAACAGCATTATTCCTTTTCGTCGCCTACTTGTTTGACCACGGACACAGCGTTTTACGGTGCCCGCACGATCAAGGCCGAGGCGTTCGAGGAAGGTACTCTCATCGTCGAGACGGATGGAATAACGCTCGACTTTGCCGAGACAGCCATGGCGGCGGTGAGCCATCATCTCCGTCCCGATCAACGAATCGGCCGCGCTATTGTGCTCAATAAAGGCTATGTTGCGCCTCCCGATGAGCGCTTCGGTCGTGCCGTTGTGATCCGCAATGCCAAGAACGTTACCGTCAAGAACGGCGCAATAAGCGGCTTCAAGGTCGCCATCTACGCCGAGGATTCACCGGGACTGACGATCGAGAATTGCGACGTATCGAACAACTACCGCCAGCGGCTCAAGAGCACGCCGGAGAAGGAGGACGAGTCCGATTGGCTCTACGGCCACGAGAACGACAAGAACGAGTGGCTGCGGTACGGGGCGGGGATTTACCTGCTTCGCTGCGACGGGGCGACGGTGAAGAACTGCCGGGCGCGGAACGGTCAGAACGGGATCTGCCTCGTCCGTTGCAACGATGCGACGGTCGTCGCCAACGACATGTCCTTCATGTCCGGTTGGGGGCTGGCGATGTGGCGGTCGAATCGCTGCAAGGTGATCGGCAACCGGTTCGACTACTGCGTCCGCGGCTACTCGCACGGCGTCTATGCCCGCGGTCAGGATTCGACGGGCATCCTCGTGTACGAGCAGTGCTCGGACAATGTCTTCGCCTACAACCATGCGACGCACGGTGGAGACGGGTTTTTTCTCTACGCGGGCAACGAGACGGTGAACAAGACGGGGGAGGGGGGCTGCAACCGGAATCTTGTGATCGCGAACGATTTTTCGTACGCGATCGCCAATGGAATCGAGGCTACTTTTTCCGACCAGAACATGTTCATCGAGAACATACTGAATGAGTGTCATTACGGCATC
Organism: Phycisphaerae bacterium; assembly: GCA_035275405.1. NCBI lineage: Bacteria > Pseudomonadati > Planctomycetota > Phycisphaerae > Phycisphaerae bacterium. Next base: position 693,044 of record DATEMU010000003.1, read on the forward strand.
TGGGCCGGTTATTCACGAAATTCGTTTATCTTGCAGAATCAGATTGAACGGTCGAAGACAGGTATTGCGATCGAGCATGGTCAGGGCAATCGAATAATCGCAAATGAGATCAAGAATTGTCCGTCAGGAATTTGCCTATGGTATGACGATGATCAAAACCTTATGAAGAGTCCTTATTGCGAAAAACAGGGTTGTCAATCGCGAAGGGAGAGTGTTGAGTTCAACCGGATTAAGGAGTGCAAAATGGGGATTCTCGGTGACGGATCGCAGGAACTCGTCCTCGCCGGAAACAGGGTCGAAGCGTGCGAGGAACCGGTTGTTTTGAAGAACCAGGCTAGCATAAACGAGTTCGCGGGCCAGGTTGTCGATCAAGGCACCATCAATGGTTCGAACTCGACTGCCTTCGTCGCGCGAAGCAATTTCTTTCAAGAAGGCGTGAAAGTCGTTGGGCCTATCGAAAATACCAGTCCTGCACGATCTGAAGAGGATGCTCTGGCCGCGATAGAAAGGGGTTATTTTGGTTTGGGGCCGTGCACAGGTTTGAAAGATGTGGTTGATTCGAACAAGTTATCCGTGCGGCCGAACGTACTAAATGAACTTCTTGAATGTCGCGAGGTGGTTTGGGCGCCGCTTCGAGGTGCCAAGCCTGCTAAGGAGCACATCCTCATGACCGAGTGGGGGCCGTGGGATTTCAACGGCGAGCGGCCGGGTCAGGCGACGACGCGGCCGGCGCGACCACGATGAATCTCGTTCGGGAAATTCAGGCCCGGCGATGATCTTCCCCCAAGGCGATAGAATGGTGCGGACTCGTTCCGCTGGCGAACTGGCGAGCCCGAAACCGCGTAGAGAAAAAAGGATGGAGAAAAGGAGTCGATCCCAACTCTGATTCAAGATGTGCGGAATTCTTGGAAAAATTACGTTTACCGGCCCCCACGAGCCCCCGCGCGTCTTCGATCAAGCCCTGGCGCAGATCGATCATCGCGGGCCGGACGATCGCGGGGCGTGGCACACCTCCTTTGGCGATGTGCGAATGTCCCTCGGCCAGACGCGGCTGAGTATTTTGGATCTCTCGCCGGCGGGGCACCAACCGATGATCAGCCCGCGCTCCGGGTGCGTCGTTGTGTTCAATGGCGAGATCTACAACTTCCGCGAGATCCGAACGGGGTTGGAGGCCAAGGGGTTTCGCTTTACCACGGAGTGTGATACCGAGGTCATCCTTGCCGCCTACGACGATGATCCCGAGCGGTTCATGGAATCGTTTCGCGGGATGTTCGCGATCGCGCTCTGGGATCCGGCGCGGGGTCGGCTCGTCCTGGTGCGCGACCGGCTGGGGATCAAGCCGCTCTACTATTACTGGGATGGCTCGTTCTTCGCCTTTGCTTCCGAAGTCACGGCCCTGGCGGCGCTGCCGTCGCTTCAGTTGGAGGTCGACCAGGAGGCCGTACGGGAGTTTTTACTCGCCGGCTATATCCCGCACCCTCTGAGCATCTTCAAGAACGTCAAAAAGCTACCCGCCGGGCACATGCTGCAACTCGATTTGAAATCGCCGCAGCCTCGTATCCGCAGTTACTGGGACGCGTTGGATTATTACGCGGCCCCCTCGAGCTTCAGAGATGAGGGCGAGGTTCTCGAGGCGCTTCGCGAACGCCTGTCTCAAGCCGTCCGGCTACGCCTGATCAGCGATGTGCCGCTGGGGGCTTTCCTGAGCGGCGGCATCGATTCGTCGCTCATCGTCGCCCTCATGCGCCAGGTACACGCCGGGGCTGTCCGTACATTTACCATCGGGTTCAGCGTTCCGCAGTGGGACGAAGCCCCGATGGCCAAGCGCATCGCCGAACACCTGGGGACCGAGCACGTCGAGTTCTATTTGACCGAGGACAACGTTCTCCAGACTGCCCGAACGGCGGCGGATCATTACGACGAGCCCTTCGCCGATCCGTCCAACATCCCAACGCTCGAACTGTCGCGACTGACGCGGCGGCACGTAACGGTCGCGCTGTCCGGCGACGGGGGCGACGAACTCTTCTGGGGATACGAGTCCTACGGGTCGAAGTCGCTGCGCTGGTTCGAGCGCGCCCGGCATGTCCCCCGATCTATTCGTGCCGGAGTGGGCGGCGTGCTGCGACTTTTTGGACACGATCAAATCCGGCGGATCGGAAACATCGTGGGCTTTGACGGCCTCGCCGACTTTTTTCAGGGGCCGATTGTCTGGAAGCCCTGGCTATATCCGCGCTTGCATCGTCACCAGGCCGCGGATGGCCACCGGGTGGAAATCGCCCGACGAGTGATCGGGCGCCTGGGCGATCGCGATACCGATCTCGTGACGGGTGCGACCGATGCATTGTGCTACATGGTGGACGATATCCTGACGAAGGTGGATCGTGCCAGCATGTCGGTGGCGTTGGAGGCCCGTGTGCCGATCCTGGATCACAAGGTCGTCGAACTCGCCGCGTCGATTCCGATGTCGTTCAAGAAGGGGGGTGGGCGCAAGAAGCACTTGTTGAAAGCTTTGCTGGGTACGATGGTGCCTCGAGAACTGTGGGATCGGCCCAAGAAGGGCTTTGGCGTTCCGCTGGTTCACTGGTTGCGGGGCCCTCTTCGCGACTGGGCGCATGATGAGTTGGTCTCGTCACGCGGTCGTCTGCACGAGTGGCTGGATGCGGAAGAGCTTCGCCGGATGCTCGACGATCACATCAGCGGGCGGAGGAACTCCGCCGACTTGATCTGGGCTTGCCTGCAATTGGCGGGATGGGATCGCCGCGTGGGGCGAATCCGTAGCGAGGCCGCCGGTCGAGGGCAACCGGCGGTACCAGAGCTTGCCGGGACGACGAAAACCCAGGAGTAGGCGTGATTCGCCAGGATGCGATACCGGCGCGTCCCCCGATTCGGGGCTGCGCCCGTATAATGTTTTTGAACAAGGATTGAGGAGGTCGCGTCCATGATCCAATACCACAGCCTCGGCAAGCTGCCGCCCAAGCCGCACACCGCCTTTTACGAAGAGGGCAAGCTACTCATGGAGCATTGTCACACGCGCGAAGGCTTCGAGGGGCCGTTTTCAATTCTGTACTACCGTACGCCGCCGACGGATGAGAACGCCGTCGAAAGGATCGCGATCTCCGGCTTTTGTCCCTTCGAGCCGCTTAGCGAACAGCCGCTCCACCGTCGGCACATCAAGACGCAGGACCTCAAACTACACGGCGACTTTCTGGATGCCCGGCGGGTGCTACTGTTCAACAGCGATGTGCAGATGAGCATGGTGAAGCCGACGGAGAGGAGCCTGCGGTTTTTTTCCAACGGCGACGGCGATGAGTTATATTTTGTCTACAAGGGCAGCGGGCGGTTTGAGACGCTCTTCGGCGTGCTTCCGTTTAAGGAGCGGGATTACGTCATCATCCCGCGGTCGACGCCGTACCGGATTCACTGGGAAGGGGCCAATCCCGAGTTCTTCGTCTTCGAGGGTCGCGGCTTTATCGACGTCCCCAAGGAGTGGCGCAACCGGCACGGCCAGATCACGATGTATGCTCCCTACACCCATCGGGACTTCCGCGCGCCCACCGAGCTGCTTCAACACAACAAAGAGGCTCACGGGGCCGGGCCGTTCAAGCTCGTCGTCAAGAAGGAGGACACGCTGACCATCCATATCCACCAGCACTTTCCCTTCGAGGTCGTCGGTTGGGACGGCACGGTCTATCCCGTGGCCTTCAACATTCACGACTACCAGCCGAAGACGAGCACGATCCACCTGCCGCCGACGATCCACGTGACGTTCGCTGGCAATGAGTTCGTGGTGTGCAGCTTCGTTCCCCGCAAAGTGGACTATTACGACCGCAATGGCGTCAAGTCGATTCCCTGCCCGTATGGTCACGCCAGCGTTCACATGGATGAAATTCTCTTTTACGTGGACGGGAACTTTACGAGCCGGCGAGGCATCGACAGCGGCTCGATCAGCCTGCACCCGGCGGGAGTTCCGCACGGCCCGCATCCGGGGACGTATGAGAAGAGCATCGGCACCGACCGGACGAGCGAGCTGGCGGTGATGTGCGACACTTACAAGCAACTCCGATTGACGACGGCGGCCCATGAGGTGGAGGACAAGGACTATCACCTGACGTGGGTGAGCAAGGAAGGCGGGGGCGTGGACGTTCCGGGGGCGCGATAGATTTATGGAGGAATAGTATCGAGCGGTTCTATTACGACTTGACCGTCGTCGGCGAAATCGATGATCAACCTTGAGCCGTAAAGAAGTGATACGCCAATTAATGGTCCGCCCTCGGCTTCCAGAATCATGGCCTCACGTCGTTGACCGTGCCAATCTACGCTTCCTTCAAACCGCCGGAGGGAAACGACGCTTCCATCACCGAGAGTGGCGGTTGCTTGACTGTGGTAAGGTAGCTCCAGGGCGTTGATGGCGTTCGGCGGCAGGGTCAGATAACCGTTGAATCCCGTATCGATCGCCGCTGGCAAGGAAACTGATCCTTCGCGCGGGCCGTGAACGAGGATTGAAACGACAATTTCTCGATCCTGAGAAATCACACCACGGATCATCGTTGAGTGACCTGGAATCGTCCCCCTAATCGATAGGCCGCCGGCGCGCCGACGCGAACCACGAAAAGCGGTGATCCTGGAAATCGCGACTTGGCTCGTTTTGACGCCGCGAGGTCGTCCTTGTCGATCTCAAAATCGCCCGTATCGACGTTGATCACAACAAACTTCCCGCCGTCCTTCGGACCCAGCGATGGGTTGATCTTCTCATTGAATAGGCGTTGACCGCGTATCGTAATCTCATCGGGATTAAGGTCGCGAGCAGCCATGACGGGAAAGACTCCTGAACGTATAGTAGTTTGCACCAGCGAATAATTCAATCCGATTGCGCAAGGAAAAAATGGGAGTTGCGATGCCCTCTGTTCCTGATCATGTATCACTACTTGAGGAGGCGTTTTCAAAAAAGTCCTGGCACGGGACGAACCTGCGCGGGTCGATCCGGGGGATGACGGCGAAGGAGGCGGCGTGGCGGCCGGGTCCGCAGCGAAAGTGCGTTTGGGACCATGTGCTGCACACGGCGTATTGGAAATACACCGTGCGTCGACGGCTAACGGGGGAAAAGCGCGGCTCGTTTCCGCTCAAGGGCAGCAATTGGTTCGATGTTCCCAGGCCCTCGTCGAAAATGGCATGGCGCGAACATGTCATCTTGCTGGAGCATCAACACGCGCAGCTTCGCGATGCCGTCGCGGGGCTGTCCGAGCGGCAGCTTAACGAACGTGTGAGCGGCAGCAAATTGACCAAGGGGTATCTCATCCGCGGGATCGCGCTGCACGACATCTATCACACGGGACAGATTCAGCTTCTCAAGCGGATGCGCAGCGAAGCAGGAGTCTGATTGTTACGGAGTCGCGGCTCCGGACGGTGAAGCCGCCTCATGCCGGTGCGCATCTTCCGGGATTGATAGGAAAAACGCCTCTTCCGCTGGCGAGTACGTTCGATTCCGGCGGGCGACGACCTTTCGGGCCACGTCGAGTGCCTTGGCGGGGTCGTTCGCGGCCGCCCCCTTATCGGTCAGCCATGTGAAGCTCGGGACGAATTGCGGGACGTAGCCGCCGACCGCGAGGTTACACGCGTAGCCGATCACGCAGCCGGTGGGCAGGGCGGTGCGGATCGCGGTCTTGGTGTGGTCGCCGATGAACGCGCCGACGAAGGCCTGGCCGCTGTCGATGGGAACTCCGTTGATCGGGACGCGAACCGGGCCGTAGGTGTTCTTCAGGTCGCTGCCGACGGTGTCCGCTCCGAGGTTGACCCACTCGCCGACGTAGCTGTGGCCGATGAATCCGTCGTGCTGTTTGTTCGAGTAGCCGTGGAAGATCGTGCTCTCCACTTCGCCGCCGACTTTGCAGACCATGCCGATGCTGCACCCCGCGCGGATGGAGGCGCCGGGCTGGATCGTGCAACCGTCGCCGATGTAGCAGGGGCCCTGGATGACCGCGGTGGGTTGGATGGTCACTTTTTCGCCGACGTAGATAGGCCCGTGCTCGGCGTCCAGGACAGCTCCAGGCTTAACCACGGATCCGGAGCCTATGTGGATAGGATTGTTGGAGATTAGATGCGCGCCTGGCGAGACGGTGCCCGCAAGAGTGAATTGCCGGTCGCGCGACTGGCGGATGATCTCGGCGGCGTTTTCGTGGACGATCTGCCAGGGGTAGTCGATGAGCATTCCGGTCTCTTCGGAAAGCTCGACAGCTTGGCATTGGGTGAGTAATTCACGCAGCCGTGATCGATCGAGGAGTACTTCCGGAGTGAGCTTACATGCGAGGGTTCGGGAGAGCCTCGCCGCCGCCACGGCATCGCCGCGCCAGATGACGCAGTCCCTGGTCAAGTCAAGCCCTTTGCGAAGCAGCAGGCGACCGTTTACCCAGAGTTGATCGTCGCTGGTGGAGGGCTGATTGACGCGGCGGGTCTGACGCTCGGCGATAACGCGGGCGAGGCCCTTGCGGACGAAAAGGGCGTCGGCGGTCAGCCCCACGGCCGCTTCGATCTTCGCCAGGAGATTGTCAAAGCCACAGCGCAGATTGAACGTCGCGCGGGAGTAGACGAGCGGAAGGAGATTCCTGTAGCCGTCGTCCTCGAAGATCAGTAGCTGCATTCGCGCGATCTCCGGGATCTCCGGCGGTCTATTGGTTGATGCCGAAGAGCTCGACCTCAAAGACGAGGGTTGAATTCGGCGGGATGCCGGGACGGCCGCCAGGGCCGTACGCCAAATCCGGAGGGATGATGAGGAGGCGCTTGCCGCCCACTTTCATGGACCCGACGCCTTCTGTCCAACCCTTGATGACCTGGTTGAGTCCAAAACTGATTTGCTGGCCGCGATCCACGGAGGAATCAAACTTGGTCCCGTCCGTCAACCAGCCGGTGTAATGCACTTTCACTCGATCGGACGGCATAGGAGATGGGCCCTCGCCGGGCGTCACGTCCACATACCACAGGCCCGACGACGTGGTGACGCCTTTTGAAACATCTCCACCTCGGCCGGCAACGATGGCCTTGGCCCCTTCGGTCGCATTCGCTTTTGCACTGTCTTGCCGCTTGCGTTCATCCGCCATTCGTTTCTCCTCTGCCGCCAGATATGGTTTGATCTCGTCCGGGTTAAGCCTTGATACTTTTTGAATGAGAATCGGCGTTACCGGGGAGGCGACTTCTCCCCCGGTCGTCTGGGGGTTCGATTCCACCGGAGTGTTACGGATTTTCTCCACCGTATCCATTCCACCGACGACCTTGCCGAAAACGCAGTATCCCCAGCCGCGCGCGTCCTGGGCCTTGTGATCGAGTTTCATGGTGTTGTCTTCGACGTTGATGAAAAACTGGCTGGTGGCGGAATGAGGATCGGGCCGACGGGCCATGGCAATGCTGCCGGGAACGTTTTTTAAACCGTTGTTGGCCTCGTTGCGAATGGGCGGCTTCGTCTCCTTGAGTTTCGGTTCCGGAGTGAATCCGCCGCCCTGGATCATGAAATTTTTGATGACGCGATGAAACATCGTGCCCTCGTAGAACCCACTGTCGGCATAGGAGAGAAAGTTCTGGACCGTCTCTGGCGCGCGTTGCTGATCGAGTTCCAAAATGATGTCGCCCATCGTCGTCGTCATTTTGACGTAAACTCGATCGGGAATCTTGGGCTTGGCGTCGCCGGGAGCGCCTTTTCCGGGGTCTTGGGCGAACGCGACGTTGGTCAGCAGCGATGTCGCCACGAGTGCGGTAATTGACCAGAGTGGTGCCAGTTGGGTCGTCATGAGGTAATCCTCGAAATTGTTAATGGGGTTTCACGCCTCCGGACTCCATTCTGCCGGTGGTTTCAGGCATCGTAGGGAAGCCCGGGAGTACTGTCAAACAGGAGGGAAGCCAGGCTTCTGTCATCCGGGCACGACACGCCGGAGGTCGGCGACAAAGTCCTTGCAGGCCTGCTCCACGCATGCCCGCCAGTCGTCGCCGAACCGATCGCGATAGCCTGGAGACTGGTGTGCGAAAATCACCGATCGACCGGCAGCAATGAGTGCGCCGCTGCTGTCGGGCTTGAAATAAGGAATGAAGTCCTCGGCGCGGCCGCCCTGCGCGCCATATCCCGGCACGAGCAGCCAGGATTGGGGCAGGAGTGCGCGGAGCCTGGCGGCATCGCCCGCGTTTCGCGTGGCAACGACGGCGCCGACGCTGCTGTAGCCGTTGGGGCGGGTCGTCGCTGAATCTCGCGCCCAGAGCGCGACCTCCGCAGCCATGAGTTCGTGGACTTTGCGGCCGTCATTTAGCTCCGCGTCTTGAATGACCGCGGCAGAGGGGTTCGATGTGCGGACGAGTACGAAAAGGCCCCGGCCCTGCGCGTTCGCCAGGTCGATGAACGGCTTTACGCCGTCCAGGCCGAAATACCCACTGACCGTGACCGCGTCCGGGACGGCGCCCTCTGATGGATGAGGTGCCTTCGACCCGTCGAGATGCGCGGCGGCGTACATCTCCGCTGTGTGGCCGACATCGCCGCGCTTCACGTCGCCGATGACCAGGAGACCTTTTCGCGAAGCATCCGCGACGAGTTGATAATAATCGCCGACGCCCTGGCCACCATACTTTTCGAAGTAGGCCGAATTGATCTTCACTACCGGCACGAGGGGCGCGATGATCGCGAGGATCTCTCGACAAAAGCGGCTGATTGACTCCCGTTCGGCCACCGGAGAACTTGAGAATTCGGCGGGGAGGTTTTGAAAGACCGGATCGAGCGCGATAGCCGCCGGAGCGGCCTTGCGTTGGACAGCATCCCAGAGGCGATCGGCGTAAGCGTCGGACATGTCCGCGGAGACTCGTTGCGGTATGGTGCGGCGCAGAAGGCCCGCCCCACAAGGTACCGCGTGCACGGGAACTAGGCCGGGGCTGTTTCGGTCGCGGGCGCTGCGGGGGCGGCCGCCGCCGGTTGTTTGCGACCACGAAGCCCGTCGAGTTCTTTCTTCGCATCGGCCCACATTTTGTAGGCCTCGGTCTTGTTGCCTTTTTTGAACTCGATCGCAGCGAGTTCTCGTTTGCGTTTGATTTCCTTGGTCTTCCGCATGATTGTCGAACTCCGCGCCGCCGGGCGGCGCTCGTAAAAAATTGTTGGTCTCGCAAATTCGCGCTCGAAGACGCGGGGAGCCATTATAGAGGAGGCTGGTAGATTTGTTGAGGGCGTTGGCTTGGCAGTAGACTTGGGCCTCGGCCAATCCTCGTCGAATCCGGAATGGGTATCACCGATGTGGCGGAGAACTAATAATCTCTATCTTTAGCAGGGACTAGGAGTTATGGAAAATCGGAGAGGGAAGGCAAAAAACGACATGTCTTCGGCCTTGACACCGGATTCTGGACGATTACATTGCTGGGCTGCAAGTTGTTAAGCCTTCCGAGGGTGGCTACACTTTCGGGCGGAAACCGTGAGGCGACTTGTTGGATAGAAACGGCGCAAAAAGCGGATTGGAATCGTCGGCGTGACGGCCGATGTTGGTCATCGGAGTCTTCCGAACGCCACCGCAGTCGCCGGTGGTTTTTTTTCCTCCCGATTTTTCGGGGTGGTTTGGATACGAAAGGAACGCAAGGCCGACTCGGCATGATCGTAACCTGATGGACCCGAGGGGCTCGTAGCTCAGTTGGTTAGAGCGCGTCCCTGATAAGGACGAGGTCACAAGTTCGAATCTTGTCGGGCCCAGTGACGAAGGGTTGGCCAGGGCGAAAGGTGGAATCGTGAACTGGGGCGAGTGGGCGTTGTTTGGAGTCGCCGCCTTGCTCCTGATCATCCTCCGAGTAAAGAGCGGAGGGTGAGGACCGAAAGGCTGCGGCTGAGCGTGACTCGGCCGAGGAGTCCTTGGGAGCCGGACGAGAACGTCGGTTGCCCGGCGCCGCGAAGCGGGGCCGTAGCTCAATTGGGAGAGCACTAGCTTTGCAAGCTAGGGGTTGCCGGTTCGATCCCGGTCGGCTCCAGATCGAAAAAGTGAGACTTGAAACTGGAAAGTAGGGCGGCGAGGCGCTACTCTCCAGTTTCCAGTCTCCAACGAGCCCGAAAGGGTTCGAAAGAGCGTGCTCTTTGACAATTGAATAGAGTGGATATGTGATGTACTGAATCACAAGATCCAATTACCAACTCCGTCTTTTCGAAGTTGCTCAAGTCCGCAAGGCCTGGAGCAACGGTTGGAAGGATGGAGCGCCGACGGCGACTTGGCCAAAACAGTGGATGGATGACGTCCAAAGTACTTGAAGGATGGCTTTGCGAAAGCGAGGGCAGACTTTAGGTTCTCCCAACGGCAGCGATTCATAAATGTGGTCAAGCTCGTAAGGGTGCATGGTGGATGCCTAGGCGTCCAGAGACGATGAAAGACGTGGTAGGCTGCGATAAGCTCCGGGGAGCTGTCAAACAAGCATTGATCCGGAGATCTCTGAATGGGGAAACCCCACATCGCTGAAATAGCGGTGTGACCGGCACGTGAATGAATAGCGTGTCGGAGTCAACCCAGGGAACTGAAACATCTCAGTACCTGGAGGAAAGGAAATCAACCGAGACTCCGTCAGTAGCGGCGAGCGAAGGCGGATATAGCCCAAACCAGTCTTCGGACTGGGGTTGCGGGGCCTCGAGGAGTTACAAAGGCACGATCAGCAGAACGGCTTGGAAAGGCCGACGACACAGGGTGATAGTCCCGTACGCAACGATCGAAGCCCTCCTTTGAGAGGATTCCCAGAGTAGCGCGGATGTCGTGAAACTCCGCGTGAAGCCGGGGGGCCCACCCTCCAAGGCTAAGTACTCCTGGACGACCGATAGTGAACAAGTATGGCGACTGAAAGGTGAAAAGAACCGCAATAAGCGGAGTTCAAAGAACCTGAAACCATGCATTTACAAGCAGTCAAAGACCTATGGCTCTCTTCGGAGGGTCACGGTCGATGGCGTACCTTTTGCATAATGGACCGGCGAGTTACTCCTCTGTGGCAAGGCTAAACCGCTTCGCGGTGGAGCCGTAGCGAAAGCGAGTCTGAAACGGGCGAATGAGTCGCAGGGGGTAGACCCGAAACTGCGTGATCTACCCATGGGCAGAATGAAGCGCTCCTAACCGGGCGCGGAGGTTCGAAGCCGTGAACGTTGAAAAGTTCTGGCATGACCTGTGGGGAGGAGTAAAAGTCTAATCAAACGCAGAGATAGCTGGTTCTCCCCGAAAATGCTTTAGGGCATGTCTTGGGCCACTACGTCGCGGGGGTAGAGCTACTGAATGGATCGCGGGGTCCACCAGACTACCGTCTCCAATCAAACTCCGAATACCGCGACGACTATCCCAGGAGAAAGACTACGGGTGATAATGTCCGTGGTCAAAAGGGAAACAACCCAGACCGTCAGCTAAGGTCCCGAATTACATCTGAGTGCATAAGGAAGTTGGGTTTCGAAGACAGCGGGGATGTTGGCTTAGAAGCAGCCACCATTTAAAAAGTGCGTAATAGCTTACCCGTCGAGAAATCCGGCACCGATAATGAACGGGACTAAGATGTAAACCGAAGCTGCGGCTGTGGTGTCACTTCGGTGACACTACGGGGTAGGGGAGCGTTGATAGGCAGATACGAGGCGTACCGTGAGGAGCGCTGGAGGGCCTATCAAGTGAGTATGCCGGTTTGAGTAACGAGAAAGAGGGTGAAAATCCCTCTCGCCGTAAGCCTAAGGTTTCCTGGGGAAGGTAGATCCGCCCAGGGTTAGGCGGACCCTAAGGCGAGGCCGAAAGGCGTAGCCGATGGACAGCAGGTTAATATTCCTGCCCTTTGTACGACCTATCCACGCGTGCGTTTCTTTGAGGTACAGCCCACGATGAGGTTCGAGGGTGCCCGAGAGGGCGAGGCCGATTTGTTGCTGAAGTGTGCATAGAAGGAACCGAGAAAAGCGCGTGGGATTTATCGTGCGAAACCGTACTAAAACTGACACAGGTAGGCGAGGAGAGTATCCTCAGGCGCTCGAGAGAACGGTTCTTAAGGAACTAGGCAAATTCACCCCGTAACTCCGGGAGAAGGGGTCCCTCCTGCTTTGTAGCAATACAGGCAGAGGGCGCAGAGAAACGGCAGTGGCGACTGTTTATCAAAAACACAGGTCTCTGCTAACTCGCAAGAGGATGTATAGAGACTGACGCCTGCTCGGTGCGGGAATGTTAAGGAAGGCGGTCAAGGGGTTCGCCCCTGAAGCTGGCGACCGAAGCACCCGTAAACGGCGGCCCTAACTATGAGGGTCCTAAGGTAGCGAAGTTCCTTGTCGGGTAAGTTCCGACGCGCATGAATGGCGAAACGACTGCTGCACTGTCTCAAGAACCGACTCGGTGAAATAGGACTTGTGGTGAAGATACCACATACCCGCGGCAAGACGGAAAGACCCCGTGAACCTTCACTGTAGCCTGGTATTGGAGCCGGTTACTGCATGCGTAGGATAGGTGGGAGGCTTTGATCCAGCGGTTTCGGCCGCTGGGGAGCCATCGTTGAAATACCACCCTTGTATTATTCGTCTCCTCACCCTGACCCGTGAATCCGGGCAGGGGACAATGCTAGGTGGGCAGTTTGACTGGGGCGGTCTCCTCCTAAAAAGTACCGGAGGAGTGCAATGGTCGGCTCAGCACGGTTGGCAATCGTGCATAGAGCGCAAGGGTACAAGCCGGCTTAACTGCAAGTTATACAAAACGAGCAGATGCGAAAGCAGGCCCTAGTGATCCGGTAGTCCCGTGTGGAAGGGCTATCGCTCATCGGACAAAAGGTACTCCGGGGATAACAGGCTGATCTCCACCGAGCGTCCATAGCGGCGTGGAGGTTTGGCACCTCGATGTCGGCCCATCGCATCCTGGGGCTGAAGGCGGTCCCAAGGGTTCGGCTGTTCGCCGATTAAAGCGGTACGCGAGCTGGGTTCAGACCGGCGTGAGCCAGGTCGGTCCCTATCTGTCGTGGGCGCACCAAACTTGACGGGAGACAATCTTAGTACGAGAGGATTGGATTGTAGCGACCTCTAGTGCACCAGTTGTCCTGCTAAGGGCAGCGCTGGGTAGCCAAGTCGCGAAAGGATAAACGCTGAAAGCATCTAAGCGTGAAGCCCCCCCGAAGATGAGGTTTGGATGTCTCTTCGGAGACGAGAGACCCCTCGTAGACCACGAGGTCGATAGGCCGGATGTGTAAGGCCAGAGATGGCTTAAGCTGACCGGTACTAATGGTCGATTGCTTGATCACATTTATGATTCGCTGATCCGAATCAACAAGTCTACGTCGGCGGGATCCTGCGATTCAGCCGTCACTGTCCACTCTATTCACAATATACTGGTAGCCCCGTTCGTGCGTACGGATCGCTCAACGATTCGTCACGGCGACGAGGGCTGCTTCAGGACTGTGCCGTGCGGGACCGACAGGCCCCGCCCGGCTGTGCTGGTGCCGTTACCCAAGGGGAAACACCTGATCCCTTTCCGAACTCAGAAGTGAAGTCCTTGGGGCCGATGGTAGTCCAAGCGGGCGAGAGTAGGTCAGTGCCAGTTTTTTGAGGGCCGGTCGTCGCAAGATGACCGGCCCTCGCCTTTTTTACTGAATGCGCATCCCAGCCAGGGAGGGTTCCGCGGTTCCGTCCAGACAGGCCGGGGCTCGCTGCGTAAAAATAAACGGGGCGAGCCCGCCTCGCACTCGGACTCGCCCCTTACACAACCGACCCATTTCTGGGCCTGGCACGTTTGATTCGGCTGCCGATCGTTGGCAACCGTTAGTGGTCCGTTTCGTCCTCCAGCGGCCTCCGGCACTTTTTTCTCTTGGGGGTGCCAGCCGCGAGATTCCTATTAGCAAATGGCGTGCCATGCCTGCCTCAAGCAGATGCCGGGGCTCGAACGAATGCGATAAAATCTGGTAAGAAATAATGTTACGACGATAGGTGTCCACGCAAACCAGCTTCGCGTTAACACTCCGCTCATGGCACTTGGGCACAATCGCCCATTTTGGTCTCTCAGGTTGGGGAAATTGTGCCCAAGAAAAACCAACCACTGACGGGTGAAGAAGCCGCTATTCGCGGACAAGCCCCAGAGCATTCTGAGGCCCCGTTTTTGAGGACGCGGATTGGCCTTCTCGCTAGCGGTGACAAGACAGTTCGCCAAGTCAAGGCATAGAATGGTGATACACACACGCCATCTCTTGCGGGGGGATGCGCCGACTATTCGACTTGTGGGGCTGACGCGAGGGGGCCGTAACAATGAAGCGATTTGCCTTAGCAATCAAGTTGGGGAGTCTGTCCGTATTCACGGGCATGACCATGGGCGGATGTCCGGGCGGGGATGGCCTGGTGGCTTCGCTGCGGCCACCGCCGGTCATCATTCCTTTTGGATCCACGCAAGACACCTTCGTGAGGAGTTTTGAGGTCGACCTCAGCGATTATCCGGAAACACGGAGCATCAACTGGGAATTCGGCGACGGATCGATGCAGGCGGGCCTGCCGGTCTCTCAAGGGCGCATCGTCTCGCACACGTTCTCATCCAATGGGACTTTTCAGGTGATCGTCCACTTGTTCGGCCCGCCCGATCTGGCCGCCGGCACCGGCCCGGAGCAAATCGGCGTGGGCTCTCTTCCAGTCGATGTCACCGGTCCGAACGAGTTGCCGATTGCGGACTTTACCGTGCAGGAGGTCTTCGACGATCTCGGCCAGACCGTTTCGCTGGCGCGGCGGTTCAGCGCGCTGGGCAGTCGCGATCCGGATGGGACGATCGAATTGTTCGAGTGGGACTTTGGCGACGGCACCACCGGCGAGGGAATCGACGTCGAACACACGTACGAGAACAGCGGACGCTTCGTCGTCCGTCTGACGGTGACGGACGATCGGGGCGGCGAAGGGACGACCACACGTACCGTCCTGGCGAATTCATTGCCGGAGGCGCAATTTACGTTTTCAATCGACGCGACGAACGCGCTCCGGGTGAATTTCGACGGGACCGGCAGCAGCGACGCGGACGGCCCGTTAACGGAATTCAGTTGGGATTTCGGCGACGACAGCGACGAGGCATTCGGTGCAGTAATATCGCACACCTACGCCGAGCCGGGCGACTACACGGTCGTCCTGACGGTGACGGATGAATTCGGGGCAATGGACTCCGCCAGTCAGGTGGTGGACGTCGTCGGAAGCGAGCCGTTTGTTCGATCGGTAGCGCCGGACGTAGGCATCGTAGGGTCGAACGTGGTGGACGCGGTGCTGGACGGCGAGAACTTCCAGAGCGGCGCGACGGTGCTGTTGCGCCAGGGTGCGACGCCGATCAATGGGACGAGCGTCGAGTTCGTCAGCCCTACGACGCTCCGGGCGGATTTCGACCTGAGCGCCGCGCCGTTGGGCGACTACGACGTGATCGTGATCAACCCGGACAACTCCTCCGCGACGCGCATCGCGGGCTTCCGCGTGGTGACGCCGGACCGCGTCCGCCTGGTCACGAGCATGGGCGACATCGTGCTCGATCTGGTCGAGGATGCGCCGATCTCGACGGCGAACTTCCTTGAATATGTGACGGACGATTTCTACAACGGAACGATCTTCCATCGCGTCATCCCGGACTTCGTGGTCCAGGGCGGCAGCGAGCTGCCGGACGGCTCCCCGCAGACGCCCGTGCGGCCGCCGATTCAGAACGAATTCAGCCCGACGCGAAGCAACATCCGCGGGACGGTGGCGTATGCCAAGCTGCCCAACAACCCCAACTCCGCGACGAGCGGCTTCTTCTTCAATCTGGACGACAACTCCGAGAACCTGGACAACCAGAACGGGGGCTTCACGGTCTTCGCCAACGTGATCGAGGGCATGGACGTGGTGGATGCGATGGCGGCGGTCCCGCTGGACGGCGAGCAGCCGGTCACGGATATCGTGCTGATCCGGGCGGAGCGGGAATGACAAATCGGCCGGCTACTTCTTTACCGGCATACTGCCGGAGTGGAACGTGAGCGGCTTGTCAGCCGGGCGGGGCGTCGGCGGCTTGTACATATCCGGAAGCACGGGGATGTCGATCTGCGACCTTTCCTTGTCCGTCGTGTTGATCCGAACAAATTCACCGTATTCAGGCGGTCGATAGTCCTGCGGGATGATCACCTGCACGGCGCGCGTGGTCGGCTGCGAGGGACTGACGGGCATCAGGCTCAGATGGAAGGATGGGTCGGACGCCGCGATCGCGGTGATTTCCAGTGGCGTATTGCCGTTGTTGTTGACGCGGACGATGCGGGTCGCGACCGGTGGATAGGCCGGATCGATCACGATTTTCTGGGGGATGACTTCCACCCGGGGCGGCACGTAGGCGGAGATTTTGATCTGATAGGTTTCATAGCTGGGGATATTCGTCTTGAACAGGAGCTGATCGGTGCTGGAGCCCTCGGGAAACGGAGGATCTCCGCGGATCGTCAGTTCCCATTCCTGTTGAGGCTTGGTCTCTTTGAAGTGCGTCCGGAACCGCGATTCCGCCGAGGGGGTTGATATAGGTTGGAGCGTCAGGGGCGAGCCGGACAGGTTGGTGATGCGAAGCAGGCGTTCCAGCTTCTGATCGGCCGTCACGCGGCCGAAATGCCCGCCGGCGGCGCGGATCTTCATCAATTCCGGGCTATTTTCGCGCACGGCGCCGTCGTGAATCACCTCGACGCGGCAAATCATCTTCACCACGCCGACGAGCCGCAGCACCATCTCAGGATTCACGGGATCGTTGGTCTTGATGGCGAGCGTCTCGTCCACGCGCCCGTTTTTTGCCGTGGTGTCGAGCTTGAAGGGGATGACGCCCGCTTGTCCCGGCAGGACTTCTCGGGTGTAGTTCTCGGCGACCGAGCAACTGCAGCGCGGCTTGGCCTCGAGGATTCTGAGCGGTTCGTTTCCGACGTTTTTGAACTCAAACGGCTTGGTGACCGTGACGCCGGCCCAGACCTCGCCGAAATCGTAAAAGGTCTCGGCTTGCCATTTTGGACCGGTCGTTGCGGGTGGGGTGGGGGGCTTCGGCTCCTGTGCGGATGAAGAAGAACCGAGTGCGACCAGGATGGTAAACGCCCCCAGAACAAGAGAACGATGCCGCCGAGATTGAATATGGACTTGAGTCATGGGATTGTGCAATCGATCATGCCAGTAAATTAAACATCGCAAGAAGAAATACGCCGATCAGGCCCATGCAGACCAAAATGGTGAAACACAGAAAGAGGCTGGCCGCAGGGATTTGGCTGACCCGGTCGCAGCGGATTGTCTTGTAAACAATGCTGATGCTCAGGACGAGGGGCAGCAACATGCCCAGTCGGCCCAGGCCGGTGACAGGGATCGGTTTCACAAAGAGGGATTGAAGCAGCTCCATGCCCATGATTACCCGCCCCCCTTTCCCGGCGGCGGTCGGGGCTGCCCCACGGCCTGGCGCGCCTCTGCGCGGGCCAATGTGTCGATGATAATGAGCAGGTTCAACAAACCGGCGACGCCTGCGTACACCACAGAAATATTGGAACCGGGATAGCCGGCCTTGAGTTCGTCCGGATATTGCTTGCCTCGATAGTTGCTCCAATAGAGCGCACCCAAGGCCTGCGGTCCGGCGCAGAGCTGTGCGGCAATCCAGGCGCCGTTTTCCTTTGGCGTGATCGTCGTGCGAACCCCGCCTACGGCGATACCGGCCCAAAATGTGACGGTAATCACAACGAAAAAGATGATCCCTCGCCGGCGTTCGCCGAGCAGCCAGTGGCCGAGGCCGGGCACAACCCAGGCGAGCACGGCGGCGAGAGGCGCGGAAGCCGATCGCTCGGGAATCGTCTCTATGGTCTTGGTTGCTGCCATGTTGGTCTAGTGTGCAGTTCGGTGTTAGTTGTTACAGGGGCCATCGGGATCACCGCAGCGCCTACAGGCGCTGGGGGCCAAGCTCGGCGAGCCCGTTGTCTGTGTCGAGCGGGCTGAGAACACGCTGAATTTCCGGCCGATGCTCCCGGCTCCGCAGGACGGACATTTCATTTGATCTCGTTCGCTCCGGGAGGCCAACAGCTCTTCAAAATCCTCCCCGCAACTCGAACAGTGGAACTCAAATATCGGCATGACGTGAGTATATCGGGCTCGCCCCCGGGCTTCCAGCCGAGAAGGACACCGGGGGCAGGCCGATCCAAGACGATTACTGTGGAGTTAATCCGGATTCGCTAGACTTTCCCAGTGGATACGACCAAGGTCTTCCTCGATCTGGCCCTTTCACTCGGCGTCGGCCTCCTGGTCGGGCTACAGCGCGAGCGGGTCGGCTCCAGTATCGCAGGGATTCGCACCTTCCCGCTCATTGCGCTCGCCGGAACGGTCGCGGCCTCGCTTCCCGCGCCGGTGAATGCCTGGGCCGTCGTCGCCGGGCTTCTCGCGGTCGTCGGTCTGGGAATGATGGGAAACTGGTCCCGCACCCGTGGCCAGGCGCGCCCGGGCGTCACGACCGAAGCCGCGATGGTCCTGATGTTCTTCGTCGGCGCGCTGGTCGTCTTCGGCCCGCGCTCCGCGGCCGTGGCGGTTGGCGCCGCCGCGGCGGTACTACTCCATGCCAAGCGCGTCCTCCATCGCTTCACACAACGCATGGACGACGCTGATCTCCACGCCATCATGCAGTTCGCGGTGATCTCCCTCATTATTCTGCCGGTCGCCCCCAACCGCGCGTACGGTCCGTTTGGCGCGCTGAATCCCCAAAAGATCTGGCTGCTGGTCGTCTTTATCGTCGGCATCAGCCTGGCCGCCTACGTCGCCTACCGCCTGCTGGGTCATCACAAAGGGACCATTCTCGCGGGCGTTTTGGGAGGGCTCATCTCCAGCACCGCCACGACAGTCAGCTTTGCGCGCCGAACGCGCGACGCGCCCGCCTCCGCCCCCTTCGCCACCCTGGCCATCATCATCGCCTCCACTATCCTGTGCGTTCGTTTGCTCATCGTTCTCTGGGTAGCCGCGCGCGCTCATTGGTTTTCGTTTGCCGGACCGATTGGCATCCTTGCAGCCGTGGGTCTGGGGTGCGCTTTGATCGCCCGAATGAAGTCCGGTGGAGACTCGGCGCCCCTGCCGGCCCAGAAGAATCCCACCCAACTCAGCTCGGCATTGATCTTCGCCGTGCTTTTCGCCGCGGTCCTTCTGGCAACCGCCGCTGGGCGCCATTATTTTGGCGATCGCGGCATCTACGTGATCGCCTTCATTTCCGGTCTGCCTGACCTGGACGCCATTGCGCTCTCGACCGGCAAGCTTGTTTCTGACGGCTCGCTGGGTCCTGACATAGGGGTACGGGCCATCCTCATCGCGCTGATTGCGAATACCGTTTTCAAGACCGTACTGGCAGGGGTGCTTGGAGGCCGACGTCTGTTCCTGCGCCTCGCGCCATTCATGGCGATCCACCTTGCGGTGGGGATCGCATTGCTGTGGTGGACTCCGCAGCAGGCTGCGGAAACCCAACGGACGACCAGCGCGCCGGCAACGTCCTTGCCGTTCGACCGATGACTTTTGAGCCTTTTGATGCCGACTTGCCAAGGCCGGGGCAAATTGCTTTAATGTTTTCGTCCTCCTTAAGTCTGGCCCGGGATCAAGAAAGATTGCCGGGCCTGTCCGGCCCCCATCGTCTAGTGGCCTAGGATATCAGGTTCTCATCCTGGAGACCGGGGTTCGAGTCCCCGTGGGGGTGCTTAAGCACAGGCCTCGGCGATGAAGAGTCGTCGAGGCTTTTTTATTGGTCCAAGTCGGTGATTCGGCCTCATGGTTGAAACCAATGTTATGTTTCGTTTGGAAAAAGAAGTTCCGCCCAAGCGCTGCGGGCGAACGATGGGAGGTGACTCAGGCCGCCGTGCAGGCGGCTGATCGCGGGATTGAGGCATGGTCCTCGGGCGACAATGGCGCGGATTCGCATGGGCGCTGATCGTGTCGATTGGTCTGGGGTCCATGCTTGGCCTGGGCTGGGGGTGTCAGCCGGGCGACGGTGTCCTTCCGGACGATCTAATAACGCCCGTAGACGATACTCAAACGAACACGACCGCGAATCCGGATGAAGCCACTGATCCAGCTGATGACGGAAGTGAATGCCCTCCAAACTCCGTTCAAGTTATTGCATTGGAGAGTGGCCACTACAGCGTGCTCGCCAATCGTCAGAAGTTCATTGGTCTGGAGGCGTACAAGTCCGGCGTCGAGTACGACTCGTTGGCCTTTGCCATAACGCAGGGACCTGCCCACGGCCGATTGATCGGGACGGTTCCTAATGTCGCCTATGTTCCCGACGCGGATTACACCGGCCCCGATTCGTTCTCGTATGAAGCCAAGTACGGCTGCACGTCCCTGCGTCGGACGATCCAGCTTACGGTAAACACGAACTACGATCCGCCAATAGGAATTCCCAGCCCCGAGTTCGGGATCGTCGAGTCGCATTGGATGTACGCCAACGCCACGTTTGACTATGGGCTGGGCCCCGAGCCGTACCACGACGCGGGCAACGGGCCTTACACGCATTATTTGAACTACACAACCGGGACCGACGTGAACAACCCCTATGGCACGGCGGACCACCCGCGTAAGACATTTCCGGCGGAGCTGCCGGCGGGCAGCGTGGTCGAGGTGCATGGGACGGGATACGACTATCGACCTGGAATCCCGATTCATGGTTCGGGAACGGCCGCTCAACCGATTTTCATTCGCGGCGCCAACGCATTGACCAAGCCGGTGCTCCGTCGCTCGTTGAAGGTCGAGTCCAATTACGTGATTTGCGAGAACTTGGAGTGGGATTGCCGGGATTTCGGGACACAGACTCTCGAAGGTGTGTGGCTGCAGTTTCAAGAGCGAACCACGCCGTTCGAGACCTACCATCACATGGCCGCCCGGCATATCCTGATCAGGGATTGTCCCGCAAACAGCCAATATGGCGCCGCCGGCATCATGGCGGACATTTCCCATGTCGCCGGGTCGCCCAATAACCCGAGCGATTTGACGCAGCAGGTCGTCATGTACGACATCGAGGTCCGCAATTTCGGCGTTTGGAACGACTACTCAGGTTCGGTCGACTATGGAGGTTGCGGCTTCGCCGGTAACAGTCGTTACGGCTGGCTTTTGGACAGCCATATCCATCACATCCATGGCGACGCGACCGGCTTGACGCGGTCCAATGCGTTGTCTGACCAAGCGCCGTCGAGAGACATCTTCCTGGGCCGCAACTACCTGCACCACTGCAAAGAAAACGCCATTGACGTGAAGCACTGCATCAACGGCGTTATCTCGCAAAACATCGTCCATACGATCAGGCTGTCCGATTCCTCTCAGGGCGATGCGATCACCATTCACAACGACGACGCCACCAACGACTGGCCTTATTCTGACAACATCTGGGTACTGTTTAACAAGATATACGACGCGGAGTATGGAATCACCCATAAGAACATCTTGGGCTCGTTCCCGGTCGGCGTGGATTCCCGGTCGTACGTCATCGGAAACATCCTGTTTGATATCCGCACCATTCGCGGTCAGGGAGATAAAAGCAGCTCGGCAATATTCAACGCTCCGCGCTCGCAGATGCGGATCATCAATAACGCAATTTACAACTGCGATCGCGGAATCTGGGTCGGCCTCAGCATCGTGAACGAGCCCGAGCGATGCGTGACCGTCGTACGCAATAACATCATCGCGAATCTAACCGAGCGTGTGAGATTGCTGACAGGGTTCGACGCCACGCACATTGTGGTGCAGCCCGATACCATCGACCCCTATACGACGATCGACCACAACCTGCATTGGGAAGACGTCGGCACGGTCCGCATCAACATCATGACGCCGGGATTGCAGGATGCAAACTATTCGACCATCGAGTCTTTATTCGCGGCGACGGGGTTCGGCGCCGGTTCGTTGATTGCCGATCCGCTATTCGTTGATGCTCGTGCGGGAAATTTCCATGTGCAGCCGGGCAGCCCGGTCCTGGGCGCCGGATGGCCAGACGACGCTTACACGATCTTTACCACCCAGTTTGGTCAGAGCATCGACTTCCATCTTGATGGAACGCTTTTGCCCAGCCCGCCGGACATCGGCCCGCAGGGATCGGAATGATCAGCTAAACCTCGCCGCGATGGGCATGCGCCGGCCAACGCCGAACGCGCGGCTGGTGACCTTCAGGCCGGTCGCGGCCTGTTTGCGCTTGTACTCGTTCTGATCCACTTTGCGGGCGATATCTCGGACAATCGCAGGGTCAAAGCCGGCGGCGATGATTTCATCCGCGCTTTTCTCCTGCTCGATGTATTGGTGTAGAATCGCGTCGAGGACGTCGTAGGGCGGGAGCGTCTGCTGGTCGTGCTGGTCGGGCCGTAGCTCCGCCGATGGGACTTTCGTCAGGCTCGATTCCGGGATGACTGCCCGTCCCGCGCCGCGGTTGTAGAGGCGGGCCAGTTCATACACCATGGTCTTGGGCACGTCGCTGATGACCGCCAGGCCGCCGCACATGTCGCCGTACAGGGTACAGTAGCCGACGGCCAGCTCGCTCTTGTTGCCGGTCGTGAGGAGCAACCAGCCGAATTTGTTGGACAGGCTCATCAGGATGTTGCCACGAATGCGGGCCTGGACGTTTTCCTCGGTCGTGTCCGGCGGGCGACCGCCGTAGAGCGGCGTCAGGTCCTTCTCGAACGCCCTGTGCATTCCCTCAATGGAAACAACCCGGTAATCGATACCGAAGTTTTTCGCCAAGGCTTCGGCGTCGCGCAGGCTGTGGTCGCTGCTGTAGCGGGAGGGCATAGCGATGCCGTGAACCTGACGGGGGGAAAGGGCCTCGACGGCCAGAACGGCGGTCAGGGCGGAATCCACGCCGCCGGAAAGGCCAATGACGACGTCGGAGAAGCCGCATTTTCGCACGTAATCGCGCGTGCCGAGGATAAGCGCCTGCCAGACGGATTCCAGCGCCTCCGGATACCGCTCGCACCGGGCGTCGCCCGGTTGGACAAGATCGATTAGGAGAAGGTCCTCCTCAAACGCCTTCGCGCGGGCGGCGAGTCGGCCGTCCGCGTCAAAGACGCAGCTTGCCCCGTCGAAGATGAGTTCGTCGTTGCCGCCGACCTGGTTGACGACGATAACCGGCAGGCCGGTGGCGGCGGCCTGGCTGCCGAGCAGGCGTTCGCGAAAGGCCTGTTTGTCGACGACGAAGGGTGAGGCGGAGGCGTTGACGATGATCTCGGCACCGGCGGTCTTGAGTTCGTCGATCGGATTGCGATGGTAAAGCGGCCGCTCAAAGATCCGCTTGTCGTTCCAGAGGTCTTCGCAGATGGTTACACCGAGCCGGATCGGACGACCGGCCACGTCGAGTGTCGCCACTCCTGCGCGCTCGGCGGGTTCGAAGTAACGGTGCTCGTCGAAGACGTCGTAGGTGGGCAGGAGTGATTTGTGAAAGATGTCGGCAACTCTGCCGCCGCTGAGCAGAGCGAGCGCGTTGCGCAGGCTGCGGCCGACCGGAGCGGTATTGCGGCGGACATGACCAACCAAAAGCGCAGGGCCGTTTGCGGCGCTAGCCGCCAATTCCTCGACGGCCTTTTCGTTGGCCTCGACAAACTTGGGCTTGAGGACGAGGTCCTTGGGCGGATAGCCGCAAACGGCCAGTTCCGGGAAGATGACGAGGTTGGCCCGCGCGGCGGCGGCCTGCGCCACGATGGAACGGATTTTCTCGCAGTTTCCGGCAATGTCGCCGACGACGGGGTTGGTCTGGGCCAGCGCGACAATCATGTTGAGAGAGTATAGCGAGCGATGTGGGCGCGCTGTAGCGGCCCCTTGTTGGCACGTCCTTCTCGCATCGGATACAGTAAAGTGGGTGTTGGAATTCAGAATGACGATTGGTCGGAAGCAGAACGGAGCACAATCATGGTGAAATTGGTGGCGGTCTATCGCAAGCCGGAAGACCCGGCGGCGTTCGAGAAACACTATTTCGGAACACATCTCGCACTGGCCAAGAAGATGCCGGGCCTGATTCGCTCGGAGATCGAGCGCGTGACCGGCTCGCCGATGCCGGGGACGGAAACGCCGTACCTGGCGGCGCACATGTACTTCAAGGATATGGACGGATTGAAGGCGGCGATGAAGAGCCCCGAAGGCAAGGCCGCCGCGGCCGATTTGATGGGCTTCGCCGGGCAATACGTGCGGATGTTTTTCACCGAGGTCGTGGAGGCGTAGGCCCGCCTAATCTTGCGATAGTGGCGGGGGAGGTGAGGCCATCATGGATCTGAAGATCGTAGTGCGCGGAGTGGGAAACGGAACGGCGCTTCGAGCTTATGCCGAGCAGCGGGTTGAAACTGCGCTGCGGCGCTACGCGACGGACATTCGCAGCGCCACGGTCCGGCTGGTCGATGAAACGGGCCCGCGAAAGCAGAAGGACGACAAGGTGTGCTCGATCGAGTTGAAGCTCCGCGGCGGCCCGGTGCGGATCAGCGAGGTGAGCGACGATTTCAAGGCCTCGATCGCGCTGGCCCTCGATCGCGTGCGGGCGTCGCTCAGCCGTCAATTAAGCAAGCGGAAGCGCGGCGTGGGAGAAGGGTGATCCCAACACGGTGGAGCGTGATCAATGTCCTATGACGGCAAACCCGCCGAATCCTTCGGCTTCAAGCTCATCAAATATGAGAAGCGCGACCTCACTGCTACGATCACGTTCAATCGCCCCAAAGTGCACAACGCCGTCAACGGCGCGATGCTCCTCGAGTTGAACACGGCGTTTCAAGACGCCGCATGGGATGATGACGTTCGCGTGGTCGTCCTGACCGGGGCGGGAGACAAGGCCTTTTGCACGGGGGCGGATGTCAAGGAGCAGGCTGAGGAGTTCGTCGGCAAGCCGAACCAGTATTGGAAGTGGATGGGCCTCTTCATCGAGTGCCACGAGCGGCTGCGGAACATCGGCAAGCCGACGATCGCGCGGCTCAACGGCATGGTCGTCGGCGGCGGCAACGAGTTCAACCTGTCGTGCGATCTGGCCATCGCGGCGGACGACATCATCATCAAGCAGGTCGGTGCCGCTCGTGGCAGCGTAGCGGCGGCGGGGGCGACGCAGTTCCTGCCGCTTCTCGTCGGCGACCGGCGGGCGCGGGAGATTCTGTTTCTCTGCGAGGACATCCCGGCGGCCAAAGCGCTGGAGTGGGGGCTGGTCAATCAGGTCGTGCCGCGGACGCAGCTCGACGCGGCCGTCGATGCAATGGCCACGAAGCTCATCAACAAGCTCCCGGTCTGCCTGCGGTACGCCAAGGAGCAGCTTAACTTCTGGCGGAACCTGTCGTGGCACCTGACGATCGGCCATGCGAAGGAGTTTCTGGCGCTCAACAACCTGTCGCCGGAAGTTGAGGAGGGGATGCGGGCCTTCGTGGAAAAGCGGCCGGTGGACTACGAAAAAGCGCGACGTAAGATTGAATAAGTCGAAAGCACGACGGGCGCGGGGCGAAGGCGCGTCGGCAAACAGCTTATTTCAGAATGGGGAGTTGGCCCGTGAACTCCAACGGGGTCATCGTGGTCGAAGTCTGGACACAATCAGTGACGACTCGATTACGCCCCGCATTTTTGGCAGCGTAGAGCAGCTTGTCGGTTCGTCCCATGAGGGACTCGAGGTCATCGTCGAGCGCCACTATGGTAGCGCCGATGGAGATGGTGACGCTCAGGGGATTGCCGCGGGTCTTGAGGCCGGAATGGGCGACGAGGATTCGAAGCCGATTGGCAACCAGCTCCAGATGCTCCGGGGCGACCTTGGTAATAATGACGACAAATTCCTCTCCGCCCCATCGGGCGACGAGATCGAACGGTCGCGAGACACCGCTGAGCGTGGCGGCAACCACCTTCAGGATACTGTCCCCGATCTGATGACCAAAGCGATCGTTGATCCGTTTGAAGTGATCGAGGTCGATCATGAGGAAACCGAACCGCAAGTCGCCGCGACGCACCTCGGCCAGGCGCGCCCGCAACGATGCTTCCAGGAATCGGCGGTTGGCCACGCCCGTCAGTTCGTCGATAAACACGAGTTGTTCGAGTTCGCGCAGGCGTTCTAATTCCGCCTGGTGAGTTGAAACATCGCGAAACGTCTCGACGGCGCCAATGATCCGCCCTTGCCCGTCCAACGTCGCGGACGCCGACATTTCCACGGGCACCCTTTGCCCATCTTTGTGATGCAGATACACCTTTGCGGTGCGGCGGTTGCCATCCGCCATGCATTGGGAGAGCGGGCAGCCGTGCAGGCATAGGCACGTGCCCTGGTCGTCAACGTGCATCAGGATGTTGTCGGAACATCGCCGCCCGACCACGTCGGCGGCGCTGTATCCGGTAATCCGCTCGGCCGCCTTGTTCCACATGATGATGCGGCGCTGCGGATCAACGAAATAGACGCCGTCAGCGACCTGGTCGAGGACCTCCCGGTACATATCGTACTCAAACTCCATGGAGAACTCCCATGAGCGCCAGCGGCTCTCGAAGGTCGGACGGCCCGACGGTATTGGCCCACTGCGAGTCTTATCGGGTGTGGCGACTGCCGTGATTAGCATTCTACGGAGACGGACATTGAGGAGGGACCGAGAATGCCATTGCGAGGACCGGCAAATAGATTCGGCGTCCTGACATTTCGTTGCGCAGTGGCCCCCTCGCGAGGTTGATGGCAAATTGCTACCATGATGCGACGTAACCTAACGGAGTTTCCTAATGGCGACAGATCTCATCTTGACCCAGCTTGACGGCCACGTAGCCATCGCCCGGCTCAACCGACCGGACGTGCTCAACGCCCTCAACATCCCGACGATGGACGATCTAATCACCCTCTTTGAAAAGTGGGACAACGACCCCGCCGTGCGGTGCATCGTCCTGACCGGCAGCGACAAGGCCTTTGCGGCGGGGGCGGACATCAAGGAGATGGCCGAGGCGTCCGTCGTGGACATGTACGAACGGAACAACCTTGCCCGATGGGAGAGGATAAAGCGCGTCCGTAAGCCGATCGTCGCGGCGGTCAGCGGCTTTTGCCTTGGCGGGGGGTGCGAGCTGGCCATGCACTGCGACATCATCGTTGCCAGTGAGACAGCCAAGTTCGGGCAGCCGGAGATCAACCTCGGTGTCATGCCGGGGGCCGGCGGGACGCAACGGCTTAGCCGCACCGTCGGCAAGTACCGGGCGATGGAGCTGATTCTGACCGGGCGATTCATGGGCGCGCAGGAGGCGCACCAAGTCGGGCTGGTGACGCGCGTATTGCCGGTGGAAACGTACTTGCAGGAGGCCGTCGCGATGGCCAGGGAAATCGCCGAGCGTTCACCGGTCGCGGTGCGTGTCGCCAAGCAGGCGATCCTCCGGGCGTTTGAGACGTCGCTCTCCGACGGGCTCGATTACGAGCGGAATCTCTTTTACATGCTCTTCGCTACGGAGGATCAGAAGGAGGGCATGAAGGCGTTTGTCGAGAAGCGCAAGGCCCAATACAAGGGGAAGTAACCGGGCGACCTCTACCACCTGCGATCGAATCGATCGCGCCGGCCATGCCGGTGGTGGCTGCGCCGGTCATCCCAGACTCGGCGATGTTCCCGCCGATCGCGATAATTCTCTCGCCAGTGCGACCGGTAATCCCGGTCACTGACATAGACGACGCGACTGCTGCGGGCATGATGATGGTGGCCATCGCCATTGCATCCAAAGGCAAGTCCCGCCAGGAGCACCGGAATCGTCAAGACTATTGGTGAAGAGCGCATCACGTTGTTCTCCGGGCCGTCCACTCTGTTGTTGAAGGAATCCTAGTGATGGGCGAGAGATTCCTTGAGTCGACGCGAAAGGGGGAATTGTTCCAACCGAACCGTTCCCGATGCACATCGGTCGGGTTTGCATATCCGTGGGCTTTGATCCAAAATAGGAGACATGACAGTGCAACCGAAAGAGGCACAGACACTGATCGTCCGTACTGAGGAGGTGGTCCGCACGATCGCGCTCAACCGCCCGGACGATCTCAACGCGCTCGACGCGCGGATGAAGTCCGAGATAGCGGCCGAGTTGAAACAGGTGGCGAGGGATCGAGGCGTCCGATGCTTGGTCATCACCGGAAGCGGCCGGGCGTTTTGTTCCGGTCAGGACCTGAAAGAAGCGACGGAGCGCAAGGATGGCTTTGATTTCACCGGAGCGCTTCGCAAGCAATACAACCCGATCATCATGGCGTTGGCCTCGCTGGAAATCCCCACGATAGCGAGTATTAATGGCGTCGCGGCGGGAGCGGGATGGAGCCTCGCCCTGGCGTGCGACCTGCGGATCGCCTCCACCAAGGCAAAGTTTGTCGGCGCGTTTTCCAAGATTGGCCTGGTGCCGGATAGCGGCATGACGTGGACGCTCCCACGTCTGGTCGGCACGGCCAAGGCTCTGGAAATCGCCTGGCTGGGCGAGCCTATTGCCGCCGACGTGGCCTTGCATTTAGGATTGGTGAATCGTCTGGCAGAGCCCGAACAACTCGAAAAGGCGACGCAGGAATGGGCGAGGGCCCTGGCAAAGGGTGCCACGAAGGGGCTCGGACTGACTAAGCGCGCGATCCTGACCGGCCTGGGTCGCGACTTGGAGGGGCAACTCGAGTACGAAGCACAGCTCCAGGGCGTCGCCGGCCAGACGAAGGACTACGCCGAGGGCGTCAAGGCGTTCCTGGAAAAAAGGACTCCGGAGTTCATCGGTGAGTAGCGAACGGTTGATTGGTGTCATTGGCTCCGGAACGATGGGTGCGGGAATCGCCGAGGCGTCTGCCGCGGCGGGCTTTGTCGTACAAACGCTCGATACGAATCCGGAATTGGTCAAGTCGGCATACGCGAAGGTCGGCCAGCGCCTCGACGAACGGGTGGCCAGGGGCAAGCTCCCCCGCCACGACCGCGATGCCACGATGAGTCGGCTCAAGGTCGCCACGGGCTACGATGACCTCCGGGACGCCGAATGCGTCATCGAGGCCGTGCCGGAAGACCTCGCGCTCAAGAACAAGATCCTGGCCGAGCTGGATAAACTGGCCTCGCCGAGGATGCTCCTGGCGTCCAACACCTCGAGTCTTTCCATCGGCAAGCTGGGGGAAGGACTTTCTCACGCCGGGCGATTCCTGGGGATGCATTTTTTCAATCCTGCCCCCGTCATGAAACTCATCGAACTCGTGCAGGGACCGGCCACGGACGAACAGGCAATGGTCGACGCGCGAGCGATTTGCACGAAACTCGACAAGACGCCGGTCAAGGTCAAGGACTCGCCGGGGTTCATCGGCAACCGCGTGAATCGGCCGTTTTATCTGGAGGCCTTGTCTCTCCTGGAATCGGGCGAGGCAGACGTACGTACGATAGACGCGGCGGTAAGAACTGTCGGGGGCTTTAAGATGGGGCCTTTCGAACTGCTCGACCTGATCGGTCTGGACATCAACCTCAAAGTGACCGAGTCGGTGTGGGCCGACTTTGGCAAACCCAGCCGGTTCACACCCAGCGCGATCCAACGGAAGCTGGTCGCGGAGGGTCATCTGGGGCGCAAGTCCAAGCGCGGGTTCTACGACTATTCCGGCAGCGAACCGGTTCTCGCGTACGAGAGCCGGCCCAAGGATTCTTCGCGCTGGACACCGACGCCGACTCTGGCCGCGTTTGCTCAGGCGCTCGAAAAACCCTCCGACCGGGCCACGTGGCTTTATGCCCGTGTAATGCTCGCCGTCATGAACGAGGCGTCAATTGTCGCGGAGACAATTGCGCTGCCCCGCGACGTCAATCTGACGATGGAGTTGGGATTCAATTATCCCGACGGCCCGCTGGACGTGGCGGACTTCGTCGGACTCGATGTCGTGCTGAACCTGATGAAGGAAATTCATCGGGAGACCGCCGGGAGCGAGCGTTTCAAGCCCGCGCCCTTGCTGGAAAAGCATGTCGCCAATGGCGACTTGGGTGAAAAGACCGCGCAAGGCTTTTTGCACCATTGGCTCTAGCGATCGCCTTTTTCTTCCTTCGCATTCCCCGCTCTGCCGTGTCCGCGTGATTCGGGTATACTCCGAAGCATGAGACAAGCCGTAGTTGTTGAATGTCTTAGGACCCCCATTGGCCGCTATCGTGGGGCGCTGGCGGCCGTGCGACCGGATGACCTGGGAGCATTGGTCATCAAGGAACTCATTGCGAGAACCAAGATCGATCCGGTGCTCATTGACGATTGTTATTGGGGCGCGGCCAATCAAGCCGGCGAGGACAATCGCAACGCCGCAAGAATGGCGGTTCTGCTTGCGGGCCTGCCGGATTCCGTGCCGGGCGCGACCGTCAATCGGCTTTGTGCGTCGGGCCTGGAGGCTGTGGCTATCGCGGCGCGGATGATCGAGGCGGATCATGGCGATGTCTTCATTGCCGGGGGCGCCGAGTCGATGAGCCGCGCGCCGTTGGTTCTGCCCAAGCCGGACGAGCCGTGGGTCCGCGGCAATCAGACGATGTACGATTCGACGCTCGGCTGGCGGATGACGAACCCCAGGCTGGCGGCGAAGTATCATCCCTTCAGCATGGGCGAGACCGCCGAAAATGTCGCCGAGCGGTTCAAGATTCCGCGCGACGTGCAGGATCGATTCGCCTTGCAGAGTCAGCAGCGGTGCGTGGAGGCGATGCAGTCCGGCCGGCTGGCCGACGAGATTGTGCCCGTCGAAATCGAACTCGGTAAGGGCAAGAGGGTCACCGTCTCAGTGGACGAGCATCCCCGCCCGGATACCACATTGGAGGAGCTGGCTAAGCTCAAGCCGGTTTTTCGCGAGGGCGGAACGGTAACGGCGGGCAATAGCTCGGGTCTCAACGATGGTGCGGCGGCGCTGCTGGTCGTGGAGGCGGCGACCGCCAAGCGGCTGGGGTTGAGACCGATCGCGGCGGTTCGGCAATCGGCCTCGGCGGGAGTCGATCCGGCATGCATGGGGTTGGGACCGATACCAGCGACGAAAAAGGCCATCGGGCGCGCCGGTTGGAAGATCACCGATCTCGACCTCGTCGAACTCAACGAGGCCTTCGCATCGCAGTCGCTGGCTTGCATCGATCAACTGGGTTTGGACCCGCAGCGCGTGAATGTGAACGGTGGGGCGATCGCGCTGGGCCACCCGCTCGGGTGTAGTGGGGCGCGGCTGGCGACCACCCTGGTCCGGGAGATGGGGCGTCGCAAGGCACGGCGCGGTCTGGCGACGTTGTGCGTCGGCGTCGGTCAGGGTTTGTCCGTCCTATTCGAGCGCGTGGAATGACCCGGCGAAATACTAAATCAGCCGCTGGGCGTCTTACTTGGGCGATCTCCCTGATGGCCATCGGTTGTGGTCCGCGAACGATCGAACCGGTCGTACAACCGACCGCCTCGGCCCCACCCGCGCGATTGGATTGGTCCGACTGGGGACTCGCGCTAAGCCGAATCGTCCATGAAGATCGGGTCGATTACCGTCGGTTGCAGGAAGACCCCGCGCCGCTGGATCGTTTCCTCGCCATGTCGGCTTGCGTCGGGCCGGACTCGACGCCGGATCAGTTTGCAGATCGGGAGGCCCGACTGGCCTATGCGATCAACTGCTACAACGCAATGATGGTTCGCAGTGTTCTCGCCCTTGATCGGCAGGGAAAGCTCCCCACACACGCGCCGTTCGATTTGGAGTCGCGCTACGAGTTTCGGATCGACGGTCAATCCCGTAGCCCTGGCGATCTTCGGCGGCTGGCGGAAGTCCTCGCGGAGGGCGATTGGCGCGTGCGCCTGACGCTCTGCGACGGCACGGTGGAAGGGCCGCCGCTCTGGCGAAGGGTCTATCTGCCCGAAATGCTCGATGCCCAGCTCACCTACGTTGCGCGGTCGGCTCTGACATCGCCCGAGGTGGTGCGCATTGATCACGGCCTGGATAAACGACTCTTGCTCTGGCGCGGCATCTACGAGATCCGCGACGGATTAGTCCAGGATTACGAACGCCGCCATCAGACTAACCAGGCGACGATGCTGAACGTCCTTGGAGAGTGGTCGAATCGCACCCGGCGGGAGGAGCTGAACTCCGCCATTGGATACGCCGTCGCGCCGATTCCGAGAGATGATCGGATCAACCACTTCGAACCGCCTTCGGAAGCGAGCGGCATTCTCTCGATCTTTAGCGGCCTTCCCGGCTCGTGATTCGAGGATCTCGCGGCGCCTCGTCCTTGGCATTCAGGCGCGGGCGATGACCTGCCGATTCATGTGGAATGCCGCGCATTGATGCCGATTCCATCTCCGTCATCATCCCCACCTACAACTCGGCGTCGATCGTCGAGGAGGCGATTGACTCGGTCCTCCGTCAGACGCGCCCGCCCGGACAGGTGATTGTCGTCGACGACGGGAGCACGGACGGTACGGAGACGGTGTGTCAGCGATTCGGCGACCGAATTGAATACATTCGTCAGGCAAACGGCGGCGCGTCGGTCGCCCGGAATACGGGTGTTGCCCAATCGCGGGGGGAGTGGCTGGCGTTTCTCGACGCGGATGACCTGTGGGAGCCTGAGAAACTCGACGTTCAGATTGCGGCACTAAGTCAGCATCCGGAGGCGGATTTCAGTGTCACGGCGGTGCTGGCCTGGTCGCCGCAGCGACAAGCGTACGAGCAAATATCGTGGCAGGGTTCGCTCGATCCCCGTGCCATGCAAGGGGAACTCCTGGTCCGAAATATCCTCACGGGGCTTTGTTCGTCCCTCCTCGTTCACCGCGATGTGTTTGAAGAGGTCGGCGGCTTTCCGGCCGGCAAAGGCAGCGAGGATCGGCGAATCGCATTGGAGCTGCTCAAGCGGCATCGCGGCGTGCTCGTTGATTTACCCGTCGTCCGGCAGCGACCTGGTCCCGCGCATTGGACCGATCCCGAGCGTCAGCGCGCCGAGATGATCCGGCTGATCAACGACTACGCCGACTTGTACTCGCGCCTCGGTCCTCGCGGTCGCCTCCGCCGGAGAGCATGGGCGAGAGTCCACGAACGGACGGGGATGCACTACCTTGAGAACGGGGACCTTCGGGCCGCGACGCGCGATCTGCTTCGCGCGGCAACGATGTGGCCGTTCATGGCCAATCCCTGGCGCGTATTGCTCAACGCCTGCCTGGGCCGGCTGCGCTCCCGCCCGCGGCAGATCGACGCCTGACGAATTGTAAAATTTCGAAGGAACCGTTAGAACCGCCGGGCTTCGTCAGGAAAGGAGCACCCGTGTCCCTCATCAAACACCTTACGTTCATTTCATGTTGGGGCCTGATTTTTTGCGCGTGCAATCGTCCGCCGGCGGGCTTCTATGAAACCAAAGCCGTCGAAAATGTTCCGTACGTTACGCGGGATGGACAGAAGCTGCTCGTGGATCTTTACCTGCCCACCAACGCCCAGGGTCCACGGCCCGCTGTGGTCCTCTTTCACGGCGGCGGATGGACCATTGGCAATCGGACCATGGAACGCGATTTGGCGAGATTCCTGGCGTCGATGGGCTATGTTGGCGCGACTGCGCAGTATCGACTATGCGGCAAGAACATACATCATCCCGTGCCCGTGCAGGATGCCCTCGCGGCCGTGAAGTTCCTTCGTTCGAATGCGGCAGAGTATGGGATCGACCCTGAGCGGATCGCCGCCGGGGGCGAATCCGCGGGCGGTCACCTCGCGCTCCTGCTCGCACTGGCCCGTGATCATTCCATCTTCAAGGACGATTCCTTTCCCGGAGTCTCTTCGGAAGTGTCCGCCGCCATCGACATCTATGGTCCGACGGATCTCGCGCCGGCCTACAAGGGCGGTTCATGGATGGTGAAGTGGTTCTTGGATTCTTATCTTGGCGGCCCGCCGGAGAAGTTCGCGGAAGTCTATAAAGAAGCCGCCCCACTGACCTACGCCCGCGGCGACGCGCCGCCGGTGTTAATCGTCCACGGCGATCGAGACAACATGGTCGGATATCAACAACATGCCGAGAAGCTGCACAAGGCGATTCGCGATGCCGGCGGCCGTTGCCAACTGGTTCGTGTCACCGGCGCCGGTCACGGTTGGGGTTTTGACTTTACGTCAAACACCTCCATGCGCACCTTGCCGGCGATTACGCAGTTTCTGGCCAGGGTGTTCCCGGACAATTAGGGCGGGTACCCATGTCGTTGCGGGGTCCGGGCAACTGCGGCTACAATGGAAGTGCCCGACGGAGCCCTATCGATGCCAACGGCCCGAGCCGATTCCGCGTTGTTTAAACAGGTCGCCGAGATTATCCAGCAGCTTCGGCCCGCCGTGCAGGGCGACGGCGGCGATCTGGAACTGGTAGACGTGGACGATCGCGGAGTGGTCAGCGTCCGCCTTCACGGCGCCTGCATCGGCTGCCCATCGGCGGCGATGACGCTGAAGATGGGCGTGGAACAGACGCTCAAGGAACGCCTGCCGAAAATCAAGGAAGTAGTGTGTGTGTAGGCGGCGGCCGCGACCGGGGTTGACAATTCACCCGATGCCGTTTTAATAGTTCCAAGTATTCAACGCCCGAGCCGCTTCGGGAAGCCTCAAATGACGATTCGTAGAGAAAAGTTAATACCAGAAGTCCCGACCATTGTCGCGGACATGACGAATCCCATTGCCAGGGAGGCTTCCTAGGCCGCCACTCGGTTGCGAGAAAAGAGTGCAAACTGACGGCCCTGGAAGCGACGCTTTCCAGGGTTTTTTGTTTATTGAGCGAACGCTGAGAGTCCATGCAAACGGCATCGATCATTACCGCAGACAGCCTCGACGCGCCCTCCTTCCGCGCCGAATTGCGCAAGTTGCTCGCACTGGCCGGGCCGACCGTGGGGGCCAAGCTCTCGCACATGGCGCTGGGCTTTACGGACTTCGTGCTTGTGTCGTGGATGGGCACGGAGGCGACGGCGGCGATCAGTCCCTGCACGCTCATGTTGTTCATCGTGCTATGTCTGGGGATGGGATGCATGAGCAGCGTACAGACCTTTGTCTCGCAGTCGTGCGGCCGACAGGAACCTCATCGTGCCGCGCCCTATGTCTGGCAGGCCTTTTATGTCGGATTCGCATTCCTCGTTCTGACCTACCCGCTCATCCTGTTTCAG
This sequence comes from Phycisphaerae bacterium, assembly GCA_035275405.1. Classification (NCBI taxonomy): domain Bacteria; kingdom Pseudomonadati; phylum Planctomycetota; class Phycisphaerae; species Phycisphaerae bacterium. Next base: position 727,995 of record DATEMU010000003.1, read on the forward strand.
CGGTCGTTCTGGGCCTGGGTCGGTCATCCGCCCGCAGTCCAGGCGATGGAGATCGCCTATTGCGACGTCGCCTTTTGGTCGATGGGACTGGCGATCATGTGCGTCGGGTTGGAAGGCTTCTTCAACGGAATCCAGCGGCCCCTGATAGAGGTGATTTCGATTCTCGTCGCCATCGTCTTCAACGCCCTCGCCGGCTATGGACTGATCTATGGCAAGTTCGGCTGCCCGAAAATGGGTATCGCCGGCGCGGGAGTCGCCTTGGTCATGGCCTGGTCCATCCGCGTCATTATGATGTTGGTGGTTTTTCTATCGAAGCCCTTCCACGAGAAGTTCAAAACTCGGATCGCCTGGCGCTTCAACAAGGCCCGCCTCAAGGAGATTCTGGTGATGGGCGGACCCATCGGAATCCAGTGGTTTCTCGATGTGGCGTCTTGGTTCGTTTTCATTGCGCTGATGATGGCCCCCTTTGGTACGGCGACCCTCGCCGCGGCCAATATTGCGTTGCAACTGATGCACCTGTCGTTCATGCCCGCCGTCGGCATCGGCGTCGCGGTCAATTCGCTCGTCGGTCACGCCATCGGCGCGCGGCGGCCGGATCTGGCGGAGCGCCACGCCCGCGCCGGTCTGGCCGTGATGATGACCTATATGATGGCGACGGCCATCGTGTACTGGCAGGGCGGCCAATGGCTCATGGGGCTCTTGTCCAAAGATCTTGAGGTGATCGCGGCTGGAACAGGGATTCTGATCTGGGCGGCCGTGTTTCAGGCCTTCGACGCCTTGAGCATCAATTACATCTTCGCCCTGCGCGGCGCGGGCGACACCAAGTGGCCGGCGATCATGGTGATCGTAAACTGCTGGGTGACGTTCATCCTCGGGGGAAAGGTCATGATATGGCTGTTCCCGTCGATGGGCATTCACGGTCCCTGGATGATGTGCAGCCTTTACATTATCTTCCTGGGAATCCTGCTGGCCCGGCGCTGGCGGCGCGGCGAGTGGAGGAAGATCGAGTTGTTCAAGGAGCCCGTCCCAGGCCCCAGTCATACGATCCTGGAAGCGGATTGCGCGATGGATGCCGCCACGGCGGCGGTGGCCGCGCCGGAGGCGCGGATATGAGCGACATGCGTTTGACGACGGCCCGTTTGGAGTTGGTTCGCGTCTCGCCGGAGACGGCGCGCGCGGCGGCGAACGACGACCGGCCGAGATTCGGTGGGTTGCTGAATGCGGTGGTTGCCGCTGATTGGCCGCACGATCTTATCGACGACGCCCTTGGGCCGATGGCCGATGCGCTGGAGCGTCAACCGCCGACGAATGGATACACGATGTGGTGGGTCGTTCTGCGCGATCCGCGGACGTTGATCGGGTCGGTCGGCCTAAAGTCGCCGCCCAGGGACGGTCGCGTGGACATTGGATACGGGATCGTAGCCTCGCATCAACGGCGCGGTTACGCCGTCGAGGCGACGAATCGACTGATCGCCCTTGCTTTTGACGATCCGGCGACCGAGAAAGTGGTCGGTGAGACGTACGCCCAACTTGTTCCGTCGATCGGAGTCATGATCAAGTGTGGTTTTACTCAGTGCGCGGCGGGCGTTGTGGGATTCTCCGGCGAGGAGAACGTCGTGCAATTCGAACTGACTCGCCAAAAATGGGAGCGTCAAACCTGTAAGGCGACGGTATAACGGCATGTTCAAGGAAGTCCCCAGCCAATTCGATTTTCCCAAGGCCGAGAAGGAAATCCTCGCCTTTTGGGAGGTGAACAACGTTTACGAAAAGTCCCTTGCCCAGCGCAAAGGGGCCAAGCCCTTTGTGTTCTTCGAGGGGCCGCCGACCGCCAACGGCCTGCCGCACCCAGGTCACTGTCTGACACGGGCTATCAAGGATTTGTTCCCGCGCTACAAGACGATGACCGGGCACTACTGCCTGCGCAAGGGCGGCTGGGACACTCACGGCCTGCCGGTCGAGGTCGAGGTCTGCAAGGAACTGGGCATCCACACGAAGGAGGAGATTGAGAACTACGGTGTCGAGGCGTTCAACAAGAAGTGCCTGGAGAGCGTCTTTCGCTACACGAAGGAGTGGGAGGAACTGACGCGTCGCCTCGGGTTCTGGGTAAACCTCGAGGAGGCGTACGTCACCTATCACCAAAGCTACGTCGAGAGCGTGTGGTGGAGCCTGAAGCAGCTCTTCGACGCCGGGCTCCTGTATCAGGGGCACAAGATCGTGTGGTGGTGGGCGCAGGGTGGAACGGCGTTGTCATCGGGCGAGGTGGGGCAAGGGTATCGGGAGGTCGATGATCCGTCGGTGTTTGTGCGGTTCCCCGTCGTGATCGACGAGCGGGCGAAAAGAGCGGGCATCCCTGAAAAAACGAATCTGCTCGTTTGGACGACGACGCCTTGGACGCTTCCTTCAAACACCTTTGCGGCGGTGCACAAGGATTTCGATTACGCCGTGGTCCATGATGACGAAACGGGCGAGCGGCTGATCTTCGCGGCGCAACTCGTGGAGCCGATCGCAAAAAAAGTGAAAAAGACCGAAAAGTGGAAGATCGAACGGACAGTGAAGGGCTCTGTGCTAGTGGGCCTGAGCTACCGCCCGCCTTTCGATTATTATCGAAAGCGCCCTGCTCATGAGATCGTTCCGCACGCTGCGCGCGGCATCACCTTGGGCGATTACAAACCTGCATTGGCGGCTGGCGGGGACGATTTTGCCTGTTGGCGCGTACTGCACGCCGATTTCGTGACGCTCGATTCCGGCTCAGGCCTTGTTCACGAAGCCCCGGCCTTCGGCGAAGTCGACTTCAACTTGCTCATGGAAGAGCGAAAGCGATTCAAGAATCCGGACAGTATCCCGCTCCTGTGCGCGGTGGCTCCCAATGGCGCCTTCACCGACGATGCGCCTCCGTACAAGGGCCGCTGGGTCAAAGAGTGCGACAAAGACATCGTCCGCGACATGAAGGAGCGCGGGCTGCTCCTCCATCAGGAGCAATATCGCCACGACTATCCATTCTGCTGGCGGGCGGAGGAGGACCCGCTCATCCAATATCCCCGCAAGAGCTGGTTCATCCGCACGACTCAGTTCAAGGACGCCATGCTGGAAAACAATCAGCACATCAACTGGCTTCCGGAACACATCAAGGAAGGCCGCTTCGGGAACTTTCTCAAGGACAACGTCGATTGGTCGCTGTCCCGAGAGCGCTATTGGGGTACGCCGTTGCCGATCTGGGTCTGCGAGGCGTGCGGTCAAATGGACGCCATTGATTCATACGAGTCCCTGGTCAGCAAGTCCGGCGTCGGCGGGCTCGAAGTCTGGGAGAATGCGAAGAAGAAAGACCCGTCGCTCAGCGATCATCTGAAGGTCCACAAGCCCTACATCGACGAGATCACGTTCACGTGCTCCAAGTGCAGCGGGGGCAAAATGAAGCGCGTGTCCGAGGTCATCGACTGCTGGTACGACGCGGGGGCGATGCCTTTTGCGCAGTGGGGGTATCCCCACAAGGACGCGAAGATGTTCGCCGACCAGTATCCGGCGGATTTCATCAGCGAAGCCCTGGACCAGACCCGCGGCTGGTTCTATTCGCTGGTGGCGATCAGCACGCTGCTCTTCGGCAAGAACGGGATTGCGAAGAAGAACGGTCAGTGGCCGCTGCCCTTTCGCAACTGCATCGTCCTCGGCCTCCTAATGGGCGAAGACGGGCTCAAGATGTCCAAGAGCAAGAAAAATTACAAGGAGCCGACCTACATCTTCGAGCACGAAGGCGCCGACGCGATGCGCTGGCTCTTCTTCAGCGGCCAAACGCCGTGGACGAGCATCCGCTTCCAGGAAGCCGCGATCGCCGAAGCCCAGCGCGAATTCCTGATTCGCCTCTACAACTGCTATAGCTTCTTCGTGATCTACGCCAACATCGACAAGTGGACGCCGGATCAGAGCCGCGACCGTAAGGGAGCGCCGAGTGGCGCCCCATCGGAGCTGGATCGCTGGATCAGAAGCGAATTGGCCGCCTGCTCCATCAAGGTCTTCGACGCCATGGAATCCTACGACAACTACACCGCCGCCCGGTCGCTCATCGGCTTCGTCGATGCCCTCTCCAACTGGTACGTCCGCCGCAGTCGCGACCGCTTCTGGCGAAGCGGCATGGATGCGGACAAGGACAGTGCATATCAGACGCTCTACGATTGCCTGGTCACAACGGCGAAATTGATCGCCCCGTTCACGCCGTTCCTCGCGGAGAGCCTCTATCAGAACCTCGTCCGCACGCACGATGCGGCGGCCCCGGAAAGCATCCATCTTTGTGATTACCCGATTCTGGAGGCGACGAAGGCCGACGTCGCGCGAGCCGTCGATCCCGCGCTCAACGACGAAATCGAACAAGTCCGCCAGATCGTCTCCTGCGGTCGCGCCGCCCGTGCCGCCACCAAGCTCCGCGTTCGCCAGCCGCTCGCGAAGCTGGAAATCTACCATCGCCAGGCCGCCGCCCTGCAGAAATACGAGTCGGTCATCCGCGACGAACTGAACGTCAAGCAGATCGATTGGGTCAAGCGCGAGCAGGTGGACCAGTACGTGAATTACGAACTCAAGCCCGACTTCAAAAAGCTCGGCCCGAAGTTCGGCCCGCAGGCCCCCAGAATCAAGGCCGCGCTCGCCAAGCATCCGAACCCCAACGAGATCATCCGCCAACTCGGCGAGACCGGCAGCTACAGCCTCGCACTGGACGGTCAACAGGTCGAGCTTTCGACGGATGAGTTACTCGTCGAGCTGCATGCCAAGGAAGGCTGGGCCGCCGAGCGGATCCCTGGCCAGGGCATCCTCGTGCTCGATACGCATCTGACGCCGGAGTTGCAGGATGAAGGGCTGGCCCGCGACCTCGTCAACCAGATTCAGCAGGTCCGCAAGGGGCTGAACCTCCGCTACGAGCAGCGGATCGATTTGGCCATCGTCGGGGATGCGGACATCTCGCGCGTCGTCAACAAGCATGCGTCATACATCCAGCACGAGACGTTGGCGCAGAACCTTCTGAACCGACCGCTGGCCGGCACGCAACCAACGCCCGCGGAAGTCGAGGGCCGTTCCGTGGAGATTCACGTTCATCCGCTATGATCCGCCCGCCGGTGTTCTCCTTGTTTTGACTTTTCACTTTTTCGCATTTCGACTTTTTATGAGTTACACCGCTAAGACCGCCGACAAGTTCGAGTTGTATCAACACGCCGTACAGTCCCCGGAGGCCGAGGTCTATTTCTTCGATAAGCTCTACCGCCAGCGCTACGGCAAGCCCGCGACGCTCTTTCGCGAGGATTTCTGCGGCACGGCCCTGATCTCCTGCGAGTGGGCGAAGTGGCGGCGGTCGAATCACGCGTACGGCGTCGACCTCTGCCGCGAGACGCTGGCCTGGGGCCGCGAGCACAACATCGCCAAGCTGACGTCGCACGCCGCCCACCGCGTGCACCTCGTCCACCAAAACGTCCTGCACGTCATCAAGCCGCGGGTCCATGTCATCGGCGCCTTCAACTACAGCTATTTCATCTTCCGCGAACGCCGCGACCTCGTGCAGTATTTTGCATGCGTTCGGCGCTCGCTCCTGCCCGAGGGGATGTTCATCTGCGACGCCTACGGCGGCTGGGAATCGCAGGAGCCCATGCGGGAACGTACGCGCCGCAGGGGGTTTACCTACGTCTGGGACCAGGCGGCCTACAATCCGGTGGACGACGAGACGCTCTGCCACATTCACTTCGAGTTCCCCGACGGGACGCGGATGCGCAAGGCCTTTACCTACCACTGGCGGCTGTGGACGCTGGGCGGAATCCAGGACGCGATGCGCGACGCCGGCTTCAGCGCCACGCAGGTCTATTGGGAGGGCACGGAGGCCAAAACCGGCCGCGGCAACGGGGCCTTCCGGGCGGTGAAGAAGGCGGAGAACTGCTCGGCGTGGAACGCGTATGTGGTGGCGATGCCTTAATTCAGGTGGAGGTCGACTTCCGCGAAGACGGGTCGGTGATCCGACAGTGTGCAATTCAATACGCGGTACGACTTTGAGACAAACTCGCCCTTGCCCATGATGTAGTCGATCCGCAGCAATGGTAGTGTGGCCGGAATGGTCGGAGCGTTCCGATGGTCCCCTATTGCCAAGTCCGAGAGCACTGAGGTGAGCAGCGCGTAATCTTGGGAATCCGGTGTTGCATTGAAATCGCCGGCGATGATTACGTCGTCGCGGGACTCGCGGACCAATGCTAACAGGGCCTCAACCTGTTTTCTCCGAGTCTCACTGCTCTCCTTCACGTGCTTTGGGTCGAAGATTTTCCAAGTTGCGTGCAAATGGACGCTGAAGACGCGAACCGTTCTCCCATCTATGTCGAGCACAGCCTCCACGGCGAACACCCAACCCCCCTTGTCCAGCGTGTGGGCCTTGGCACCTAAAATCGGCCAGCGACACAATATTGCCTCATCACACGCTTGATCTTCCGGGATTCCCAAAGTTGCCCGTGAAACCTGCGAAAGCCCTTTTAAGCGTTGGGCCAATAGTCCTACGGGGTCTTCCTTGGCTTGCGCGAAATCCACGTAATGAGCCTCTTGGAGGCAAATAATATCAGCGTCCTGCTGTCGAGTCAGGTTGCTAATGGACTCGAGCCCGGATTCAAATCGATGGACATTGAAAGCCATGATCTTTAAGGGAATCGGTTGCGGAGCATCGGAAACGGGCGCTGGGGACGTCGTTGGCCGGCACGCGGAAACCCAGGTGAGTAAAAAGAAAGTTGCAATCAATAGGGCCCGGTTTTCTTGCATGAATGTCGCCCGCGTCGGCCAACACCGGCATGGTACCGTCGACCGACACAAGTCCCCAGCGTAGACTAAAATGGCAGCGAAGGCGTCGTGAAAGAACTCGCGGAATCTTATCCGTCTTTATGGCAGACTCCTCGGACCACGAAATATCGCACCCCGCGAGGCCCCAGCGTCGCCATTGGCCGCTCTGGCAGCGAATCCTCGCTCGCGTCCTCTTTTTTTACGCCGTCTGGTGCGCGGTCCTCTATTTCTATCAGGATCGGATGCTGTTCCCACGCGACCTGACCGGTCCGCCGCTCAAGCGGCTCTTTCACTCGCAGACGATCACACTCGAGCGCGACGTGGCAGGCGTGGGCAAGGTCGTCGCGTGGTACATCCGCCCGCCTGACGTCCCGCCGACAGCCAAAACGCCGCTGGCGGTCTTCTTTCATGGCAACGCCGAACTGATCGACGATCAGGACGCGATCATCGCGGGCTACCACAAGCACGGCGTCTCCGTCCTCCTCCCCGAATATCGTGGCTATGGCCGATCGGCGGGCACACCGAGTGAAGAGGGGATTGTCTCGGACGCGGTATATTTCTACGACAAAGCCATCAAGCGACCGGATATCGATCCTACGCGCGTCGTCATCCACGGCCGCTCTGTCGGTGGCGGCCCCGCGGCGCTTTTGGCCGAGCAGCGGCCGCCTCGCGCGTTGATCCTGGAATCGACCTTCACGAGCGCCGCTTCCTTCGCCCACAAGTACTTCGCTCCTGCCTTCCTCGCGAAGAGCCCCTTCTACGTGGACCGAGTTGTCGAAGCGCTCGACGTGCCGATCCTGATCTTTCACGGCTGTAACGACGTCATCGTCCCGGTCTGGCACGGCCGCGCGCTCCGCGATCTAGCCAAAAAGGGCACCTACATAGAGTTTTCCTGCGATCACAACGACTTTCCCGGCCTGGATAACGACGAAAAATATTGGGGCCAGATCGACCAATTCCTGCGTGAGACGGGCGTGACTACAATAGCGCCCGAGTGGAAGATGGCCCCGGAATCATCAAAGACATCGGAAGGTTCATCCGCGAACGCCGCATCGTCGGGTTTGCGATGGCGCTGGATACGGAAGGCACTCGCGACCACGGCCATACTCTATCTCGGCTATGCCTCAATCATGTATTTCTTTCAGGACGCGGTCCTGTTTCCGCCATTGCCGGCCTCGACTTCGGGAATTTTTCCGAAAAACATGGAGCGCCTGGACTTCGACGTTCCCGCCGGCGGACAGGTGGAGGCTTGGTTCGCACCCGCCCCGGATGCGACCGCTGATAAGCCCGCGCCCATGGTTGTTTTCTTTCACGGCCAGCTCGAATTGATCGACTACCACGCGGTCACCGTCGAACGGTTGGGCCTGATGGGCTGTTCCGTGCTCCTGCCGGAATATCGCGGTTCGGGCCGATCGACGGCGACGTTGGATGAGGCCGGTCTGCTCGAAGACGCCGTGAGGGGATACGACGCGATCGTCGCGCGTCCGGACGTCGATCGGTCGCGGATCGCGTTCATGGGCCGTTCGCTCGGAGGCGCGTCGGCGGTGGCGCTCGCAACGAAGCGGCTCCCCAAGGCGATGATCCTCGAGGCCGCGTTCGCGAATTTCCCTGACTTAGCGCCTCATTATTTCATCCCGTCGTTCATGGCGCGGTTCGCCTTCCCGACGGACAGGCGCCTGGCCGGCCTGGACGTGCCCGTGCTCATCGCCCACGGTACCGACGATTGGGCGGTGCCGATCTCGCACGCCCGTCGCCTGCGAGACGCGGCGCGCAAGCCGACGTACGTCGAATACCCCACGGGCCACGTCGGCTTCATTAACGACGAGGGCTATTGGCTGGACGTGGCAAAGTTCTTGAACTCCGTCGGCGTAATCGACAAACTGCCGACATGAGTCGAACGTCGGCACCGTTGCGAATCGCCGTCCTGATTTCCGGCACCGGTACGGGCCTCCAGAATCTCATTAATCGCATCGCCGACGGCCGGCTGCGGGGAGTCGAGATCGCCATCGTTATCTCCTCGCGTTCGACGGTCGAGGGCGTCGCGCGGGCGGAGGCGGCGGGGCTGCCCGTCGAGATCATCCGTTCAAAGGACTTCCCCGAAATCGAACGCTTCAGCGACCAGATCGCTCTGACGCTGGATATCTATGACGTCAATCTCGTCGTGCAGGCCGGTTGGCTGTGTTATTGGCGTTTACCATCGCGCTGGCTGGGCAAGGTCATCAACATCCACCCGGCCCTGCTGCCCAAGTTCGGCGGCAAGGGTTTTTACGGGCGTCACGTCCACGAGGCCGTGCTGGCGGCGGGCGAGACCGAGAGCGGCGCGACCGTGCACTGGGTCGACAATGAGTACGATCACGGCCAGATCATCTTGCAACGAAAATGCCCCGTCGTCCCCGGCGATACGCCCGACACGCTGGCCGTACGCGTCCAGGCTGTCGAGCGCGAGCTGTTGCCGGAGGCCATCGGGCGAATCCGCGACGGTCTGCGGATGAAAGGCTACGACTTCAGGGATCGGGTGTAGAAATCCAGCAACCTGCGCCGCGACTCCTCGGGCTGCTCGAACCACACCTGCATGTGATCCATGTCGTCGATCAGCCACAATTCCCTGGGCTGACCGGAGGCGTCGTAAAGGCGTTGTGCCATGGGCCACGGGGCGATGCGATCGCGGCGGCCATGCATGATCAGGATCGGCGTCGGCGCGAGCTGCCCGACCCGATCGATCGGATCGTGCCCCAGCGGGATCGTCCAGGGAAACCACCACGCCAGGAAGAGGAGGGCCGGGTTATGGCGAATGTGGTGCGAGACGATCTCCCGATAGCCGGTGAATGTTGAGTCGAGGGCGACGGCCCTCAACTGTCCCGGGCGCTCGGCGGCCATCGCGATGGAGATCGCGCCGCCGATCGATTGTCCGAACAGAACGATTCGCTCGGGATCCACTTCGGGTCGGGCGCGAAGAAAATCCAGAGCGGCCGCCGCATCTTTCAGACTTCCCTCGCGCGAAATTCGTCCCCCGCTTCGCCCATAACCCCGGTAGTCGAAGGTCAACACGCTGTACCCGGCGTCAGGGAGCCAATAGACGAAGTCAAGGTGCCCCGTGACATTGGCCGCGTTTCCATGAATGTGCAGCACGGTGCCTTTGGCTTTTCCACCACGGGACGGCAGGAACCAGCCGTGCAAGCGGACTCCGTCATCCGTCTCGAAATAGACGTCCTCAAATCGGAGTTCGTGATCGGCCGGTGAGCAGCGGACGCGCTGGTCGGGGTAGTAAAAGACGCGGTCGCATCCGAGCATGGGCAGAATCGTAGCCGCAGCGGCAATCGCCGTCCTGAAAAGCGAATTCACGCGAGTATTATCGCTTGGAAAACTGGAAGCGCTTGCGGGCGCCGGGCTGGCCGGGCTTCTTCCGCTCGACCTTGCGGCTGTCGCGAGTGAGGAACTTGCCATCCCGAAGTATCGGCTCCAGCGTCGGGTCGGCCGTCATCAACGCGCGGGAAACGCCCATGACGATCGCGCCGGACTGGCCGGTCTGACCTCCGCCGCGGACGTTGACGTAGACATCGTACTTGCCGACCGATTTGGTCGCCTGCAGCGGGGACATCACGTCCATGCGATGGCGAACGTCGAAGAAGAACTTGTCAATTTCGCGGTTATGAATCAGGAACTTCCCGCTGCCGGGGCAAATCCGCACACGGGCGACGGCGGTCTTGCGCCGGCCGGTACCCCAGAAATACGTCGCGCCCTTCTTTGGCGCGGCAGGGGTGGCGGGTGTCGTCGGTGCGGCGGGGGTCGTCGGTTGATCGGACACTCTTTCAGTACTCCGGCTTGATTAGATCTTGTTCAGGTCCAGCGGTTGGCAGTTCTGCGCCTGATGCGGATGCTCGCCGCCGCGATAGATTTTCAACTTCGTGAGCTGCCGCCGGCCCAGCGCGCTCTTCGGCAACATCCGGCGAACCGCCTTGCGGATGATCTCATCGGGGTGCTTCTTCTGAAAATCGACAAAGCTGGTGACCTTGCGGCCGCCGGGAAAATAGCTGTACGAATCGTAGATCATCTGCTCGGTCTTTCGGCCGGTCAGTTTGATCTTCTCCGCGTTCGTGACCACGACGAAGTCGCCGGTGTCCACATGCGGGGTATAGGTGGGCTTGTTCTTGCCCATGAGAACCGTCGCCAGCTTGGAAGCGAGCCGGCCAAGGATCTTTCCGTCGGCATCGATGCAATACCAATTGCGATCGACCTCGGCGGGTTTGGCTTGAAAGCACTTTTGAGTCACTGCGGCCATGTTGCCAACCAACTTCCTGGGGTGTCGATACCAAAAACGAGAACCCAACAATGTATGCTTTTTGCAAAGTTTGTCAACCGCAAGAGGCGGGACTTGCGATCAGAAAACCCAATGGGCCGGTCCTAACTGCCCATAAGTGGCTATGCGATAAGCGCTTATAGAACGGCCGCGCTGAATTCTTCATTCTTGGTCGTCGGACGCGGCACGACCGTCTTTACCGTCACTGGCCGCTTTTTTGCCGCGCTTTCCAACAGGGCTTCCGTCGCCGCCATCACCGTCCCAACGGGCCCGATGAGTCCCGCCCCGGTTCGTCCCGCCGTTGCCAGTCTGCGAAACTCCGCCGCCAAACCCTCGTAACCCAGTTCCACCGCGGGATCGGCGGACGCCAGCGTCGAACGATGCGCGGCGTCGACGCGCGATCCATTCGCGCAGAGCAGCCGGGCATCCCGATCTACTCGAAGAAAGGTCCCATCCGCGCCTCGGATTTCCAAATCGAGCCCGACGGCCTCGGCGGATCCGCTGGCATGATAGACGAGCGAAACCACCGCCGAGGACAGGGACGTCCCGACCGCCGCCAATACGCCGTCGCCATGAGCGACCGCACTGACCTGGGCCAGCGGCCCGAGAAGAAAGTGCACGAGATCGACGACTTCGAAGACCTGGTCGGCGGGGATGGGGCCGTCATCATCGGAACCCTGCCGCGGCGCACCGCGATAGGTGCAGTGGACGGTCATGCTGATCGGCACGCCGACTTTGCCCGAGTCGAGCAGGCGTTTGGCCAACAGAATGGCCGGGGCGAACCGAATCGCCGTCGCGGCGAGAATCGAACGGCCCGACAATTTGGCGAACAAGCTCAACCGATTACACGCCGACGCCCGACTCGGCGGCCCCGAGACCAGCACCGCCGCCCCCGCGGTAAGGCATTCTTTTATCATGCGCGGTCGAACGGATAGCGGCTGGGACAGTACCACGCCCGCGGGCTCCGACTCCTTGAGCAGCGTCGTGAGATCGGGAAACGTCCAGCGGGCGTGATAGCGGGCTGCGTCCCGCTCGGCCGTCTCGCCGCACAGCGCTTCGAGCGTGCCGGCCTTGGACAGGGACGAAAGCAGCCACGGCGATACGCCTTGCATCGGCCCGACAAAGGCAAATCGCGGTGCGGTCATGTACCCTTCCCATTCCTTCGCATCCCGCCCGCAACTTTCCGGGCGGTGGACGATCGGTATAATAGCCGCGCGGCCCCGTGCCGCCATGAGGATGTGAAATGTATTGTGCGACCACTCAGTTTTCTATTTTCCTCGTCAATAAGCCCGGCATTCTGTCGCAGGTCTGCGACGAGCTGGCGCGAAAAAAGATCAACGTCGTCGCGCTGACGCTGATGGACTCCGTGGAACACGGCGTTTTTCGCCTCGTGGCCGAGAACGTCGAAAAAACCCGCGCCGCACTCAAGGGGCTGAACCTCCCCACGACGGAAACCGAAGTGCTGACCGTCGAGATGCCCAATCGGCCGGGGGCGATGGCGGAACTCTGTTCGCGGTTGAACTCGAACCATATCAGCATCAAATACGCCTACGTGACCAGCGGCGCGGCGGGCGGTCGGACGCTCGGGATCTTCAAGGTGGACAACATTAAGAAGGCCCTGAAAGTCGCCGGACCTCGCCAGCCGGGGCGGCGCGACAAGTTTCTCGTCCGCAAGGCCCCGGCCGTTCGCAATCATTAATGCCATTTCCCTTGTGCGCGCAAAAAAGCGGCCCGCCTTCGAAATTTCCTTTTTCGAATCAGCAGACCGCCACGGAAAGCCGTTAGCCTCCGGTGCCCTGGCTCCCGAAGACCGTTGTCTCCAAAAATGCCGCTGAACGGCGGGCTCAACCGCCTTGCCATCCGAAGTTTTCGCCTTCGTCCGCTGACCCGGCGGTGTTTCCATCCGCCGAATCTCCCCTCTGGGGCTTGCCACTCGTTCAGAGTTCGGTGCGGCCGGCCGGTATCGCGCTTATGGGTTCCGCGATCCCACGTTGCCGTTTGCCTTTCGGCCCGGCTGGTGGTGTTCCCAACCGACCGTCGCCGGCGAAGGGTTTAGTTTCCGCCAACGCACCTCTCATCGAGTTTCGCTGCCCTCCAGGGTCTTACCCGGACGACGCTAGCCGACGCCTCTCGGCACCGGCTCCTTCCTTGGGCTCTTGTTCCCTTGGGCACATGCACCGCACGAGGTCCGGTTCACGCGGGCTTTGCCTGCCCGCCACCTTCCGTCCGCAGGGTTTGGCTACCCTCTCGACGGCTTGCGCCCTCGCGCGGCTTGCCGGCCTTGTTTCGTGCCGGCAGCACCTATGGGATTTACCCTTCGAAGCGTTCTCCTCGTCAAAGGTCGCGTCGGCATTACGGCCGTCGCCTGACCCGCTTGCCGTTACCGTCAAGGCTCCGCCTTCATGGACTTTTGGTCCACGGAGGCTGCGAGCCCTGAAGCTCGGCTACCGGGTGCTTCCTTCGGCGAGTCCCTCGCGACGCAGCCGGGTGTTTAGCCCGACGCACCGCCGGAGGCTCCCTTGGGTTTTGCCCCTTTCAGGGTCTTCACTAGCTTGTCTGGGCAGATCCTTCGACCCGCCTCCTCTCACGTACTTGTCCTTCGCCTCAGTTGCCCTTGGCGACGGCGCTTGCACCGCAGAGTCTCGATCGACAAGCGAGTTAGCCCGACCATTGCTGGCCGAACATCCCTCTTAGGGTTTTTACGCCTCAACGTCCCTGGCACGAGGCCGTCTGTCGCGAACCCGGGCTATGTGTTCACCTCGCGAGCCGCCGCACGTTACCGTGCGATCAAGCCCGCTCTTGGGGTCCGCCCCGGCTTACCGGAGCTGTCAGGGCCGCTGATTGGCGTCGATCAAGCGCCACCATTCAGTAGCAAAAGGAATGTACCTCGCGAATGAGTCGTCGCAACAAAAAACCGCGCGGCTAGTGGAACTCACAATGGCGCGCTAGTGACTTGCGCGCGGCGACGTCAATGTAACTGATGGTCGAATGGAAATTAGCCGGTGGCCCGCCGCGCCTACAATTTCTTAACGAATTCTTCCGATTTCCGGTATACACAAGGCTGCGAAGGCGCCGCCCACCAACAACTCGCCGGTTGTCCCCCGAAAATCACAGCATCTGACAGGTCCTGCACATTCGCGGGCTTGGCGGGTACATTGACCGCATGGCTAAGCTGACCTTTCCGAGGGTGCGCCGGCTATCGGGCGAGAAGCAATTCGCCAGCGTCTTCGCCCGACGGATCTCCGCCGCCAATCGTCTGATCGTGGTCTACGCCGCGCCGAACGGCTTGGGGTTTTCACGGTTGGGCCTCTCCGTAGGCAAGAAGCTCGGCACGGCCGTTAGGCGAAACCGGATCAAACGACTCCTTAGGGAGGCCTTTCGTCGGGAATTCTCGCAGCTCCCTCAAGGCTACGACTTGGTCTGCATACCCCGGGGTGGAATCGCCGGTGCCCCTTCGGATTATCGAGAAGCCCTCGTGGATGCGGCAATCCGGGCAGCAACCCGCTACCGATAATGGCTGCTTTTCCTTGGCATGCACGCGGTGAACTGGTCTCCATGGCGTATGCCGACAATTTTCGTCCGAGGTTTTTGGTTAAGGTCTCGGTGCGATGGTCCGAATGGAGGGGGGAATCGGACTTTGAAGGGAGAGATTAGCCAAAACCCACAACCCGCTTGAGGCGGCCGCAAGGTCGCCGAAAGCGGTCTTCCCACCAGGCCGGGGCCCCAAAAAGGCCTCGGCTTTTTTTTGATTTGCGAATGGCGAATGAGGTCGCGGACCCGACTACGTCTCGTCCGCTGTGGGGACGTAATCGAGATCACGGTGGCGCTTGGCGGTAAGCGATGCCATTGACGCGGCCGGTGCGCGGAGCGCGTCGCGAATCGCCGCGGCCATGCCCGCGGCGTCGATGCCGCATTCGGCGAGTTGACCGGCTCGCGATCCATGGGCGATGAATCGGTCAGCGGGGATGCCGAGGACGATGACGTTCGCGGCGCTCAGGCCGAGGTCCCGCGCCGTTTCTAAAACCGCCGAGCCGAATCCGCCGCTGACGGAATGATCTTCCACGCTGACAACCGGTCGGCCGCGTTCGAGCGCGTCGGCGACCATTTGACGGTCCACGGGCTTGGCGAAGCGGGCGTTGACTACTCGGACCTCGATTCCATCGGCGTACAACAACTCCGCCGCATCCAATGCCGCGCGACAAATCGCACCGTACGCCAGGATCGTCGCGTCGCCGCCTTCGCGGAGCGTGATCGAGCGGCCCAGTTCAAAAGGCGGAGGAGTATTGTCTGGGTAGAGGGGTTCGGGAATCGTGTCGCGCGGATATCGAATCACGGAAGGCACTTTGAGGTCGAGAGCGAGTCGCAGCGCACTGCCGATTTCCGCCCCGTCGCCCGGGGCCATGACCACGATGTTCTGAAAGCCTCGCAGATAGGCGATGTCGAGGAAGCCGTGATGCACCGGCCCATCCCCGCCGACGAGACCCGCGCGATCCAGGCAAAAGATTACGGGCAACCCCTGTAGCACGACCTCCTGAAAGACCTGGTCAAAGGCCCGCTGCAAAAAAGTGGAATAGATCGCCACCACCGGCCGCAATCCGGCCTTGCACATTCCTGCGGCGATATCGACCGTTGCGCTCTCGGCGATCCCGCCGTCGAGGAAGCGTTCGGGGAGGACCTCCTGATACTTGTTGAGCCCGGTGCCGTCCGGCATCGCGGCGGTCATGGCATAAATCCGCTTGTCCTGACGGGCCAGATCGATGAGCGCATCGGCAAACGCCGCCGTGTAGCTGACGCCGCCTTTCTGAATCTCCACGCGGCAGCCCTCGACCTTGAACGGCTTGGGACTGTGGAACTTCGTCGGCTCGGCGCACGCCCACTCCGCGCCTTTGCCCTTTTGGGTGTGGACGTGTACCAGCACCGGATGGTGGACGTTCTTCAGCACGCTGAACAGCTCGATCAAGTGCTCGACGTCGTGGCCGTCCATTGGGCCGACGTAGACAAAGCCGAGTTGCTCAAAGATCTGATGCGGCGAGACGGTCGCTTTGAGCCCTTCCTTGAGATGGTCCAGAGCGTCGAAGGCCGCCTTGCCGATGACCGGCACGCTCGGAAGGTATTTCTTGACCTTACGCTTCAATTCTTCATAGACCGGGCTGACGCGGAACTTGGCGAGATACTCGGCCATGCCCCCTTGCGTCGGGGCGATGCCCATCGAGTTGTCGTTGAGGACGACGAGCAATTGACGGCGAAGCGTCCCGGCCTGATTGAGCCCCTCAAACGCGACGCCGTTGAAGATGCTGGCATCGCCGACCACCGCGACAACGCGGCGATCTTCGCCCAGCGCCGACGCGCCTCGCGCCAATCCGACCGCCGTGGGAATGGCCGTACCTGCGTGGCCGACGTTGAAGAGGTCGTACGGGCTCTCGTCGATGTTGGGAAACCCGCTGATGCCGCCGGCCTTGCGCAGCGTGTCGAACCGCTCGTTGCGGCCGGTCAGCAGCTTGTGCGGATAGGCCTGATGCCCGACGTCCCAAAGCAATCGATCGTGGGCAAAGTCGAAGGCGTAGTGCAGGGCGATCGCCAACTCGACGACGCCGAGATTGCTGGCCAGATGCCCGCCGTTTTTGCCGACCACGGCGATGATCCGTTCTCGGATCTCCTGGGCAAGCTGGAGAAGTTGTTCGCGGGACATCCCGCGCAACTGGGCGGGTGATTCTAAAGTGGGCAGGATGCTCTTCATGGTGGTTCGAATCCGCTCGCTCCAAAGGTTAACGTTCACGCTCCACGACGTAGCCGGCCAGCGCGATCAGCCGCGCCGCGTGATCGCCAAACGGCGCCAGGGCTTCCGCCGCACTTTGACTGTGCGACATCGCGATTCGCCGCGCCTCCTCCATACCTACGGCTCGGACGTACGTTTGTTTGCAGGCTCTTTCGTCCTTCCGGACTGGCTTACCTATGTTTTCAAAGCTCCCGGTCACATCCAGCAGATCATCCGCAGCCTGAAAGGCCATGCCGAGTTCGTGACCATAGTTGCTTAGGGCCGATATTTGCGACCGGTCGGCCCCCGCAGACAGGGCTCCCAGCCGGCATGCCGCCTGAAAAAGGCGGGCCGTCTTGGCCGCATGAATGCGGGCGACGGCGTCAACACCCGGGGGGTGCGATTCGCTCTCCAGATCGTCAATTTCACCGCCGATCAGGCCGCGGCTGCCCGTCGCCTCCGCCAATTCGCGAATCATCGCGACAGTCGTCCGCGCGTCTTTTGCATCCCGGGAGAGTATCTCGAAAGCAAGCGTCAAGATGGCGTCGCCGGCCAAGATCGCGGCGGCCTCGCCAAATTGCTTGTGGTTCGACGGTCGCCCCCGACGAAAGTCGTCATTATCAATCGCCGGCAGGTCGTCGTGGATCAGGCTGAAGGTGTGGACGCATTCGACGGCGAGGGCCGCGGGCATCGCCGCGTCGCTTTCGCCGCCGCACAGTTCGCAGGACCAAAGCACCAGGGCCGGGCGAAGTCGCTTGCCCCCCGAGTCCAGACTATAGCGCATCGCTTCGACCAGGCGGGGCGGCGCGCCCGTGGATTCACTCAAGCAGGCACGAATCGCGGCGTCGATCGAGGCGGAGGTATCGCGGAGGTGCGTCTGGAATTCGTCGGCAACAGCGACCGGCATGAGGAATGACTCGAACGCGCTCCAGGCTCGGCCCGCCGCTCCGGCGAAAACCGCTTCGAACCCGGAATTGGCTTGTTATTGTAGCACAAAGCGGCCCCATGTGCGCGGCCGCCCGGAGCTGTCCGAACTTTCAAAAAAACCGGCGCGCCGGAAAACGGGCTGTTATTCGCTTAGCCCGGCGGCGGTCCCGCAACGGCGCCCCCGTCGCCCGTCGCCTGAAGGTGCTGGATCTTCATCTCCGCATCGGACAGGACAGTGCGGCAGTGCTTGATCAGGGCCATGCCTTCCTCGAATTGCTTGAGAGAATCCTCCAGACCGATCTTACCCTGCTCGATCGCCTCGACGATGGCCTCCAGCCGCAGCATCGATTGTTCAAACGTCGGCGGACCACTGGACACAGACATCAATCTCCCACGGAATTAGACCTTCGAATCCGAAAGGAAACTGTAGCCTTGTAGCCGGAATTGCTCAAGCGTCGGACCCAGGATTTCTCGAATCGCTAGTTGTGTGGCCTCTGCGCGCTTGGCGTGGGGTTTTTTCGATAGCAGCGTCTTGTGCAGTGAAACGACTCGCCAGCGTCTTGGGCGATCACCTTCGTAGGCCATCAGGAAGGGCCGTTGCGGATGGCTTCTCATGCGCCGAAGGACTCGTTCTATCAATACATATACCTCACGAATCGTCGCGTTCCCTTCTTTCGTTTCGACGCAGATCGACAGAAAGGGGGGCTCAGGAAGTAACGGGAGGACGTTGTTGGCTATGAAATCCCCCCAATGCCGCCTGCGTGAGTAGACGAACACGATTCGCCCTCGAATATTCTGCATCGCACGTTGTTCAGCGACCCAACGCTGCGGACCCGTGAGCACGTACCAGGTAATGCCCAAGAGAATAACTAAAACGAAGATCGGTGTGAGCAGGACGACAGGGACAATCGCTGCTGCATTCTTCAACCATCTCGCCAATGGCGATTGTTGCTCTCTACCGCTTCTCATTCGACGTACATTATTCCGTTCGACTTCTAACCTCGCCATCAGAAGTTCGAGTGCTCAGCAAATCGTCCTTTCGTGCGTCGCCGGCGCTGCGAATCACTAATCCGTCTGCAACGCGCCGCGTGATCGTAAACCCGCGCTTTAGCACGGCCTCGTGGCTGTTGGCCCGCAACCGATCCTCCATGACCGCGAGGGTTCGCAGCCGCGATTCTATGGCGCGCGACATGCTCCCTCCCAACCGCCCCGAGAGTTGATCGACGTGCAAGGCCGACTTCTCGATCCTCCGTCGCGGCGAGGCGTCGACCAGTTCCAGCATTCGGCGGTTAATTCGACGCTCCACGCCGCGGGCGTATTGCGCGAACGCCCGCCGCAATCGCTCCTGAGCGGTCGCGAGCACTTCCCTGCGTTTTGTAATGACCGCCTCCGGCCGGACGCGCAGGAGCCGCACCTCCAGTTCATGGAGCGCCTTGGTGCCGGTCGCCATTCGTCGGGAAGCAGCCAATCGCAACCGCCCCTGCGCCTCATCCACGCGCTGCTGCGTGAGCCGTACCTGGGAAACCGGGTCGCAGAACCACTGATAGCGCCGAACCAGGCTCAGCCGGTTCCTGGCGGCATCAAGTCGGCCGAGCGACGCCCGGACCAGCCGATTCCGGCGCACGTCAAGTTCCATCAGGACGTCCCCCAGTTGCGGCACGACTAACTCGGCCGCCGCAGTCGGTGTGGCGGCGCGGACGTCGGCCACCAGGTCGGCAATCGTGATATCCACCTCGTGGCCGACGGCGGAGACGACGGGAATCGCGCTGGCATGGATGGCCCGCGCAACGACCTCCTCGTTAAACGCCCACAGGTCTTCGATGGACCCGCCCCCGCGACCCACGATCATCACGTCGATTCCCCCTAGTCGGAGGCTTGCCGCATTGATCCGCCGAATGGCGTCGGCAATCTCCGTTGCCGCGCCGTCCCCCTGTACCCTGACGGGATAAACAAAGATCTCCACGCACGGAAACCGCCGTTCCAGCGTCTGGAGAATGTCGTGTATCGCCGCGCCCGTCGGGCTGGTCACGACCGCGATTCGAGCGGGATATCGGGGCAGTTTGCGTTTGCGCTGTGGATCAAACAGCCCCTCCTTCTGCAACCGCTCGCGAAGCTGCCGAAACGCCAGTTCCAGCGCCCCGACGCCGCGCGGCTCCAGCTTACGCACGAGTAGCTGGTACTGCCCGCGCGGCTCGTAAACATCGATCGTGCCGGTCGCGATCACTGCGAGGCCGTCGAGCGGCTGAAACTTGAGCGAAGCGGCCGCCGACTGCCACATGACGCCGCGCACCTCGGACGCATCGTCCTTGAGCGTGAAATAAAGGTGGCCGCCGCTGGGCCGCGAGAGGTTGGAAAGCTCTCCG
This sequence comes from Phycisphaerae bacterium, assembly GCA_035275405.1. NCBI lineage: Bacteria > Pseudomonadati > Planctomycetota > Phycisphaerae > Phycisphaerae bacterium. The sequence goes on from DATEMU010000003.1 coordinate 748,123, forward strand.
ACGACGTGCAGCGTGCCGGGCAGGTCCCTGCGAATCGCCGCGCGAACCATACGATTTAGCGCGGTCACGGTGATCATGCCCGCGTCAGCGCCGCTCTCGGCGGCAAAGAGCGTCGGTTCGGGCGTGCGTACTTTTTGGGGGTCAAACGGTTTCCGACTGTCGGGCCTTTGCCGTGCCATCACAGCGGCTCCTTCCAGAACCCGAATTCGGTGCTCTTGTCCGGATCGCTGCACAGTCGCTGACCCTCCTGCACGAATCCGTTTTTCAAATAGAGGGCGTGTGCCTCTTTAAGCACGACATCGCTCCATGCAATCATCCGGCGGCTACCTTTGTCGCGGGCGTACGCCATCGTCGTATCGAGCAGGCGACGGCCCAGGCCGCGGCCACGAACCTCTGGAAGCAGATAGAGCCGATGCAGTTCGCTCTCCGGCAAATGCACGGTTACGCCGGCGCACCCTACCACGCGCTCGCCGTCGAGGGCGACCCAGAACATCCCACCGCTGCCGATGTAGTAGTCCTCAATTGTGTACAAGTCGCGATGATAGCCATGAGCCTCCCACTGCCATCCGTATTCGCGATAGACCGTCTGAACGGTGTCAATCACTCCGGCATGGTGAATTGGCTGATAGGCGACAACGGTGCACATGACATCACGAGTACCGGGAGTTTGGGCACGAAGCAAGCCGCGGCATTTAATCGTTGTCGTCCATTGCCTGCGTAATCCCATCCACGCGAACCCGCTCAATGTGCGACGCCCGGCCGGTGTCCGAATCCACCGTCGCCAGGATCCCGCACATCCGCGGGTCCTCCGTCGCCACGTCGAACGGCGCCGGCATGCCCGTCGTCAGGTAGCGAATAATCCGATCGGTGCGGCGGCCGAGCACCCCTTCATATGGCCCGGTCATACCCAGATCCGTGATGTAGGCCGTGCCGCGATCGAGGATTCGCTCGTCGGCCGTGGGGATATGCGTGTGCGTACCGAACACGACGCTGACGCGCCCGTTCAGGTACCAGCCCATCGCCACTTTTTCGCTCGTCGCCTCGGCGTGCATGTCCACGACGATGATCTTCACGTCGCGGGGGATGCGCTCCAGCACGCGGTCGATCGCCGCGAAGGGGCAGTCGCACGGCGGCTTCATGAACAACCGGCCCATCAGGGAAACGACGGCGACGCGAACGCCCTTGGCCGTCTCATAAACGGCGAACTCTTTGCCGACGGAATCCGGCGGATAATTCGCCGGCCGGACCATTCGATCGGACTTCTCAAAGGTCGGGAAGATCTCGTTCTTGCGATAAATGTGGTCGCCGAGCGTCATGAGATGGACGCCGTAGCGGAGGAACTTCTCGTAGAGGACGTTGGTCAGGCCCGAGCCGGCGGCGGCGTTCTCGACGTTGGCGATGACGCAATCGACGCCGCGCTCCTTGGTCAGCTTGGGGATGGCCTGGGAGAGGACGGCGCGGCCCGGCCGTCCGACGACGTCGCCGATGCAGAGCAGGTTGATATCCAAGGACGTCCGCTTTCTAGCCGCCGGGGGCGGAATGCCGGGCAGTATAGGAATAGGAAACTCCCGCCGCAATCCTCGGACGCGAATTAGCCGCGCAAAAAAAAGGGGAGGCCGTGGTGCGGCCTCCCCGATTCGATTGCGATGCAATGGCTTTAGTAGCGGTCTCGACCGCCGCCGCCACGGCCGCCGCGACCACCGCCGCCGCCGCCGTAACCGCCGCCGCCGCCACCGCCGCGGTTTTCCTTGGGCCGCGCCTCATTGACGGTCATGGCCCGGCCTTCCTGCTGCTGGCCGTTGAGAGCGGTGATGGCCGCCTGGGCCTCGCTGTCCGAGGCCATCTCGACGAAGCCAAATCCCTTACTGCGGCCGGTCTCACGATCCGTGATGACCTGCGCGCTTTGCACCGTGCCGTGGGCGCCGAAGAGCTGCTCGAGGTCCGAGCTGCTGACGCTGAACGGCAAATTTCCAACATACAACCTGTTGCCCATTACGAACTCCTTCAAGTCTCGGGCGATTCGACCCGCTGTTTTGCTTTCAGGGTCGACAGTGAAAGGGTCCGACCATCCGGACCAGATGGCAGGAGACGAATCAGGCAGACAGGAGCGGAACTTCTAACAGAAATGACCGTACCCTTGCTAGCTCGATCGTAACACCAACCGGAAGTCAGTATAGGATAGAACTTGTCATTCGTCCACCGGAGTTTTCTCGGTTTAAAGCGTAGGGGATTCGACTAAGGGTTTGTACCAATAAGAGCGACTGTCTGGCGCTTGCAATAGAGACAGGGTTGGCATTTGATGGGTGGGTTATGACTTATCCTCTTCGGTCAATCGTGTTACTGATGCTCGGCCTGTTGTCCGGCGGTTGGGGATCGCCGCCTTACGCCCTGGTGGCGGAGAACCTGCCGGACGATCGCTGGACGGATGCGGAGGAGCAAGTCCTCACCAATATTCGGCAGTTGACCGAGGAGGACATGGGGCTGACCAAGTCGGGGGAGGCGTACTTCTCGCCCGACATGAAGCGGATCATCTTTCAGGCCTTCCCGAAGGGTGAAGACGCCTACCAGATGTTCACGCTGGAATTGGCCTCGGACGGCAAGGCGGTGCCGGAATCCTTGAAACAGGTCAGCCCGAGCGGCGGGGCTTGTACGTGCGGGTTCTTTCGACCGGATGGCAAGGGGATCATCTTTGGTTCCAGCTATCTGCACCCCGACATGCCCAACCCGAATTCTTACCATCGCAAAGGCAGCAGCTATACGTGGGACATGCCCGGCGGGATGGACATTATCGCGGCGGAGTTCGACGGCTCGAATCCGCGGCAATTGACCACGACGAAGGGCTACGACGCCGAATGCGCATTCAGCCCGGACGGCAAGTCGATCGTGTTCTCCAGCGACCGCGCGGGGAATCCGGACCTGTACGTCATGAAGGCCGATGGGTCGGGCGTGCGCCGCTTGACGGACAAGGCGGGCTACGACGGCGGGCCGTTTTTTTCTCCGGACGGCAAGCGGATCATCTTCCGGGCGGACCGCAAGGAGGACGATCACCTGCAAATCTTCGTGATCAACGCAGACGGCGGCGGCGAGCAGCAGATCACGCAGCACGCGAGCGTGGTCAACTGGGCGCCGTACTGGCTGCCCGAGGGCAAGTCCGTCGTCTTCACGACGAGCCTTCACGGCCACCACAATTACGAGGTCTACCTGCTGAACATCGAGACCGGCAAGCAGCAGCGGGTGACGTTTCGGCCGCGGTTCGACGGCCTGCCGGTCATCAGCCCGGATGGCAAAAAGATGATGTGGACGAGCCAGCGGGGCGGGGGCAACAGCCAGATCTTCATCGCGGATTTCAAGACGCCGCCGGGATTCTAACGTAGGGCGGGCTCAGCCCGCCGCTGACGCCGAACGGCGTGCAGAGCACGCCCTACTATGTTGCCGCAACGCCACACTCCCGCATAGCTGCCATCGCGGCATATTAGGACCACCACGCCTATCCGCTTGTCGCGGGGCGGTTTAGCAATTCAGCAATCGGACCTCGCCGCGAGGCACGGGGAATGCTGCTCTCTCCCACACGGCATCAGCCGGGAGAGCGAGGGGAATATGAGCAGCATCGCCGCGACAGGGGGCGTTTCTTTACCACAGACTTCCGCGGCGCCGGCTGCTTCGGCCGCCGGCGGCCAGGGGAACGGGGCGAACCCGGCCACGGGCCAGGTTGCGACGGGCAGCGCCTCGGGCCAGATCGCCGGCAGCGCGACCGCCACCAGCGCGGCGGCCGTCAGCGCGCAGTCCATCTCCGGCAGCAGCTACTCGCTCGACATCTCGCAGTCGCAGGGCGCGTTCCTGTCCTCGTCGGTCTCGCAGGGACTCTCCGAGGCGGACCAGCGGGTGATGATGCTGATCATGGCCCTGATCCAGATCCTGTTCGGCGGCGAGGACGATTCGAAGAACCGCGACGCGGCCTTCGGTCTAATTGGGGCGCTGCTGCAGGGCGGGTCGCAGCAGAGCGAGCAGTTCACCTATTTCGAGTACAGCGACTTTCATTACTCCGAGTCCTACTCGGAATTCCAGTCCACCTCCGTCCAGGCGGCCTCCTACGAGCAACTCTCCTCCGCCTCCGCGAACGCCGCGCCGGCCAGCGGTGGGAATCTGAATGTGACGGGCTAAACCGCAGATGGGGCAGATCGGCGCAGATATTTTTTTGACCGAGAAAGGCCGAAAAAAAGTGAAAACGCGGCCCGGTGGGGGTCCGTTTTTTTTGTTGGTGGAACAAGATGGAACAGGGCGGAACGGGAAGACGATCCCCACAGAGGCACCGAGGGCACAGAGATTTTTTTGGCGCGCAAACGAGCGCAATCGAGCGCAATGGCGAGTCCTGAGCGTTGAGGATGGAGCGCCGCACGTCGCGGGAAAAAAACAAAGTCGTTGAATTAACCTGACAAAGTTGAATTTTGCATACATGGGCGCGGAATCTCCGGGAACACCAGCCGTAGGCCATCGGCCATAAGCCGTAAGCTGAACGAAGTCGGCGGCTTCGCCGCTTTCTTTGTCCTCTGCCATGTATCCTCATAGACCTATTCTTGCTCACTGTGCCCTCTAAACTGAGCAGGAGAGCAGGGGAACAGGTGAGCAGGGGAGGGCCCGGGGGCTAGGGATCAGGGGCTAGGGGCTTGAGGGGGGCGGGAGGGAAGGGCCAAGGCGGCGGAAGTTCGGCCTTGCAAAGGTGTGAATACAAGCGATAGCTGTTCGCCGTGCAAGAAAACCAACGTGACACTTTTTCCGGCCTTCACGGTTTCCGCCTCTTTTCCGCCTGCAGGTGAATAGCGCTCCCCTTTCGCGTGTGGCCCATGTGTCAGCAGCCGCCGTATTGCAGGCAATCAACGATGTACTGGATGTCTTCGCCGTCGGTGATCTCGTTGTAGTTCAGGTCGATCCGGTGTGCGCCGCCCGGCGGGCTGGTTTCGTTGCCCAACAGCGCCTCCACGATGCAATCCAAGTCGCTATCGACCGTGAATTGTCCGTCGTTGTTGCAGTCCCCGGCCAGCCAGTACGTGTGCACGGAGATGGGTTCGCAAAACACCGTCTCGACGCCGTCGCGGTTGCGGGCCTTGACCACGAACTCGTAGTCGGTGTCCGGAGAGAGGCCCGTCGCCGTCGCCGTCGTCCCCTGCACCCAGAGATTCAGGCCCGTGTCACCGCCAGGGGTGAGCGAATCGAAGTAGAGGCCCGATTGGTCCACGGTGAGATTGTTAAATGTGCCCAGGGCGATCAGTTGTACGGAGTCCATCTGCAGCACGCCGGTCACCAGGCCCTGGGGCGTTTCGATGGGCGTTGACACGCTCACCTCCGTCGAAAACGCCGTTTGATTAAGTGTCGGCGCACTGTCCTGGGCGGCCACGCGGTATGAATAGGATTCGTTCGGGACTAAACCGGTGTCGGCGTAGCCCAGGCCAATTTGCCAGGAGCTGCTCGTTCCTCCCGGCGCTGCGCTCGTACATTCGAACCGGTATCGGATCGGCGGGGTGGCGTCGGTCGCCGTGGTAGCGGTCATCGTTATGGACGTTATTCCCATTAGCGCGGGAGGCGATGCGAAGGTCATCGGATTGGGCTGGGGCGGATCACATTCGTCGGGGCTAAAAGGACAATTGTCGCAGGCATCACCGAGGCTGTCGCCGTCCGAATTCTGTTGGCCGGGGTTGGCAACGAAGTCGCAGTTGTCGCAGTCGTTTTCTACGCCATCACCATCAGTATCCGTCTCGCAGGCATTGCCCGTGCCATCGTGGTTGCAATCTTCCTGGCCAGGGTTGGCCACGAATGGGCAGTTGTCGCAGTCGTCCACCACGCTGTCGTTGTCGGTGTCAGTTTCGCAGGCATCGCCGTTGCCATCGCTGTCGCAATCTTCCTGGCCGGGGTTGGCCACATTAATGCAGTTGTCGCAACCGTCGAGGTCTCCGTCAGAGTCGGCGTCCGCCTCGCAAGCATCGGGCGTGCCGTCGGCATCGCAGTCGGCGAAGCTGAAGACATAGGCCGCGTCGACGTCGCCGAGGAAAGCCTCCTGCGTTCCGACTACCACCGTATCGCCGGAGAGCGCAACCGAGGCGCCGAAGTTGTCTCCCCATTCCGCATCCGAAAGGATCAATTTTTCCTGCTCGGTCCACACGCCGCCGGCGCGGGTGAAGGTGTAGGCTGAACCGGCGTAGGGCTCACCCGGAAGACTATCATGGACCGCACCGATCACCGCCGAGTCCCCGGAGAGCGCGACCGAGTAACCGAACAAATCATCCAGGGCCGCGTCCGAGGCGGTCAGCTTTTGCTGCTGGGTCCACACGCCTCCCGTGCGGGTGAAGACGTAAGCCGAGCCGACCTCGGTCGCGCCCGCGTGGTCATCACCGATCGCGCCGACCACCGCCGTGTCGCCGTAGAGGGTTACGGAGCCTCCGAAGTTATCTCCCGCCGCCGCGTCCGAAGCGGTCAGCTTTTGCTGTTGGGTCCAGACACCGGCGGAGCGGACAAAGACATAGGCCGAGCCGGCGTCGGTCCTGCCCAAATGGTCATCGAAGTACGCCGCTACCACCGCCGTGTCGCCGGCGATCGCAACCGACCAGCCAAACCGGTCGTCCTGGGCCGCGTCCGAGGCGGTCAGCTTTTGCTGCTCGGTCCAATCGCCATTGACACGTATGAAGACATAGGCTGAGCCGGCGGTTGTCCCGCCCGCGTGGTCATCAGAGTACGCCCCGACCACTGCCGTATCGCCGGAGACCGCGACTGAAACGCCGAACCAGTCCTCCTCGGCTGCGTCCGAAGCGGTCAGCTTGGCTTGTTGGGACCAAACGCCTCCCGTGCGGATGAAGACGTAGGCCGAGCCGGCGTCGTTCTCACCCCCGTGGTCGTCACCGTAGGCCCCGATCACTGCCGTGTCGCCGGAGACAGCGACCGACCGACCGAAGAAGTCATTCAATGCGGCATCCGAGGCGGTCAGCTCTTGCTGCTGGGTCCACATTCCACCGGTACGGACGAAGACGGTGTCCCCGACCAGCGCTGTGTCGCCGGAGACCGCGACCGGGCCCCCGGCGGTCAGTTTGGCAAGCTGTGTGTTGAATTCACAATGATCGGGCAGATTGTTGGAATTGCAGTCGGACTCACAGGCATCGCCCTGGCCGTCGGCATCGCAGTCTTCCTGGCCGGGGTTAACGACGGTCGGGCAGTTGTCGCAGTTGTCCAGCACGCCATCAAGGTCGCTATCGCCGACCCCCTGGCAGGCATCGCCGATCCCATCGCTGTTGCAATCCTCCTGGCCGGGGTTCGCGACGAGGTCGCAGTTGTCGCAGTCGTCTTCTATACCGTCACCATCACTATGCGTCTCGCAGGCATCGCCCGTTTCATCGCTGTTGCAATCTTCCTGGCCGGGGTTGAAAACGGTCGGACAGTTGTCGCAGGGATCCACGAAGCCGTCACTGTCGGTGTCAGGGTAAGGTTCCGGGTCGCAGGCATCACCCGTGCCATCGCCGTCGCAATCCACCTGGCCGGGATTGAAGACGGTCGGACAGTTATCGCAGGTATCGCCGTGGCCGTCGCTGTCGGTGTCGAGTCCCACGCAGACGAAGACGTAGGCCGCGCCTGATTGAGAGCCACTGTTGTTAGCTTGGTTGCCGTTTACTCCGACTGCATTGCTGTCCTCGAGAAGCGCACCGACCACCACGTTGTCGCCGCTCACCGCTACCGAATAGCCAAACTGGTCACCAGGCTCGGTGTTCGACGCCTTGAGATAAGCCTTCTGATTCCAAATTGTGTCGTTGCGGACGAAAACGTATGCTGCACCGGAAACTTGAGCGTCGTTATTGTTCTGGTTGCCATCCACGCCCGTGGCGATACTGTCCTCAAACATCGCCCCGACTACCACTGTGTCGCCCGACGCACCCACCGCCCGGCCAAAATTGTCGCTCGCACCGGTGTTTGACGCCTTGAGGTAGGCCTGCTGCGCCCACGTCGTGCCGTTACGGAAAAAGACGTATGCCGCGCCGGAAGCCGAGGCACTGTTGTCGGCCTGGTTTCCATTCACTCCCGTGGCGATGCTGGACTCGTTTGCCGCGCCGACAACCACCGTCTGCGCCGACACGGCGACGGAGCCGCCGAAGCCATCATTTGCTTCAGTGTTTGAGGCCTTCAGGTAGGCTTGCTGGCTCCAGGTCGTGCCGCTGCGGACGAAAACGTAGGCCGCGCCGGAACCGAAAGCACTATTGTCGCCTTGGTTGCCATCTACGCCCGTGGCGTTGCTATCTTCGAGGAGCGCCCCGACCGCTATGGTATCGTCCGACAGGCCCACCGAGGATCCAAACTGATCTTGCACCTCGGTGTTTGATGCCTTGAGGTAGGCCTGCTGGGTCCATGTCGCCCCGTTGCGAACGAAGACGTAGGCCGCGCCGGAACCATTCGCACTATTGTCGGCTTGATTGCCATCCACGCCCGCAGCGCTGCTGTCCTCAAGAGGCGCCCCGACCACAATGGTGTCGCCCGACACGGCCACCGAGGAACCAAATCGATCACTGGCCCCGGTGTTGGACGCCTTGAGGTAAGCCTGCTGTGTCCATGTCGCTCCGTTACGAACGAAGACGTAGGCCGCGCCTGAGCCTGTGGCGCCGTTGTCGGCTTGGTTGCCATCCACGCCCACCGCACTGCTATCCTCGCCTGACGCTCCGATCACTAAGGTGTCACCTGACAGAGCCAGCGAGGAACCAAAGTTGTCGGATGCACCCGTGTTCGATGCCTTGAGGTAGGCCTGCTGGCTCCACGTCGAACCGTTGCGGATGAAGACGTACGCCGCGCCCGCATCGCCGGCATTGTTGTTGGTTTGGTTGCCATTCACGCCCGTGGCGTCGCTATCCTCACTTATCGTTCCGATCACGACCGTATCGCCCGATATTGCCACGGCAACACCAAAGTTATCGTTCGTATTGGTGTTCGACGCCTTGAGATAGGCCTGCTGGGCGACTGGGTCGATGACGAGCGGGTAGCGCGCCCCCTTGTCGTCGACTGTCAGCCGTAAACTGTCGCCTGCTTGTTCGAACCAGGCCGAGACGTGCGCGGAGTCGGCATCCAGCGCCGTCAGTCCGCCGTAGTTCACCACGGCCTCGCCGCTCGCGCTGAAAAAGGTCACGCTCCGGCCGTCACGGTCCACACGCGGGTGCAGATTGCCGCGTACTGCCAGTGTGAACCGCAATAAGTCCGCGCCGCCATCCGGCCTTTGATGCACCGTGTAACCATGTTCCAGGCCGCGAGCGTCGTTGACGTACCACTCGGTCAGCTCATCATCCCATTCGTAACGGACGTGTTGGCCATCGGCTTGAATGCGGGCCGGCTCTTTCATTGAGCGTTCGGCGCCTTCGCGGCCCATGCAGGATAGCTCCAGTCCCCACGACCAGCCTCCCGCGTCGGGCGTGGACACGAAGCCGCGACCATCGAAGCGAGTTTGCCATTGCTGGCCGGGGTTGTGGGCGTGGTAGTCGCCCTCGACCGCGAAGGCTGCATGAAGATTCGCGTCGTAGGCCGCGCGGATGGAGGACCAATCCGAGGCCGAGAGACCGTCGGGGACGCCGTCAGTGTCGGTGTTGGGGCCGGCGAGAGTGGAAGTGGTCAGGAACAATGCACAGTGGATTGCAATTGCGATTCGAGGAATGATGCGCGTCGACACGGCAAATGCCTCCGGCTCCAACCGAGGGGCATCTGTTCCCGGGCCCCAAAGGGCGCATTGTATCAATAGAAAGGGCCCGGATTCAAGGCCGAGCGCAGTATTAGGCAGGTCTCGAAGACTCGACACTACCCTACCTCGGCTCGGCGGGAGCCTCGCCCTCCCTTGCGCGGCAGGTCTCTTCCGGCGCGCCGGGATCGACGCTGTCCTACACAATTCGTCACCCACGAGGGGGGACGCTACGGTTTGATCCGCTGCATCGGGAATTCCTTCGACCGGGAGTTGTCCTTGTTTTCCAGGCGGACCAGGAGCTTATTCTCGCTGGCGAGGCGGTAGATGATCTTGGAGGGGAAGTCGTTGTAGGGGTCGTCGAAGACGGCTTCCTTGTCGTCCGCCTTGGTCAGCTTGAAGTTGACGACGCGTTTGTCGCGGACGGACAGGCCCTTGCCGAAGTGGCGGATGGACATGAGGGGCTGCGGGGCGCGGTCCTCGATGAGGATGATCTCGTAGATCGTGCGCTCGGGGTCGTCGCCGATGCGGGACATGCCGACCATGACGCCGTTGCGGGCTTCGGTCCAGTGCTCCTCGAGCGGCTCCTTGGGATCGGCGCAGCGCCAGGCGCCGGTCATCCAACGGAGTTTCTCGAACTTGACCGGTCCGCCAGGGCCGCTCTTCGACTTGGCGGGTTCCTCGGGTGGCCAGGCGAGCGCGGCGGCGGCGATGAGCGCGAGGGCCAGCGCGGCGAGGAGGGACGTACCGAGGGAAAACTTCATCCGGGGACGATACATGTTCTTGCTCCTTTGAGAGTATTGGCTCGCTTTCGTCGGGTCTTACCAGCGGCTATCCTACCGACCTTTGCGGCGAGGTCACAACTCTATTCGTTAATGGGAATCCATGGTCGCAGATTCAATGGGGAACATCCCCGGGCTTATGTGGGTGGCCCCCTTTGCGGCGCTGCTCTTGTGCATCGCGATCCTGCCGCTCATCCCGCGGACGGAGGGGTGGTGGCATCACAATAAGAACAAGCTGATCGTGGCGTTGGGTTTGGGGGCCGTCACGCTGGCGTACTATTACTTTCGAGGATACGGGTTCGGCGAGGGGGACCATACCGCGCCGGCGGGATGGCCAACCGTCGGCGAGGTCCTGCACCACGGCGTCCTGCGAGAATACGTCCCGTTCATGTCGCTGCTGTTTTCGCTGTACGTGATCTCGGGCGGGATCGGAGTTCGAGGAGACATTCCGGCGCATCCGTTGACGAATGTGGCGTTTCTGGCGACCGGCAGCGTGCTGGCGAGCCTGATCGGAACGACCGGGGCGTCGATGCTGCTGATCCGGCCGCTCCTGGCGACGAATTCGGAACGGCATCGTGTGACCCATACGGTCGTTTTTTTCATATTCCTCGTGAGCAACGTCGGCGGGACGCTTCTGCCGATCGGCGATCCGCCGCTGTTCATCGGTTACCTGCGCGGCGTGCCGTTTCTCTGGACGCTCGTGCTTTGGAAAGAGTGGGCGTTCGTGACGGCGGCGCTCCTGGTCATCTACTACTTCTGGGATCGCTCGGCCTATCGGCATGAAAAACGCCGCGATATTCAGCGCGATGAGCGGATGGTGAAAAAGCTCGCGATCGTCGGCAAGATCAACTTCCTGTGGCTGGCCGGGGTGCTCCTGGCCACGGCTCTGCTTGATCCGAAGAAACCGATGGCCGGCACAAACTGGACGCCCTATCCGTTTCTTCGAGAGTTTGTGCAACTGGGGCTGGTCATGCTGTCTCTGTTGATGACGCCGCGAATCGTACGCAAGGAGAACAACTTCAATTACACGGCGATCGTCGAAGTGGCGGTCCTGTTCATCGGCATCTTTCTGTGTATGCAGGTTCCGATCGAGATTCTTAACGCGCGGGGGGCGAGCCTGGGGCTGGACAGCCCGGCGAAGTTCTTCTGGGCGACGGGGACGCTGTCGAGCTTTCTGGACAACGCGCCGACGTATGTCGTGTTCTTTGAAACGGCCAACGCGATGACGCATGCGCCGGGACCGGGGATTCTTCAACTTTTGAGCGGGCACTACATCCGTCAGGATTTGCTGGTGGGGATTTCGCTGGGGGCGGTGTTCATGGGGGCGATGACGTACATTGGGAACGGTCCCAATTTCATGGTGCGTTCGATCGCGGAGCACGCGGGGGTGAAGATGCCGAGCTTTTTCGGGTACATGGTTTACAGCGGGTTTATCCTGCTGCCGCTGTTTGCGGTCGTGACGCGGATTTTCTTGTGGGGATAGGGGGGGTGGAATTTGCGGGCGGGACAGCCACTCCACGGGGGAATCTTCCCAATAACGAGAAGTCAGTGTCCATGTTGGTATAATCGGGGGGTAGCAAGAGTCCGCCACGGCGGATCTTTGATCGGAGCGGGGTGTACCTTCATTGGAGGTCGAAGTGTCGCATCTCGTCCGGCGCGGGGCTTTTATTTTACCGTTATGCATCGTTGCCGTCGTCGGCCGCGCGCGCGCGGTCGGTCCGGACATTATTGTGGGCGAACTTGACGGCATTACCCGCTGGGGGCGCGAGGGGGATATCACCGCGTATTCCGTCGGGACGCATTCGTGCAACATCGGCGATGCGGACATGGCATGGGAGGAAGACACCAACGCGCATCCCGTCATCGCGCAGAACATGTATCGGCTCAAAGCGGGCCGGTTCGAACAGATCGGGCAGTCATGGATCAAGCATGGCCTGATCGCCCTGAACACCAATCTGTGCAGCACGTGTCCGGACCCGCAGATTGCTCCCCAACTGCATCCCGGCTGTTCCGATCCGTATTCGTCGGGCTTGAACGGCCGGCAGGACAAACTGGGTCCGCGCGCGGAGGTGAATGCCTCGACGGGCGCTTTTCCGGGACCGCCGCCGCCGCCGCCGGGGGCGTTGACGTTAATCGATCGGCGGCTGCAGGTGCAAGACGCGGACCTCGAGCCGGATTTGAACGCGGGGGCGTCTTACTTTGTGGAGAGTTTGTACATCGCGGCGGACGACGCGGCGGCGGGGAATGACGACAACAATGCCTCGTATCGGCGGGTGACGGTCAGCGAGCCGAACGAAAGCATGTACATGGTGGCGCTGGCGGGAACGACGCAGCGGCAAAAAGCGGCGATCCAGGCGTGGGCGGAAATGGATGCGACCGTGGCGATCGCATTCGTTGACGTTGCGGGAGATGGGCGGTTGATCGTGGCGGGCAAGGTGACGGAGCTGCCGGATGGATTTTGGGAATACGAGTATGCGGTGGAGAATCTGAACTCCGACCGGTCGATGGGGACGTTCGGCGTCGCGCTTCATGACGCCACGTCGGTGGAGGCGGTGGGGTTTCACGACGTCGATTACCACAGCGGAGAGCCGTTCGACGGGACGGACTGGGAGCCGTCGCGGCCGACGGGAATGCTCCTTTGGACGACGACGGGGCACGACGTGAACCCAAACGCCAACGCGCTACGCTGGGGGACTCTCTACAACTTTCGCTTTCGGACGAACAGCCCACCGACGTCGAACGCGGAGGTGGCGCTGGGGCTGTTCAAGCCGGGGACTCCGACTTCCGTGACGGCGACGATCGTCGGTCCGGCGGCGTGGCCGGTGGATTGCAACACGAATACGATCCCCGATTATCTGGAGATTCAGGAGAACCCGCTGCTGGACTGCGATACGAACGGGTACCTGGATGAATGCGACGCGGCTACGGGGCTACCAGATTGCAATGGCAACGGGTCATGGGATGCCTGCGATATCGCCGGGGGATCGAGCGATGACTGCGATTCCGATCGAATTCCGGATGAATGCGAGATTCCGGTCGGCAGCCCGGCCGCGGGCGGGCCGTTTTTCTGCACCACCGCCTGTGATCCGGATTGCAACAGCAACGGCGTGCCGGATTCGTGCGACATCGCGAGCCTCGCCGATGCGGATTGCAACTCGAACGGTATCCCGGACTCGTGCGACATTGCGGGAATGCTGGAGGACGATTGCAACACGAACGGCGTGCCGGACTCGTGCGAGATCGCGGCGGGCACGAGCAACGACTGCAACACGAACCAGATCCCGGATGGTTGCGAGATTGCCGCTCACCCCGAATTCGATTGCAACGGAAACAGCTTTCTCGACGAGTGCGACGTGGATCGAGACGGCGACTCTTATCCCGACGATTGCGACAACTGTCCCGAGGCCGCGAACGCGGGGCAGGAGGATGGTGATGGGGACGGCCTCGGCGATGTTTGCGACAGCGAACCGCCTCCGCCGCCCGGAGGACTCCCCAGTGGCGCTTGCTGCGGGACCGGCTCTGAGGCGGCCTTGGGCTTCCTGGCGGGGTTGGGCGTCTGCGGATTTCGGTGGCGACGGCGGCCGGGGCGGCCTGCGCCATCGTAATCCGGTTCGCCGCTTCGTCTCGAAATTGCCGCCAAGAATGGCATTTACCGTTATAATCGGACTTCTAAACCTTGTTACAGGCGGTGCGGGGGGCCTACGATATGGGGGACATGCCGGGGTTTTTCCCCTCGGCGGATCTCGACCCGCCGGGGCAGGGTCATTGACCGGAGGTGACAGAAGTGGGGCGGAGCGGCTGGGGCTGGATTTTCATTTCACTTGCGGCAAGCACGGTTTTTCCGGCGGGCGTGGATGCGGCCGGTCCCGACGTGATTGTCGGAGATCTGGACGCCGTACAGCGCTGGGGAGAAGTCGGGGGGATTACGGCGTATTCGGTGGGGACCATCTCGTGCAACATCGGCGATCAGCCGTTGGAGTGGGAGGACCTCACCAACCAGCATCCGGTCATTGCGCAGAACATGTATCGGCTTAAGGATGGGCGGTTGGAGCAAATCGGGCAATCGTGGGTCAAGCACGGGTTTCTGGCGACCAACGAAAATACCTGCGGCATCTGCCCGACGCCCGGTCCGGACAATCTTCTGCACCCCGGATGTTCGGATCCCTATTCCGCCGGGCTCAATGGGAACCAGGCGGGCGCCGGCGGAGTGGGAGGGCTGGGACCGCGGTTTCAGGTGAACGCGGCGACGGGGTACTTTGATTTCCCGTACTCCTCGCAAGGGGCATCGGGCAACTTTATCTACAAGCGACTTCAGGTGCACACGGCGGACCTCGATCCGGCGCAGGCGGGCGGGGGTCTCTATTTTGTCGAGGGCCATTACATATCGCCGGACGATGCGGCGGCGGGGAATGACAACAACAACGCGTCGTACCGGCCGGTGACCGTGACGCCGTTGACCTACGTGGTATCGGTGACGGGGGTGACGCAGCAGCAGAAGCCGGCGATCCAGGCGTGGCAGGATACGGATGCGACGGTGGCGATGGCGAGCGCGGACGTGGCCGGGGATGGCCGGATCATCGTCGCGGGAAAAGCGACGGACCTGGGGAACGGGTTCTGGGAATATGAGTACGCGGTGCAAAACTTGAACTCGGACCGGTCGGTAGGTTCCTTCAGTGTGGCGCTGCATAGCTCCACACCAGTGCAGGGCGAGGGGTTCCACGACGTCGATTACCACAGCGGGGAGCCGTATGACGCGACCGACTGGACGGCGACGCGTCTGGCGGCTGCGCTACGATGGTCGACCACAGCGTATGGGGTGAACGCCAATGCGAATGCGCTGCGCTGGGGGACGCTGTACAATTTCCGGCTTCGAACGACCAGCCCGCCGGTTCCGAACGCCGTCATCACACTGGGTTTGTTCAAGCCGGGTGCCCCGGCGTCGGCAACGGTCTCAATCGTCGGCCCTTCGGCGGGACCGGTGGACTGCAATGCGAACACGATTGCAGATTACCTGGAAATCCAGGGCAACCCTTCGCTGGACTGCAATTCAAACGGCAATCTGGACGAGTGTGATCTGGACTGCGACGGGGATGACACGGCGGATGCTTGCGAGATCCTGTTGAATCCGTCGCTGGATTGCGACGGCGACGGGGGGCTGGATACGTGCCAGATCCCGGCGGGCAGTCCCGCGCCGGGAGGGCCGTTTTTCTGCACGGCGGGGTGCGACGCGGATTGCAACAGCAACGGGGTTCCGGATGCGTGCGATATCGACAGCCTTGCCGATCCGGATTGCAACAGTAACGGCGTGCCGGATTCGTGCGATATTGCGGGGAGCGTCAGCGAGGATTGCAACGGCAATGGCGTGCCGGACGAATGTGAGATTTCGGTTGGAAGCCCCGCTCCCGGCGGGCCGTTCTTCTGTACCAGCGGGTGCAATCCGGATTGCAACAGCAACGGGATTCCGGACGACTGCGACATCGCCGGGCCGCTGGAGGATGATTGCGACGCGAACGATATCCCGGATAGCTGCGACATCGCCGCGGCGCCGGGGATCGATTGCAACAGCAACGGGATCATCGACTCGTGCGGTGAGGCGGACTGCAACAACAACCTGATCCCGGACGGCTGCGAGTATCCGGCATGCACGGGGATCGTGAAGGGAGATTACGATTGCAGCGGCGACGTGACCGAGGCGGACATTCCGATGTTCATCCTGGAGATCATGTTGCCGGCGCCGACGTGCCTGAGCGATTTCGACTCGAACGGCCTGGCGGACGGTCGGGACGTGCGGGGGTTCGTGGGGGCGATCTAACTCAATTCCATTTATCGCACATTCAATCCGACCGAGTCGCCGAGGCCGGTGTAGCGTTTGGAGCCGAGGCCGAGGTTGGGGGCGCCTTCGGGCCAGAAGCTGATGTTGATGCCGACGTCGTCGAGGGTCTTGTCCACGTCGAGGGTGACGGCGCTGTACCAGCGCGGCCAGCGGCGGACATAGACCAGCTCGGTGGAGACGTTGCGCCCTTCGTCGATGTCATACAGTTCACGAATGGCGACGGTGTGTTTTTCGCTGAGCTTGTAATTGCCGCCAAAGGCGATGATGTTGCTCGATGTGTCGTGAATGTAGCGCCAGCCGAAGAAATAGGCCAGGCGCGGTTCGCGTTCGACGGCGAGGCTGATGTTGCTCGTGCCCACGTTGCCGCGGTTGACGTCGAAGACGTTGTCGTGGACGAGGACGGTGCTGTCACTGAGGCGGTACTGGAAGTTCGTCGCCAGGAAGTTTGAGGAGATGCTGTCCTCAGGCCGGCTGAAGATGTAGTCACCGTGGCTGCGGTTCGACTTGACCGGCGGATCAAAGGCGTAGATCGGCCGGTTGTGCTTACCGTAGACTTCGTTGGGGACGTCTTCACTTTTTTCCTTGTTGCTGAAAAAACCCGCCTCCACATCGAAAACAATCCAATCGACGGTGCGATATTCGCCGGGGCGGCCGCGCTGGGTCTGGAACTTCTGGCGGACGCCTACGGTCCCGCCGCCGAAATCATCGGTATCCTCGATGCCCGAATCAAAGGGCGTCAATTCGTCCGGGTGCCGGTTGGAGTGGGCATTCCAAAGGCCGAAGTCGGGCTTGATGATGTGCCTCAAGCGGTGGAGGTCGAGCAGAGAGGACTCGACGGTGTCGTCTACCTTGCTGAGCATCATGTTACCGCGAAGACCATAGGCCCCGAATACACGGCCGAACCCGCCGCTATTGCTTTCATACCAGCCGCTGGGGCCGTCATCGTAGGCGCTCGCTCGGCCCATCACATAGGGAGTCAGCTTGACGGGGCCAAAATCAGGTAATGGAAAGGTGAGTTCTTCGCGGGTGTCGCCGCGTACGACGGAGCCCGTCGACCCCGTATTGTCTCGACGGTCCTGGCCGTTCCAGAAGCGACGATCGTCATAACGGTAGCGGACAACGCCGAGGTGCGAGTCGCTGTAGGCGGTGGCAAATTCGCCGAGTGGCTCGCCGATGAGGGTGAAGCGACCGTCGGGGAGGTGTTCGGTCTGGGTGAGAAAATCGTTGAGGCGCCAATTGGCGAGGGTAGAGACCTGCCAGTTATCCTGGCGCTTGAGGAGGTAGATGGCGGTCTCCTGCTCCTTGCCGTTCTCGAATTCGTTACGTTCATAGGATTCGAGGAAATTGTCGTCGCTAAGGTAGGCGGCTTCGAGATTCAATTCCCAGTCCTTGGGGAGGAACTGACGGTGTCGCCAGAGGGCGCGACCGCGGTTGTCATGATCGGGCGGGATGTTGCCGCGCTCGCCGCCGAAGTCATCGTCGCCGTGGTCGTTGATGTAGTACGTGCGAAGGAGGCCCATGTAGTCCTCGCGCTCGTAGTCCATGTCGATACCGGCTGCGGGGCCGCGGTCGGTGAAGTAGTCCAGTTTGAGCGTGGCGTCGTAGCCCTCCGGCGTTTCGAGGCCCATGAGGTTGAAGAGATACCAGCGGGTCTCGAACGTGGCCCCGAAGTCGCCGTTGTAGCCGAACTTGGCGGAGCGGAAGGCCATTCGATCGCGGGAGAAATCGCCGCGGGAAAAGGGCCAGTAAGCGATGGGCAGGCCCTCCAGGTTCATGGTCGTGTGATACGCCCGGTATGTGCCGGCCTCGACGCCGATGGCATCGCCCGCCTCGTTCTTCGGCGTGCGGTCGACCAGCACGACCTTGTCCGCGCCGATGGCGACGTGGGGCGTGTGGAATTCGCTGGTGGTGAACTGGGCCTTGTCGGCTTCATACTCCGTTGCGGAAAGTTGGCGAACTTCCTCGGCCCGTACGTAGATGGGCAGCGAGCGCGTCGGTTCCACGGCGCGAGTAACGACGTCGAGAATGAGGGCGCGTTCCTGCTCAAAGTCGTAATACAGGCGCGACGCGCGGATCATCCGTTGTCCGCGCGTGAGAACGACGTCCCCTTCAAGGTACACGGCCTGAGCCCATTCGCGTGCGGCACGGGCGGCGTCGCGGCTTTTTTCTTCTTCAATTTTCGGCGCGCTGCGTTCGGCGGGGGGCGGTTCTTTTTTTTCCGAAGGCGAACCCGGCTGGTCCACGAAGCCCGGAACGGACTTGTCGAGTTGCTCCTGGTTCATGTAGACGACGGCGGCGTCCGCGCGAATCTCCACGAATTCTCCGCTTTGGGCCGGTGAGCCCTGGGAAACGAGGACATCGCCAATGGCGATGACGACGGACTGGTTGTCGTGTTGCTCGTAGGAAAGTTTCTCGGCTGTGAAATCGACTTTCTTGGCGGTCTTGGGCCGCTGCAGGCGCAACTTCTCGGCCGTCGGGGCCACCTGGAGAGGGGAGGCGGACTTGTCGGCTTTCTCCGGCGGCGCGGCGATCAAGAGCTTTCGAACCTTGGAGCCCTCCCTGTACAGTTCTCCGTCGGCGTTCGAGGTGGGCGAGTGCGCGTCGGCGTTCAGGACGAGGGTTCCGAAGGTGCGAAGGGTGACAAGCAGAGCCGGGCCGGTGTCGAGGGTCCCGGCCGGTTGATGGACTTCGGCGTCCTGCCAAAGGAAGATCTCAACTTCGAGATAAGGCTTGTTCTGCCACTTCTTCTTCTGGAACCACGCAATACCCTTGCGGCTCTTCAGAAGATATTGCCCCATGCGGCCCTCGAAATCGCCCTGGACCTCGATGACCTTTGTGCCATCGGGCTGCGTCCACGTGTACGCCAGCCTTCCGAAGAATTCCAGGTTGAAGTCGCTGATGCCCGGAGGCAAGACCGGTTCGATGTGGCCGAATTCGCCGGGATCGTCCCCTGCGGCGGGTAGTGCCCCGGCGTTTCCCGTTTCGGATTGAGCAAAGGAGTCAAGCGGCGCGCACAGCGCGAGGAGGGCGGCCGACGCAATGGCAATGACAATCCTTTGCATTCGCCTCACTGCGACCCGCGCGGTGCTGACAATCGGGGGGCCGGTGGAAACGAGCCGCGCGGAATCCCGAGCCCCAATCGGGCGCGAATTATAGGGCGTGCCCTGGGGCTGTCAAACCAGCCGAAGTGCGCTGCGCGAATCTGGGATATTGGCCGACTGGCGCAGTCAATGAGTAACGCGTGCGAGGAGGCGGTTTTTTACGGTCTGATTTGAGTTAACCCCCGGAAAGTGGCCTCCGATAAACGAAGGCCGCATGCTTGCGCGGCGGGAACGTTGTCCCTCCGCCGCAGGCGACGGGATTATCGGGGATGGCGAGCGGCGAGCGGTCGGCGCGTAATTACGAAAGGGATTCGTTGATGTCAAAGGGCATCGCACTCAGCAAGATCGGCCGATCGACCAGCCGTTGGAAGCGGCGGCGCTGGATCGGGCCGCGGCTGCATGCCGTGTTCACGCTCCCATTGGTGGCGGGTTGCACGGAACTTCCCCACGGCGCGAAGCAGGAATTAAATAAAGCGGGCGAGGATTACCGCCGGCAGGATTACGGCGGGGCGCAGACCAAACTCGACGGAATCATCTCCACGTATCACGCGTACTCGGGCGTGGCGGAGGCTCACTACCTGCGGGCGCTGGTTTACGTGAAACAGTCCAACAAAGCGGGTGCGTTGGCGGATGCCGAGCGTTGCCTCGCGCTTTCGCAAGATAAAGCACTGACGTCACAGGCGGCGGCGATGGCCGGAACGCTCGCCTTTGAGGCGGGCGACGAGGCCAGGGCCCTGTACCATTTCGCCCGGGCCTTGAAGGGACTTCCGGAAAAGCCGCCGACCGACCTCGTGCGCTATCGCTATGCCGTCTGCCTGCAACACGAGGGACGCTGGACAGAGGCGCGGCGCGAGTTCGGGACGGTCGTTCAGCGCTATCCCCAGAGCACGATCACCGAAAACGCCCGGCGGATGTACGAATGGAAGGGAGACTACTTCGCGATTCAGTGTGGGGCGTACCAGGACCAATCGTCGGCCACCAAACAGATGAAGAAGCTGCGGACGGCGGGACTCTCCCCGCGGATCGAAAGCCAGTCGCGGCTGGGAAAGACGCTGTACATGGTCTTCGTCGGCCAATACCCGAAGTACGCTGCGGCGCAGGAGGCGTTGCGGTCGATCCGGGCGAAGGTTCCGAACGCGGTGATCGCGCCCTAGCGACCGGTCTTTCCGGGAGATTGCGCCGGCCCAGCGCCGACGCCAGGCGAGTCAGGGATGATGTCGAAGTCGAATCTCACGAAGTGCGTCACCGTATTTGCAGCCATTCTGGCAATGCCGGCGTGCGCGCGGACGGGACAGCGAGTTCCCGCCGTCGCAGCATTCGAACCTCCGGAGTTGTACCAGCCCTTTGTCGGCGGTGCGGGCCTGCCGGAACAACTGATGAACCGACCGCCTTATCGACTGGCGCCGGGCGACGTCCTGGAGATCATCTACCAGGTCAGGAACGTGCCCAGCGACTCGCCCTACGAATTGAAGATCGAGGACATCATTCAGATCGCGTTTCCCTACCAGAATCAGTTCAACCAGCGGTTGACCGTGCAGGGCGATGGCAACATCCGCTGCCTGCTCGTGGGCCAGGTGCGCGCGGCGGGCCGGACGGCCGGCGATCTGGAGGACCAGCTTCGTCATGCGTACGCGCGCTACCTCAAGGAACCGGAACTGACCGTCGTCGTCGAGGCGGCCAACGTGAAGATCGTCGAGTTGAAGAAGGCGATCACCACGGCCCCGCGCGGCCAATCGCGGCTCGTTCCGATCAAGCCGGATGGGACGATCGACCTGCCCTATATCGGCGAGGCCCTGGTGGCGGGGAAGACGGTCAACGAGGCCAAAAAACTGCTCGACGCGCGCTATGCGGAGGAAGACCTGCAGGAAGTCGAAGTGACGGTGCAGACGCTCGAATTCGCGCCGAAGCGTATTTTTGTGATGGGCGAGGTGCAGATGCCCGGCGGGTTCGAATCCGTTGCGCCAATTACACTGCTCCAGGCGCTCATTCGCCAGGGCGGGCCGACGGCGCGGGCGATGCGGTCGAAGATCATGCTCCTGCGACGGCAGCATCTGCCCATCCCGCAGGCGATCATCTTCGATCTGGAGACTTTATTGCACGCGCAGAAGCCGACCGAATACGGGGCGGCGCCGGACGCGAGCCTGTTCCGGTACGACTCGTACCTGGTGGATGGCGACATCATCTACGTCCCGCCGACGGCGCTCGCGGTGGCGAACGACTGGATCGACCAGGTATTCACGCGCGGCATTCGGGCGGTCTTTCCGTACAACGGCTATGTGGGCGTGAACTTCGGGTATCAGATGTACAACGCGCCGTCATCGTTTCGGACGAAAAACGCCGATCAGCCGTTTATCAACTCGCCCGTAACTCCGTAGGCAGGTGGACCACCATGATGAAAGATCCCTACGGAAGTCGATCGCTCCGCGAAATCGCTCGCATTCCGTTCCGCCATTGGTTTCTGCTCTCCTTTATGGTGGCGCTCGGAGGAGTCGGGACGTACATGGTGTGCGAGTATTACGCCCCGCGCCAGTATCGCAGCTCGGTCGGCCTCATCTTCCAGCCGCAAGACAAGAATCCGATGAGCGCGGACGGCGGCGGAGAGCGGGCGATTGAAGTCTTCGTCAAGGCGCAGCAGCAGATTGTCATGTCCGATCTTGTGCTGGCGCGGGCCAAGGTGATATCAGAGGACGAGAGTCTTCGCGAGAAATGGTATTGTCTGCGAGAAAGCGGACCGTCGGCCGTTCGCGACGATCGGGCCAAGGGCGCTGAACTGGAGGCGGGGGTGGTTGAGTTTCTCACGAAGGGAGAAGTTCAACGCCGTGTGGACGAGCTATTGGGCCCAATGCGGGACGATCTCATTCGCTTCGCCCAAGGCATCAAGCTGGAGACTCCCGGCGGCGAGGTCGTCGGAATGACCGGGACTTTTTCGCTGATTGTGGATCGGCCCGGCCCCCGCGACATTCCGCATTCCCACCTGATCGCCCGGTATGCCGCGGACATCCTCGCGGATATGTATATCTTCCGCTATCAGCAGATTCAGCAGCAGCTCAACAACCCGCCGGTGGGTTTAATGGACAATGTCATCGCGGAGTACCGCACCGAGGTCTCCCGTCGTCTGAATGCGTATCAGTCGTTCGTGGAGGCGAATGCTGAGAAAGTCGGCGTGCTGGAGCAACTGCTCAAATCCGGCACCGAGGATGGCGTGCAGGGGGTCCTTTCCAAAATTCGTGAAGACGATGTGACGCTGGATATGCTGCTCGCGCGCGATCAAGCGATGTACGGGGTGTTGAAGAAGTCCCTGCCGGCGTCGGCGCTGGAGTACGGCGGCATCGCACGGATGTCGGACGAGGAGGTGGCGGCGAGCCTCTCCCGCGTATCCGTCGACTTTTTCCGGGAGAATGCGGCCTATGTCGAGCAGACCAAAATGATTGCCACGCTGGAGGGCCGCGTCACCCGGGTCGAGACGCAGTTCATGGAAGAGAGTCGGGACCTGCGCGATGCACGCCACCAGCTTTCGACGGCGCGGCGGCAGCTTCTCCAGACCATTGCCGCCCATGTTCAGGGACTGGCCGGCAGCGTGGCCGCGCGCGAGGAGCAGAAGCGGCTGAACGAGGCGCTCATGGTCAAGGCGTCGAACGAGCAGAAGGAGATTCATTCACAACTGGCGACCTACGCGCGGCTGAAGAATGAATTCGAGGTCGCTCAAAAGCAGTTGGAGAAGCTGGAAGAGGAAGGAATCGCCGCGATGAGTTCGAAGCGCTTCGCGAAGGAGGCCGTCACCATCAGCAAGCTGGACGCCGCCACGACACCCAACCCCGATAAGCCGGTCGCGCCGCTGACGGGCGTTTGTACGGCCGTGGCCGTCGCCGTCAGTTTGCTCCTGGGACTGGCATTGGCGTTCATGGCGGATCACTACGACCAGACTCTGAGGACCACGCTGGAGGCGGAGCGGTACCTGGGGATTCCGGTTTTGGGCAGCATCACGAAGCGCGGTCGCGGGTTGGTATTGGCCGGGTGACAGGCGGACGCAGTGATTGAACAAGGAAACAGCAGCGTGTTAGAGCTAGTCCATTATTCCGAGCCCGAACTTCCCGGGCACTGCGACGATGACCACGTTGAGTCTGAACTCGTCGCCGGCAGGGTACCGACCCGTGACCAGGTGTGGCCGCCCCCGACAGAGTCATCCGGCAATGAGAAATCGGTTAGAGAGGCGGCGCGAACGACCCTGGAGCAGGAACTGAAAGATTGGCAGGGTGAGGCGGAGGAGATCGACGGCGTCATCGAGGAGATCCGCCGGATTAACAACGGGGCCGGCGCGGCACTGATTCAAACGTCGTGCCACGTTCGGGCGAAATCGGAGGCGGAACTCGGGCTGCTGTGGACGAACATTTTCCTTTCCGTGGAGTCCGGCACTCCAAACGGCGTCGGGCGGGCAGCGCCGCCGACGTCTGTCGTGGTCTCGGCGGCGCGACGCGGCGACGGGGGGACGCAGATTGCGATCTCGCTGGGGCTGATCGGCGCGGAGGCCAATCCGGACTTGCGCATCGCCCTCGTCGATTTCAATCTCCGCCGACCGGCGGTTGCGGAGTTGTTGGGAATTCAAGAGGCCCCGGGAGTGACGGACGTCCTTGAGCGACGCCTGGCGCTCGAATCGGCCGTGCAAGCGGTAGCGTTGCCGAACGGGTCCATGCTGCACGTTCTGCCTGCGGGGACGCCGTCCGATCAACCGCTCACGCTCCTGAAAAGTCGCCAGGCCAAAAAATTGATGGCGAGTTTGCAGGAACAGTTCGATCACGTGGTCATCGACGCGCCCTCCGCGAGCGCGTACCCCGATGCGCCGATACTGGGCTCAATGGCCGGCGGAATATTGCTGGTGGTGCGGGCCGGCCGGACGCCGCGCGAAACGGTCGCGGCCGTCAAGAAGCGTTTGGACCTGCGTGGCGTTCGATGTCTGGGGCTGGCGCTCAATCAACGCTAGATCCCGACTCCAGTCGCAAGAACTCGAGTTTGTCAGTTTTGAGGTTCAACAGTGCTACGGTCTTGATCCGCGCGCGATACAGTGCGCCCGGGTTGATGAACCGTATCCTGCCTACACGACGATCGGCGTATTTGTGCGTGTGTCCGTAAAGGACGTAATCAAGATCGTCGCGGTCGGCGGCGGCGGCGAAGGAGCGTTCGTGGCCGTGGAAGACGGCAATCCGCTTGCCGGCGAATTCGAGGATGACCGGGGGCTCGGGCCAGGGCAGGCCCAGCGCGAGGACGTATTTTCGCATCGTCGGGCTGGGAGAATCGCAATTGCCCCAGACAAAGGTGCAGCGATGCCCGGCGAGTTCGTCGAGGACCGGCTCGCCGCAGAGATCGCCGCAGTGGACGAGATGTACCGCGCCGTTTTTTTCCAGAAGTTGGACCGCGTCGGCGGTCGCGGCGGCGTCGCCGTGGCTATCGGAGAGGATTCCAATCAGCATGGCGACCTCGGTGGGCGGACCCCGTCGGGCAGGTCATTCGGCTCGTTCCAGTTCACAACCCCGATGGCTTCGTCGTTAGACAATTCAACCTTGTGGACGCGAAGGCGGCTGAGGAGCGAGATCATACCATATCGCTTGCCCGCGATGACCTCCTGGACGAGTGGCAGGCATGCGGGTTTGTACAGGGCGCAGCACGGGTGCAATGGTGGGTCGGTGGCCGTTGCGCAGACGCTTGCGTCGGCATGGTCGGCGGGCTCGGTCAATCGCTTCAACAAATCGGCATGGAGATTGGGCATGTCGCAGGCGAGCAGAATGCAGGTGGAATCGGGACGGGCGAGCAGGAGCGATTCGAGACCGGCTATTGGGCCGATTCCGGGATGGCGGTCCGGCACGATTTGAATCGACTTAGCCGAAGTCGGCAGATCAAACACCGGTTGACCGAGGAGAAGTAGATCGTCGCTGATGGATCTTGCGATTTCGATGGTGCGTTCGAGCAGGGTACTTCCGTCGACCGGCAGAAGGGCCTTCGGCGTACCCATGCGCCGGCTCATTCCGCCGGTCAGGATTCCAATAGCGAGGTTCATGGGGTGACGGACTTCTCGGATCGCAGGCGGAGGACTTTGATACCGGCGACATTATCGTGGCGGGCGAGGTATTCTGCGAGGGGCTCCTCGCGGACGGCAGGCTTTGTCGCGTGGAGAAGCGTCGGAGCGGCGGATGCGTTGTGAAAGACGAATCCCAAGTGGCCGACGTACAACTGTCCCTTGTCGGCGCGGACGAACTCGACGACGTCGGCGTCCTGGAGAAGCGGCAGCACCTCGGGAAAATACCGCCGGGGAACATGGGCGTCCTCAAAATCGATCGGGTCGGCGGAATACGCGAGGCCGAATTGCTTAAAGAACGCGGCGCGGTCAACGCGGACGCGATAGGCGGCGGCCCCGGGCAGCTTTTTGGTAACATCTTCCAGTAACCAGGCGTTATTGAGGTTCCAGTCCGTCTCGGTGAAGTGGTTCCGGGACAACATGCCGATCCGGCCGTCCTTGTAGCGTAATCTTTGCAACGTTTGGAAGAAGGACGGCCAGTCGTGCGCCAGGGCCATCGCGATTGTCTGTTCAACGAACGTCACGCAGTCGCCGGCGGTCAGGCAATACAAGGGATCCGGATCGTAGAGTTCAAACGGGTATTCCCCGAGCGGACCCAGTCGATAGGGCTGACCGATCGTGGTCCGTGCGACGAGCGCGACGCGCTTGCGGTAATCCGGCTCTTCGCGCGCCAGGCGACAGAGATAAGCATCGAGCCGTTTCTCATCGAGCTCGTGGATTCGGATTTCAGAGCTGTGGGATTGATGAATGGACGGGGATGAGCTGCAAGCTCCACCTGCCATCAGAAAAAAGGCAAGGAAAACGCGCCGATAAGCCATACGCAAGTTCAGTATACCCGCCGCTCGCGGTGGGGAGGAATGCCGAGTTGCTGGCGGTACTTGGCCACGGTCCTTCGCGCGACCGGTATCTTTGCGGTCTGATTGTAGATCTTGACGATCTCGTCGTCCGTCAGCGGCTTGGTCTTGTCCTCCCCGTCGATGATTTCCTTGACCCTGGCCTTCATGCTGTCCCACGTCACGGTCTCGCCGGAGCCGACGGTCGTGCCGCCGGCGAAGAACTGGCGAAGCGGGTAGAGACCACGGGGCGACTGGATGTACTTGCCGTCGACCGTGCGGCTGATGGTGGAAGGGTCGCAGCCGAGTTCTTCGGCGAGATCGCGCATGCGCAGGACCTTGAGAAACTGCGGGCCGTAGTCGAAGAATTCGCGCTGGCGTTCGAGGAGAATGTGACCGATTTGCAGCAATCGCTGGCGCCGGTATTCGATGGCGTCCTTGAGGACGCTGGCGGATTCGATGCGGCCTTTGATGAAGTCGCGCGTGGCCTTGTCCGTGGAACGGTCCTGGAGCATCTGGCGATATTGGTGCGAGATCCGCAGACGGGGGCTGTTGCCGCGGGCAAGGCGAAGGGTGTAGCCATCGCCCTCTTCCGCGTAGTCCACGAGGATATCCGGGGAAATCCGCGGGACGTTCGATGGTTGCACGAGCAGACCGGGATGGTGATTGAGCTTGCCGATGGTTTTCAGGGCGTCCTTGATCTCGTCGATCGACGCCCCGGTCGCCTTGGAAACCGCGGGGTAGAGGTTGCGTGCCAGGTCGCCCAGGTGATGGCGGACAAGCTCCTCGCACAACGGGTTGGCTTCCGGACCGTCGGGGTTGGCTTCCTGCTTGGCGCGAAGCTGAATGAGCAAACACTCAGAGAGGTCGCGCGCGGCGACGCCGGTCGGTTCGAGCGTTTGAACGAGGGCCAGGGCTTCGTTCAGCACGGTAAATTGGGGCGGTGGCGTGCGCGACCGGGCGATCTGCTCCATGAGCTGCGCGTGCTGCTCGGGGGATCGTTCGATGATGAGCGGCGTCGCTTCGGGGGTGTCGCCGTTGTCGCGCGTGGGGTGGTGCTCTTCCTCGGTGCGGAGGTAGCCGTCTTCGTCCAGCCAGTCGATGATGGCTTCGCCGGCCTGTTTGATTTCGGGGGAGGTGTCTACCAGCGACCATTGTTTGAGGAGCTGGTCGCGGAGACACTCGCCGCGCGATGCAGTGTTGGCCATTGCGTCGAGCTTGGAGTCGCGGTCGGTGTTCATGCCGCCGCCCGCGCCGCCGCGGCCGTAGGGAAGATCGCCGGGGTCGAATTCCATCTCGCGCGACATGCGCTCCAGGCGCTCGAAGCTCTCAGCCTCGGCGTTGTTGGACTCGCTGGCGGGCAGATCTTCTCGGGGGGCCTTGTCGGTCGGTGGGGCTTCGGGCTCGAGTTCCTCGAGAACCGGGTTGGACTCCAATTCCTCCCGGACCTTGGCCTCCAGGGCGAGGAGCGGAAGGGTAAGGATCTCCATGGATTGGATCAGTTGTGGCGTTAGGCGTTGCTCAAGCCGCATCTGCTGCGACGGCAACATTGAGAGATATTGGGACATGCGAGGCCGCCTATGCTTCAGCCAAAGGTGCTTAACTAGGTGTCGCTAAGCAGGTTACGGCTGAAGTCCGTAGGCTTTTTCGGATCGGCCGCCTCCCTGCTTCACGTGAATTATACTGCATTTTTTTGCGGTCCGCAGGCAAAAATGCGGCGTCAGGCATGGATTTTGCATGGACCGCGGCCGCGTGCGGTTTTTGGAGCAGAACAGAGCACTCTAGAAACTGCCTCGGCCTTCGATTGCATCTTGCAGCACCGCCCTGGTCGCGTATTCGATTTGCGAGCCGGTCGGTAACCCGCGGGCGAGCCGCGTGACTTGCACGCCGTGAGGGGCGAGGACGCTCTTGATGTGCAGGGCCGTGCCTTCGCCTTCCAGGGTCGGGTTGGTGGCGAGTACGACTTCGCGGACGGCACCGGATTTGACGCGGGCAACGAGGGCGTCGATGGTCAGGTCACCGGGCTCGATGCCGTCGAGCGGGGCGATGTGGCCGAGCAGGACGTGGTAAACACCGCGGATGAGGCCGGTCGCTTCCAGCAGCAGGACGTCCTTGGGCTGTTCGACGACGAAGATGACGGCTTGGTCGCGCCGAGAATCGGCGCAGATCGCGCAGGGGTCGGTCTCTGTCAAGTTGTAACAGATCTTGCAGTGGCGAACATTCTCCTTGACCTCGCGGATCGCGGAGGCGAGGGCCAGGGCCTTATCCTTGTCCGATTTGAGAATGTGAAAGGCGAGGCGTTCGGCGCTGCGCGGGCCGATACCGGGGAGTTTCTCGAACTCGGACATGAGGCGGGTGAGCGAGGAAGGAGTGGGATCGGGCAATGCTATGCCTCCTGGCAAAATAATAGCGAATTGCGAATAGCGAATAGCGAAAGCCCCGAGGTTCGAGCGTGGAGTCGTACGAAGAAATTCGCTATTTGCCATTCGCCATTCGTCATTTCTATTGCCCTCCCAACATCCCCTCGAGCCCCGGCAGATTCATGCCGCCCGTGATCTGCTGCATCTGCGCCTTGACGCCTTCGTTGGCCTTACGCTGGGCGGCGGCCACGGCGGATTTCACAAGGTCTTCCAGAAGTTCGACGTCGTCGGTGACGGCCGACGGGCTGATTTTCAATCCGACCAGTTCGAGCTTGCCCGAGACGGTGGCCGTGACGGCGCCGGCGCCGCTATCCGCCTCGAAGCGGGCATTGGCCAGCGTCTCCTGCATTTCCTTCATCTTCGACTGCATCTGCTTGGCCTGCTTCATCAGGCCGGCCAGATCGCCAAGTGATCCGAACATGAGAACTCCTTTGGTGTGATTCTAGTGTTCCGTTGATGGGGCCGGGGCATCGGCGCCGTCGCGTTGTACGTGGACGATTTGGCCGCCGAAGACTTCGAGGGCCGCTTGGACCATTGGTTCGGCGTGGGCCGCCTTCAGATCCGCCTGGGTCATGCGTTTGGTCACGGGATTGACCGGCGGGGAAGCGGCGGAAGCGATGGGATCGCGCTTCTTCATGGGTGGCGCGGGCGCGGTTCGCGGCGGAGCATTGGACGGCGGGGGCACTGGTGGCGAGGCAGCCGCGGGCGTCGAGGTCGCGATGCGCGGCGGTGGTGCGGACGAAGGCGTCGGCCGATGGGTGGACGCGCCGCCCTGGACTTGTGCGAGAAGCGATTCAATAGAGGAGAAGTTGGCGGCTTCGGCCATCCGAACGAGCGCGGCCTCGACCAGCGGCCGGCCGCTGCCGCTGGATTTGACGCTGCGGCGAAGCTCTTCGAGCACGCTGATGAAATAGACGTAGGCGCCGCCGTCAAACTTTTTGCACTGTTCCGCCAATGACGAGCGAAGGCCGGCGGGCACATCGACGAGATCCGTCTGTTCACCGCACAGGCGCATCAACATGAGATCGCGAATCTGGGAGATCAGGAGGTTGCACCAGTGGTCCAGCGCATGGCCCTGGGAGAGGGACTGGTCGGCCACGGCCAGGACCCCGGCGGCGTCGTGTTCGGCGAGGCGGTCGATCAAGGCCGCGAAAAGTTCGTCGTGCGCCGCGGGCAGGATCTCATTGACGACTTGCAGTGAAACTCTGCCGGCCATGGAGATGACCTGGTCGAGCAGGGAAAGACCATCGCGCATGGAGCCGTTGGCAAGGCGGGCGAGTCGTTTGAGCGCTTCCGGCTCCGCCTCGATTCCTTCGTCGGCACAGATCTTGGTCATCTGTTCGGCGATTTCGGCGGGGGAGATGGACTTGAAATCGAAACGCTGGACGCGGCTGAGGATGGTCGCGGGGACCTTCTGCGACTCTGTCGTCGCCATGATGAATTTGACATGTCCGGGCGGCTCTTCGAGCGTCTTGAGCAGGGCGTTGAAGGCCCCGGTGCTCAGCATGTGGACTTCGTCGATGATGTAAACCTTGAAGCGGCTCCGCGTCGGGCGGTAGACCGCGTTGGTGCGCAGTTCGCGGATATGATCGACGCCGGTGTTGGAGGCCGCGTCGATCTCAACGACGTCCATGTCCTCGCCGCGGGCGATCATCTGACAGGAATCACACGTCCCGCAGGGTGTGGTGGTGGGGCCCTCTGCCGACAGGCAATTCAGGGCCTTGGCCAGGATGCGGGCGACGGAAGTTTTGCCCACCCCGCGCGTTCCGCAAAAGAGATAGCCGTGGTGGACGCGATTCTGGCTGATGGCGTTCTTGAGCGTCGTCGTCACGGCGGACTGGCCCACGACCTCGTCGAAGGTGCGGCTGCGAAACTTACGAGCAAGGACCGTGTACGACATAGAATGCAAGGGTATCAGGGTTCAATCCCTTAATCCCTGTTCCCTCAATCCCTTCGCCTTGGCGTCCTGAAATGCTGCGGCCCAGCACCTCACGGCACATGGCTGCCGCAGATGGGCTGCTCTGTTTCCAGCCTGACCCGTTGTCCACGCCCGCTCATTGCATGAGACCGGGCCACAGCATTTCAGGACGCCGTTTTTCGATCAGATTGACATTATAGGGAAGGGGCCGCCAAGGTCCATTCGCGAGCGGATGAGTATTACGTGCCGCTTCGCAGCGGTGCGCCGACGTCTGCCGCCGTGATGCTTTTGATAATCAGCGGCTTAAGCGGGCGGCGGTTTTCGTCGGTGGGGACTTCGCCGAGCTTGCGCAGTGTGGCCAGCGATTGCGGGCCGGTGATCTGGGCGAAGGCGGTGTAGCGGCCATCCCAGGCGGGTTGTCGGGAGAGGCAGATGAAGAATTGGCTGCTGCCGCTGTTGGGATCTCCGGCGATCAGGGCCATGCCGACCGTGCCGAGTTCGAACGGCGTGTCGTTGAACTCGGGGGGGAGGGTCGCGCCGTCGGGACGCTTGCCCGTGCCGTCGCCGTTGGGACAGCCGCCGAGGATGAACTGGTGATCGTACACCATGTGAAACGTCTTGTTGCTGTAGAAGCGGCGTTCGACCAGATCGAGGAAATTGGCGACGTGGCGCGGCGCTTTGTCGTACAGCAATTGCAGCGTCAGAGCGCCGTGCTCTGTATCCATGACGACCTGCTTGTATTGCACGACGTTAAGCACCAGCGGCGGGGCTTCGAGGGCGCCGCCGTACGGTCTCCAGCGAAGTTGGTAAACTCCGGCCTGGTGAAGGCCGGGATAAAAGCGTGAAACGTCAAACCGCAGGCCGATCGTGGCGAAGGGAGCCAGCGTGACCGGCGCGACTGGAAAATCGGGCTTGCGAGTGATTCGATCGCCCAGGTTGGGGAAGTCCTCGGATGCGACGTCGAGGCCCTTGAAATCGGTTGCCGAGAAGACATGTTCCAGCGGCAGACCCATGCCCCATTCGGGTCGGGCGCGGCCTTCCAGAGCGCCGGGCACGACGAGCTTCACGGGCTCGTCAGTCATGTTCTCAATGGCGAATTCGACAAACACTTCGCTCCCGACCGGGATCGTCGCCCGGTCCGTACGAAGCACCGCGCGGACCATCGAGGCGAGCGGCTTATCGACCGTCGCAACGGCGGTTTCCTCCGGCGGCGGGGTTTGCGCCCAGCACGTGGCCGACACGGCGAGCATCACGTTGAACAGGTCGGCCATCATTACGAACAGGTCCTATTCTTGGTTAGGCCCCCGTCCCGGACAGGACGGTGGAGATGGTACGACAGAGGATGAGGAAATCCAACTTGAGCGACCAGTTGTCGATGTAAAAGAGGTCGAGCTTCATCCATTCCTCGAAGCCGATGCGATTGCGTCCTTTGATCTGCCACAGACAGGTCAATCCCGGCCGCATGCTGAGCCGGCGGCGCTGCCAGCGATCGTAGCGCTCGACCTCTGACGGCAACGGCGGCCGCGGACCGACCAGCGACATGTCCCCCAACAGGACATTGAAGAGCTGCGGTAATTCGTCGAGGCTCCAGCGCCGCAGGAATCGGCCGATGCCCGTGATGCGCGGGTCGTTTTTGATCTTGAAGGCCGGTCCGTCCAGCTCGTTCATATGCGCAATTTCCGCCTGTCGCTCTTCGGCCGCGGCCTCCATCGTGCGGAATTTGAACATCTGAAACTCCCGGCCGTTCAGCCCGGAGCGGCGTTGGCGGAACAAGACCGGGCCGGGAGATCCGGCCTTGATGGCAAGGGCGCATATCGTCATTATCGGCGCGGAAACGATGATTCCGATAACCGCGATGATCACGTCCAGGGCCCGTTTGACGGAGAGCAGTTCCGGGGAATGCGGCGCGCGGCTGTAGGCCAGGAGCGGCAGGCCGTGGAAGTTCACCAATTCGGGCGATGAGTGGCATCGAAGCGATTCCGCCTGGACCTCGGCCGTTACACCGACCTCTTCACACAACCGGATATAGGGTTGCAGCCGCGTCAGTTCGTCCAACGGGGCACAAAACATTACCTCGTCCACCACCTGCCCATCCAGAATCGGGCCGAGTTGGTCGATGTCGCCCAGCACCGCGCCGGTCACCGCTTTCGACGCGTCCGTTTCCCAAAAACCGCGAAGATGCCCGAGCACCATGGGGCGGCCGAGCGCCGAGGCCCGCATAAGCCTCCGTAATCGGACGGCGTCGCGGCCGGTGCCGACGATGAGCACGTGCCGCCGCTGCCGGGAGCTGATCCACCGTCCCGCCAGGCTGTTTATACCGCGAATGGCGAGAGTGGTCGCAGGAATGAGGGCGAGAACGAAGCCGATTTGCGCCCGGGGGTAGAGGTCGCGGGCGAAAAGCAAGGCCAGTCCGGCGATCAGCAATCCGAGGCAGGCGCTGGCGGCGATGATGCTTCGGGCCAGCCATTGCCAGGAGCGCCAGCGAAGCTCGTACCAGCCGAGCCAATTGAGGATGATGGGCCATCCGACCGGCAGGAGCGCGAGGACCTTGACGTGGACCTCCCGGACGCTGCTGATCTTTCCGGCGAGCAACTCCGGCCACTCACAGTGCATGTAGAGGCGGCAGCGAAGAAGATCCGCGAGCACGTAGGTCAGGGCGACGGTGAGCGCATCGGCGGCGATCATCCCGACGCGAAGCTGTCGCCATGCTCGTGAGTGCGTCATCATGAAAAGTAGCGGCGGAGGAACAACGCGGTGAGTATAAGTCCGAAATGGCGGCCGGTCGAGAAGTAAGGGCGGCCCTTGCGAATCGGGAATGACTCGAAGGGCCGTGGACCCCTTGTATCAAGCCGATTTGGCGAGATCCTGTTTTCTTGTTTACGCGAGTGCAGTCCGGCGATAGGATGCCGCCGCACGGTCGAGCGAAGTAAGGCCGTGTTCAGGAGTCATCGCCAATGACGACGCAGCGAACCCTGGGGGATTTTGTTTGGTCGCGGCCCGACCCGAGCCTCACGTTCGTACGCGACCTCGGACTGGTGTTGGGCGGGAGCATGCTCATCGTGCTCGGCGCGAAACTGAGCGTGCCCTTTGTTCCGGTACCACTGACTTTTCAAGGTTTCGCGGTCGTGTTGGTCGGGGCGGCGCTCGGCAGCCGGCTTGGCGCTTTCGCCGCGATGGCTTACCTCATTGAAGGGCTCGCCGGATTGCCGGTGTTTGCTTTGCCGGGCGCGGGGCCCGGCTATTTCCTCGGTCCCACGGGCTGGACGGCCGGTTATCTCTTCTCCTTTCCCATTGCCGCCTGGGTCGTCGGCGCTTTGGCGGAGCAGGGTTGGGACCGGCGGTACCTTACGACCATTCTGGCATTGGCTGCAGGACAAGCCGTCATTTTGGCCGGTGGGTTCATCTGGCTCTCCTGGTTTGTTGGCTCGCGCGGGGCTTTTCTGACCGGCGTTGTGCCATTCTTGTTCGGCGACGTCCTCAAATCCGCCCTGGCTGCTCTCGCCCTGCCGGCCGCGTGGCGCCTTGTCGGTCGCCGCGCCGGGCAAACCGATCGCCCGTGACCCGGTACGCTTTTCTCACTTTACTCCTTGCCCTCCCTGCAGGCTGTCAACGTGACGGCGTCATCGAAGTCGATCTGACGGCGCAGCCGCCACGGTTCATCGTGCATCATCGGGGATGGCCCGCGCCGTTTCATTGGCCGCGGGTCACGGAATTCGCCATCGCCAGTGAGGAGGACGGCGGTATCTGGGTGCTGCGCTCTGCGACGTCGGAGGGCGAGCCGGCGCGGCAACTTGCTTTTGTGTTTGGCGAAGTTCCGCCGGGCTTCGTTCAGTTGACACCGGACAAGGCGGCGCGCGTTCGGCCGCTGGTGGTCGGTCGGACCTACTTTGTGGCTGCCGGCGGACCGACCTACGTCTACCGGATTGTTTTTGCGCTGCCCGTGGACACGTGGACCCCTGTTCAGCCATCGCCGACCACCTCTCCCGCCGTATTTCCCGCGAACTAGGCGGCCGATCCTGCACTCGCAGCCGCAGCCTTTGCGCTTTTCAACGCGTGCACGCTGCAAAAAAGCGGTGGTACGCCGCGCGACTTGAAAGTTACTTTTTTCAATTAACGCGTTGATTCGTGCGAGGTTACCTGCGCCCGCGCGCGGAATGAGGCGGCGCGAACCATTCGTGGCACGGGTATTGCTTTATCCGCCGCGGGCCACGGTGCGCTGGCGCGGCGCCTGCGCCGGCGACGATTGCGCGGTGACGCGCAAGGAAGGACGACCCATGAAAAAGTGGGAAGCGATGCTTCGCGAAGACAGGAAATCGGCCGATGCTCAAGCTGTCGCGGCGCGTGATTGGAGCGCGATCGGCGCGCGGATACGGCAATGGGCGCTGACGGCGACGACCGTACACCTTGCCGAGAGCGCTGAGGCGCATCGCGTCGCGCCGGTGAACGAAAAGAAGGATTGATCGATGATCTATGGGTTGTGGCAATCGGCCGCGGGCCTGCAAACGCAGGACTATCGCCAGGCGATCATCGCCAACAACCTGGCGAACGTCGACACGCCCGGCTTCAAACCCGATCGGATCGCGTTTCGCGAGCGGCTCTCCGCCGCCTTCGCGGGCGCTCCGCGGCCGACGCGGCACCCCGTCCTCGACGCGCTGCCCGGCGGATTGTTTGAGACGCCGGTTCACACCGACTATTCGACCGCGTCCATCGAAACCACAACGAACCCCCTGGATGTCGCCATCGATGGCGGCGGCTTCCTGACAGTCCGAACTCCCGAGGGCCTGCGCTACACCCGCGACGGACGCATGACGCTGAGTCGCGACGGCGAATTGCGGCACGCGTCGAGCGGTTTTCCCATGGTCGATGCCGAGGGTCGATCGCTGTTGCTCGAACCTTCGCAGCCCGGACAAATCAAGATTGACGAGCAGGGCCGGGTGAAGCAGGGCGAACGAACCGCCGGCCGGCTGGCCGTCGTCGATTTCGCCGATCGGAGCGCGTTGGAGAAAACCGGACAGAACCTCTTTGTGTCGGATCGCGCCCGAGCGACTCCCTCCTCGGGCACGGTCCGGCAATTTGCCGTCGAGGCCTCCGGCGCCGATCCGATCACGTCGCTCGTGGAGATGATCGACGCGACGCGGGCGTATCAGCTCAACGCCAACATGCTCACCTTGCAGGATGAATCGCTCGGACGACTGGTGAACGAATTGGGACGAATCGGTTGATCGACGGTTGAAGACGTCGTCAACGCCGTGAGAACTATGCCATGCCCATTCAAGCACTGAACACCGCCGCCAGCGGCATGAGGGCGATGGACACCAAGCTCAGCGTGGTGGCCAACAACCTCGCCAATATCGAGACCGTGGCGTTCAAGAAGTCGCGGGTCAATTTCGAGGATCTTTTCTACCGCACGATCCAGGAGCCCGGCCTGCGGAATGCACTGGAACAGCCACTCCCCCTTGGACAACAGATCGGTCTGGGTGTGCAGGTCTCCAATACCCAGCTCAATTTCGAACAGGGCGCTCTGGACGGCACGGGGCATCCGCTCGATCTCGCCATCGAAGGCGACGGCTTCTTCCAGGTGCAGGCCGTCATCGACGGTGCTGAACAGACGGTCTATACGCGGGCGGGGAACTTTACGCAAAACGCCAACGGCGAAATTGTGTTGGGCAATTCCATCGGGGCGCGACTGGAACCGCAGGTTTCCATTCCCCAGGATGCGGTCGAAATCCAAGTGGGGCAGAACGGCCTGATTGCCGTACGCACGCAGGGATCGCAGGAGTTTCAGGATGTTGGCCAGATCGAATTGGCGCGATTCATCAACCCTGCCGGGCTGAAACAACTCGGAAAGAATCTTTATCAACAGACGGACGCCACCGGCCCGCCGATTACCGGCAATCCGACCCAGGATGGTCTTGGCACGATCCTGCAGGCCAATCTGGAGCTGTCCAACGTTGATCCCGTTCGCGAATTGGTGGAACTGATCAAAACGCAGCGGGCATTTGAGTTGAATTCGCAATCGATCCAGAGCGCCGATCAGACGCTCCAAACCATCAACAACCTGAGGAGATTCTAAGCGCCAGGTAGCCGAGTAGGGACGGCGGAGACGTCACCATGAACAAAGGACAACAGGGAACATGGATTGCGGCGGCGATGTTCGCGACGGGACTGTCTGTCGTGAGCGCCAGCGCCGGCGAAGTTCGCATCTGGCCGACGGCCACCGCCACGGGCGATGCCGTGCTTTTGGGACAGGTCGCCGAATTGCGCGGGTTCGACATGGAATCGGAGCGGCGCCTGGCACAGGTCGGGGTTTTTGACGCCCCGACGCCGGGGGGCGAACTCCTGGTTCGTGCGGATGACATCCGGTCGGCGTTAGCCGATGCGGGAGAAGATCTTTCAGCGATTCAACTCATTGGCGCAGCGCGTTGCAAAGTTTCGAAACCCCGGCCGCCGCGCGTGCCTCGACCGGCGCCCCATTTAACTCGATCCATCAAGAAAATTGAGCCGCGCCCTACCCCGGCCAAACCCGTCGCTCGTCCGACTCCGCCGGAAAAAAAATCGCCGTCGGGGACGATGGAGTCCGCGCTGCGAGACTATATCCAGGCAAGTTTTCCCGAGCCGGACGCGAAACTCGAGATTCGATTCAGTCCCGCCAAGGCGGACGACCTTCGCTCCTCCGACCCGGATGCAAAATACGAGATTCGCTCGCGCGATGAGAAGAAACTGGGGCTCCGCAGCTTTGAGGTTTCCGTGGTTCGTCAGGGCGAAATCGATCGGCGGATTCCGATCGTCGGGGAAGTGACGCTGCTCAAGGAAGTCGTCGTCGCCAGGCGGGCCATCAATCGCGGCGAGACGATCGAGGGTCGCGCGCTGAAGCTGGAGGAGCGGCGGTTTACCGACCTCGCGGCCGTTGGGTTGACCGACCTGTCGGCGGCGACCGGTCAGCAAAGCCGGGGGTTTGTGCGGCCGGGAGAAATGATCAACGAACAGTCCGTCGAACAGCGTCCGGTCGTCGCTCGCGGACAACCGGTGACCATTTGGATGCGGCAGGGATCGCTGGCCATTCGCACGACGGGGCGGGCGCAGCAGTCCGGCGGTCTGGGCGATCGGATAGAGGTGCTTCGCGACGGGGCGAGGCGGAAACAGGACTTGATCGAGGCGATGGTGACCGGCCCCGGAACGGTGAGCATGGGCTCGCCGGAACAGTTGGCAGCCGGTTCGTCAGGGTGGTCGGCGCGATGAAGAAGACACTCGTGTTGATCATCGCGGGATGGGCGCCGGCCGCGGCGGCGCTGGGGCAGAGTTCGTCGCTGTTTCTGAACAGTCAGGCGAGCTATTCCCGCCAGATGGCGGCCTCCACACAGCCGGCGCCGAATGGAACGCTTCGGGCCAATGCCGGAGCGTTGGCCCCACCGCCGACATTCCGCAACGTCGCACTGGCAAGTTCATCACTGACGGCGATTCCCGCAGCCGAACCCCGGATCATCCAGCCCAACGACCTGATCACCGTAATTGTTCGCCATCGCCTGCGGTATCAGACCGACACGCGAATGCAGCAGCAAAGCCGCTGGGATCTGAAATCGAAGTTGAGCGCCTGGTTCCGCATCCACGATCGCAAGCTGGAGGAGCAGGACTTCGAGCGCGGGGTGCCGGAGGTGAACTTCAAAAACCAGAACGACCTCAAGAACCAGGGCCGGGCCGATCGCAAGGACGTTTTCGAGACGCGGGTGATGGCCAAGGTGCTCGACGTGAAGCCGAATGGCAATTTGATGCTCGTCGGATACGCCCATGTCAAGATCGATGAGGAAGATCAGATCATTCGTTTAACCGGCGAATGCAATAAGGAAGACATTCAGCCCGACCGCAGCATCCTGAGCGACAAGATCTTCGCGCTCGATGTTCAAACGGAGAACGCGGGGGCGATGAAGGACGCGGCGAAGCGCGGTTGGCTGAAGGGACTCCTGGATAACACGAAGGCGTTCTAAGTAAATGACATTGCCGGCATTCAAACAAGGGAAGCATGTTACGGCGAGCCTGGCGGCAGCGCTGGGATTACTCGTTTGCGCTCAGATCGTGCAAGCCACGCGGATCGCCGACGTCACTCACCTGCAAGGACGCCGCAACAACCAACTCGTGGGCTACGGTCTGGTGATCGGCCTGCCGGGAACCGGCGACGGCGGAAAGTATGCGGCTTCCATTCTCCAACTCCAGACGATGCTTTCGAAGTTCGAGATTCCCGTGCCCGCTTCCGCCCTGGTGGACACGAAGAATGTTGCCATCGTCATGGTTGAGGCAACGATTCCCGACAACGGCGTGCGCGAAGGCGACCGGATCGATGTGCGGGTCAATTCCAGCGGGTCGGCCAAGAGCCTCGCCGGTGGTCATCTGGTTCCCACGCCGCTCCAGGGACCAGGGCTCGATCGCATCTTCGCCCTGGCCAGCGGGCCGATCCGGCTGCCCGATCAAAAAGTGAGAACCAGCGGAACGGTCACCGCCGGAGCGACGATGGAGGCCGACGTCATCCACAACTACATCAGCGAAAACTGGCAGATTACGCTGGTCGTCGAGGATGTACACGCCAGTCACGCCCTCGCGGCGGTCATTGCGCAAATGATCAACGAAGGGGCATCGGAAATCGGCCAGATCCAACGGATCGCGACGGCCATGGGGCCCAAGAACGTGGTCATCGAGATTCCCGAGCCGGAGCGCGCCAGTCCCGCGGATTTCATCGCCCGCGTGGAGAACACTGAGCTGCTCATGCCGCCGGGCGAGGCGCGCGTCGTGATCAATCGTAAGACGGGCACGATCGTGATTGATGAAGACGTCGAGATTGGTCCCGCGGTCATCTCGCACAACGGCATGTCGATCACGACAACACCCGCGCCGACGCCGCCCGATGCGGCGGCCGAACCCCCGCCGCCGGATACGAAATTCGCGGCCGCGATCCATGCGCCGCGGACCGACCATAGCGGGGCGCGGCTGCGCGAGCTGGTCGATGCACTCAACCAGCTCAATGTCCCGTCGAAGGACATTATCGAGATCGTTGAAAACCTGCACCGGCTGGGCAAGGTCAAGGGCAAGTTAGTCACTGTGGAGTAAGTTCGTGAGCGTGTCGGCCATTCAATCAAGTTTCGTTCCCAAGGCGCCCGTCACTGGTGATCGGGCGGCCGCGCTGCGGCGCTCGACGGGTGAATTTGTTGGCGACATCTTCTACGGGACGCTCTTGCGGGAAATGCAGCAGTCCAAGTTCAAGACGAAATACCTGAGCGGCGGCCGTGCGGAGGAAGCGTTTCAGGGCCAGCTCTCCATGGAAATCGCCAAGAAAATCGGGCGATCCGGAAACGACCCCGTCGCGCGGCGACTGTTCGATTCGATCGCCAAGAGGCTGGGTGTGGAGGGAGACGCATGAGCACAGCCATCGCGATAAAGCCCGTGGATCGTTTGGCCACGCTGCTGGAGGAACTGGCCGCGAAGCAGGAATCACTGCATCGCGTTATCCGCGGCAAGCTTGAGGCTATGCGCCGGGCGGATGTGGAGGGCATGATCGCCGCCTCGCATCGCGAAGGAGAACTAGCGAACGAAGTGACGTTGCTCGATGCACAGCGGCGGGAAGTTGCCGCCGAGGTGTGCGCGGAGATCGGCATTCCTGCCCTGGAGCGCAACCGACCGGCCTCGCTGCGCAGAATCGCGGCGCGGCTGGGCGAGGCAGAGCGATTGCGGATTGTCAAACTGGCGGACCTGTTGCGCGAGCGAATGCTCCAGGTTGCTGAGGCCAACCGCGTCGTCGAGCTGGTGAGCCGGGAAATGCTGGCCTTCTTCAAGGCGGTCTTTACGGCGATTGTGAGGGACGACGCCGCGCCGCGGGTGTATTCCGCGTGCGGCGCAATGGGAACGCCGGCCGGCGCACGGGTTTTGGACGCCGTCGGATAGGACAAAACGGGAGCTGGTCGTTGACGCGGCCGGACATCGAATGGGACTGACATCGGCATTGGGAATCGGGCGATCGGCGCTGGCGGCATATCAGGCCGCGCTGCAGATCGTCGGCCAGAACATCGCCAACGCGGGCACGCCCGGGTATTCGCGCGGGACGGCGTCGTTGTCGTCGGTCGCCGGCGCGCAGACGGTCAACGGCCAGTTTGGCGGTGGAGTCTTGCTGGAGGCCGTCCGCCGCAATGTGAGCGAGGCACTACACGCCCGGCTGCGCATGGCCATGTCAGACCGTGAGGACGCGCAGGCCCAGCGGACCAGTCTCGCGCGCGTGGAGGACATCTTCAATCCCCTCGGCGATACGAACCTGGGCACGCTGCTGGGTGAGTTTTTCAAATCCGTTGGCAATGTCCAGAACACGCCTGAAAGCGTTCCTGCTCGCAGCCTTGTCGTCAGTTCAGCGCAGGCCTTGGCAGAGCGCATTCGCGACATCCACGGCGGGCTCCTTGGCCTGCGCAACGATTTCAATGCGGAGATTGAGACCGCCGTGCTTCAAGCGGACCAGATCGCGACCAAGATTGCCGAGTTGAACACCGAGATCACGGTGGCGGAGGCAGCCTCGGGCCACGGCACATCGCAACTTCGCGATCAGCGCGATCAATTGCTGGGGGAATTGTCGCAGATCGTTTCCATTACTGTCCGCGAACAACCGACGGGGGCGGTCAACGTCTATATCGGGAACAACCCGCTCGTGCAGTTTGGGCAGTCGTTTGGCATCAAGGCCGTGACAGAGATTGACAGCAGTGGCCTGGCGAACGTGGTCGTGCGCTTCAAACTGGACAATGGGCCAGTCACTTCGTCGAGCGGCCAGATTGCCGGACTCATTGAGTCCCGCGACACGCATGCGACGGCGCAGTTGACGCGGCTCGATCAATTGGCATCCGCGCTGATCCGCGAAGTCAATAATATCCACTCGGGCGGCAAAGGGCTGATCGGTTTCTCAAACATCACTGGCCTCAGTGCCGTGACGGACCCGTCGCTCGCATTGTCCACGGTTGGCAATGGCGTCGCATTCCCGCCGAAGACCGGTTCCTTTTTCATTGACGTCAAAGACTCAACGACCGGGACGTCCACGCGGCATCAGATCAATGTCGATCTGGATGGAATCGGCGGCGATTCGTCACTGAATTCCATCGCGGCCGACATTTCGGCGAATGTTCCCGGCGTCACGGCGACGGTCTTAGCCGACGGCCGACTGCAATTGTCGTCTGCCGGCGGCACGACGTTCAGCTTCGCCGACGACACGTCCAATGTTCTGGCCTCCCTCGGTATCAATACGCTCCTGACCGGCACGAACAGCAGCGACATCAATGTCAATTCGCTAATTGCCGCGGAGCCGTCGTTACTGGCCGCAGCGCAAAGCGACTTTGCGGGCGACGGAAGCAACGCCACCGCGCTGACCGCCCTTAAGGACCAGGTCATATCCAGCCTCGG
The DNA here is from genome assembly GCA_035275405.1 of Phycisphaerae bacterium. Lineage (NCBI taxonomy): Bacteria > Pseudomonadati > Planctomycetota > Phycisphaerae > Phycisphaerae bacterium. The sequence goes on from DATEMU010000003.1 coordinate 790,183, forward strand.
CGGCGTGTCGCTGAATGAATTCTACACGACGACGACCGCGAACATCGCGGTCAGCGTCTCCGGCGCGCAGAGCAAGCTGGACGCGGGCGAGGTGATTCTGGATTCGCTCACCTCCCAGCGCGAAAACCTCTCCGGCGTCAGCCTCGACGAAGAGGCGATCAACATGATTACTTATCAGCGGGCCTACGAGGGCGCCGCACAGTACATGCGCGTTGTGAATGATATGTTGCAGGAACTCTTGACGCTCGCGAGGTAGCGGCACGGCGGGCAAGTCCCGCGGGACAGTGCGATTGAGTTAATGCGGCGGGCAGAGCCCGCCCTACACGAGACAGCAATGGCAGGCACGTTCGGAAGTATCAGCCGCGTTTCGCAGGGCATGCAGACGCTCAATTTGCTGCGCCAGCTTCGGCAGAACACGCTGCGCTTATTCAACGAGCAGCAGCGGATCGCGAGCGGTCAGCAACTGCTCTCGGTCGGCGACGATCCCTTGGCCGCCGCGCAGATCGCCAAGCTGCGCCAGGTACTCGGCAATCAGGACCAGATTCTGTCCAATCTGCGGTTTGCGGATGGACAACTTGCCGCGGCGGATACCGCGATTACCGACATTTCCGATCTGCTCACACAGGCGTCGCGCATCGCCAGCGAGCAGGCGGGCAGTCTGTCCAGCACCACCGAGCGGGCCGCCCAGGCACTGGTGATCGACGGGATCATCGACCAGCTGGAGGCACTGGGCAATCGGCAATACCAGGGGTCCTATCTTTTCGCGGGGCGCGATGTCACGAATGCCCCCTTCGCGACCAGCCTCGGGCGCGTGACGCTGAATGGCGATGCGGGCGACCGCCAGACGCTCGTGGACATAGATTCCACACTGGCGTTCAACGTGATTGCCGCCGACTTGTTCAACCTTCGCGAAACGGTCATCGGCGGCACAATCGATTTCGACGTCCAACTCTCACTGGACGCGCGAATCTCCGAATTGGCCGGCGCGTTGGGACAGGGCGTCCGTCTCGGCGCGATCTCGGTCACGGAAACCGGGCCGAACATCAACTTCAGCGTCGACTTCACCGGTGCGGAGACGGTAAACGACCTTGTCGCGAGGTTCAATGACGCCGCCACGACGGCGGGCAGTTCATTGACGCTCGGTATCAGTCCGACGGACGGCGGGGCGCTAAGTGTCGCAACAATTCCCGGCAGCGGCGTCCAGATCGGCGAAGTCGGGACCGGTACCACGGCGTCCGACCTCGGCATCAAGCAGACGACGGGCGCGGGGATCAATCTCGATGGCGCCAATGTCAATCGCCGCGTCAGTCTGACCACCACATTGGCCGAACTGGCACCGGGTGGGATTACATTGCCGAACGGCGTGAGCATTTCCAACGGACCATTGACGGCCACTGTAGACTTTGCCGGCGCGACGACTGTGCAGGACATTCTCAATCGCCTCAATGGCACGGGTGTCGGCATTCGCGCCTCGATTAACGATGCGGGCACTGGCATCATCGTCGAGAACCTCCTCGCGGGCACGCCGTTGATTATTGGCGAGAATGGCGGGACCGATGCGGCGACGTTGGGCATTAAGTCGCTTAATACGAGTGTGCCCCTTTCGCAGGTCAATGGCCTTCGCGGCATTCATCCCGTGACCGGCGACGATTTTCAGATTACCAACGCCAATGGCGTGACATTCCAGGTCGATTTGAGCACGGCGCAGACCTTCGGCGACGCAATTAATGCCATCAATGCAGCGTCGACGACCGCCGGGGCGGGGATTGTCGCGAGCATTTCCGACGCCGGGGCGGGACTGCAGTTGACCGGCCCGGCAGGTCCCGGCGTGATTACCGTCACGGCGCTGAACTTGTCGCCGGTCGCACAGGAACTGGGCATCCTCGGGACGGGAACGGCCACGGAATTGGAGGGCACGAACGTCGCGCCGTTTTACCAAAGTGGCGTGTTCAGCGCACTCTACCGCCTCCGCGACGGTCTCCTGGGGGACAACTCGTCGGAGATTACCGAGGCCGGCGCGCAGATCAGCGCCACCCGCGAGCAAGTCTCGCGCGTGATCGGCCAGGTCGGCGCGCGGTCACAAGCGATGCAAGCGCGCCTCGCGCAAACGGAGGACGCCACGAGCGCGACCACGATTCTCCTTTCCCAGGTGCGCGACGTGGATTTCACGGAGGCAGTGACGAAATTCCAGCAGGCCCAGACGGCACTTCAGGCCAGCCTGCTGTCAGGATCGAGATTGCAAAACCTGTCGTTGTTGGACTTCCTGCGATGATTGGATGAATCGCGGGCGACGACAGGTTCGAGGTTGGATCGCACCGGCGTCCACGCCGGGTACGGCTGGTGCGATCGAAATAGCGGTGTCCGAAGCGACACCGGGGAGCAAGACGTGATGGTCATCGAGACGTCGCGGTTCGGCGGAATCGAGGTCGACGATCAACGATTCCTCAACTTTCCCAAGGGTCTCCTGGGTTTCCCGGACGACCGGGAGTATGCGCTGATTCAGACCGGCGAGAACAGCGCGTTCTACTGGATGCAGGCGGTCCATCGGCCGGAACTGGCCTTCGTGGTCTGCGATCCGCGGATGTTCGTGCCGGATTACCGCGTGGTCGTGAAGGCCGAGGACCTCGGGCACATCGGCCTGACTCAGACGCACGGCTCGCAGGTTTTCGTCATCGTCAACAAGTACGAGGACCAGCTCACGGCGAACCTGCAGGGCCCGCTGATCCTGAATATCGCGACGCGCGTCGGCAAGCAGCTCGTCCTGGCGGACAAGCGTTACTCCACGCGGCATCCGCTCATGGATCTGCCGGTGCGGCAGGCGAGTGTCAGCCGGTCGGCGTAGGTCTCGGGTCTGAAGGCAAAACGAGGTGTGCGGGTCTATTATCCCTCGTGGATTCGCTGCAGGCGAAACGCGTCCGGAATGGGCCGGTCACACCTGTCACTGACCACCGCCGGCGGCATGAGGCCGCCCGGACGTGGCTACAAGGAGCCAGAGGATGTTGGTTCTATCACGTCAGCGCGACGAGACGATCATGATCGGCGACGACATCGAGATCACGATCGTGGACATTCGAGGCGACAAGGTCCGCCTCGGCATTACCGCGCCCACGCATGTTCCCGTGCATCGCAAGGAAGTGTACGACGCGATCCAGCGCGAAAATCGGGCGGCGGCGAATATCAAGCCGGAGGACCTGCCGCCCGACAGCGCGGGACCCGGCGGTCATAACCCCCGTCGGGGTGGACCGCGATCGAGTTAAGGATGATTCACCGGCGCGGCGGTGCCGCCGCGCCCTAGACGGCCGTGCGCGGCGCGCGGCCCCATACGACTCGCCGAGTACAACAGGGAGGTTGTTCCCATGGCGCGCATTAACACCAACACCGCCTCCATCGTGGCAGGTCGGCAACTCACGCGGGCGCACAGCTCGCTCCAGGTTTCGCTGGAGCGGCTGTCCAGCGGACTGCGGATCAATCGCGGCGCGGACGATCCGGCCGGGCTGATCATCTCGCAGCACCTCCGCTCGGAGATCGAGGGCGTTCGCCAGGCCGTCGCCAACTCGCAGCGGGCCTCCAACATGGTGGCGACGACCGAAGGCGCGCTCAATGAGGTCGCCGCCCTGCTCAACGACATTCAGTCGAAGATCGTTGAGTCGGCCAACATTGGGGCGATCTCCGAGGACGAGATTCGCGCCAACCAGTTGCAGATCGACTCGGCGATCGATTCCATCACACGGATCGCCAATACGACGACCTTCGGCGGGCGAAAGCTCCTCAACGGCTCCCTCGGCTACATCACCAGCGGCATCAACGCGGCTCAGATCGCCGATACCCGCATCAACAACGTCTCCTTCGGCACGGCCAGCTACATCCCCGTCAATGTCAGCGTCATCCAATCGGCCCAGCACGGCCAGCTCCAGTTCCAGACCTCGGCGATCACCGCGTCGGTCACCATCGAACTGGCCGGCACCGAGGGCGTGACGGCGATTTCGCTGCTCTCCGGGACGACGGCCAGCGCTATTGCGGCGGCCGTCAACCTTGTGAAGGACTCGACCGGCGTGAGCGCATCGCTGATCAACGCGGGAGTCCCCGCCAGCGGGATCGTCCTGTCGTCGATCGAATTCGGCAGTGCGGCGTTCGTGCAGGTCACCGAGATCGGCAGCACCACGCCGGTCTTCAGCACGGTCGATGGCAGCGGGACGGCCAACCGCCGCGACACGGGCCGCGACGTCTCCGTCACCATCAACGGGGCCAGCGCCCTCGGCCGCGGTCTGGATGTGTTCCTCAACACGACCGGCCTGGGGATCGAGCTGCGGCTGCAGGACGCGTTCAACACGGCGGGCTCGACGTCGTTCGCGATCACGGGCGGAGGGGCGATCTTCCAACTCGGCGCGGGCGTGGAGACCAACCAGCAGGTGAACTTCGGCATGCATTCGACTGCCGCGACGCGCCTCGGCAACGGCTCGCTCGGGTACCTGACCGAGATTACCAGCGGCGGCTCGTCCAGTCTGGTGAACGGCCAGACGGCGCAGGCGGCCAAGATTGTCGCCGAGGCAGTGCGGCAAGTGTCGGTCATGCGCGGCCGACTCGGGGCGTTCGAGAAGGACACGCTCGACACGAACGTGAACCAGCTCGGCATCACGCTGGAGAATTTGACGGCGGCGGAGTCGAGCATCCGCGATCTGGACTTCGCGCAGGAGACGAGCGCCCTGACGCGCTCGCAGGTCCTGGTGAGCGCGGGCACGAGCATCCTGGCGATCGCGAACCAGACTCCGCAGTCGGTACTGTCGCTGCTGCGGTAGCTCATTCTTCGTAAGTGACGCTACGGAGCCGGAGCAGGGTTGAATCGGTTCGTGTCAACGAGGGCCTTGAACGCCGAGACGACCGACGGGTCGAACTGCGTGCCGCCGCCTTCAGTGATCGCGGTGACCGCCTTGTCGGGGGGCCACGGCGGTTTGTACACGCGGGCGCTGGTGAGGGCGTCGAAGACGTCGGCGAGGTGGACGATCCGCGCGGGCAGGGGGATCGCCTCGCCGCGGAGACCGTCGGGGTAGCCGGAGCCGTCCCAGTTTTCATGGTGGCTGCGGGCGATCTGGCGGGCAGTTTCGAAGAAGGGCTTCTTGGAGAGGATCCGCTCGCCGGTAATGCAGTGCAGCATCATCTCGGTGCGCTCGGTCTTGTCGAGCGGGCCGGGCTTCTTGAGGATGTGGTCAGGGACCTGCATCTTGCCGACGTCGTGGAGGATCGCGGCGTAGCCGAACTCCTCGGCCCTCGCGGGCGGCACACCCATCTCCAGGGCGAGTGTCCGCGTGTAGTGCTCGATCCGGCGGACGTGGGCGCCCGTATCGGCGTCCTTGGCCTCGCTGGCGACGGCGAGCATGTAGATTGCCTCCATGTTGGCGTCGTGCAACTCGGCAGTGCGCTCGCGGACTTTTTCCTCGAGCTTCTGCGAGTAGTGCTTGAGGTCGATGGCCTGTTCGAGGATGGTATCGCTGAGCGTGGAGATTGTTTCGTACTCCTCGCGGCTGCGGAGCTCGGCTTTCTTTTGGGCGGAGATGTCGATGGCCGTGATCAGGCGGTGGTCGGCAAGCGGGGCGGCGCTGCCGAGGGGCCGACCGGAGATGATGACCGGCAGCTCGCTGCCGTCGGCCGCGGGGAGGAAGAACTCGCCCTCGTGGGCCTCGTCAAAGTTGTGCAGCCGTGAGCGTAGGAAGTCGATCGCCGCCTCCGTGGAGTAGAGCGACTCGGTCTTGCGGCCGATGAGCTGGTCGCGCGACCGGCCGATCATCTGACAGAGGCGGTCGTTGGCGTATTCGATGCTGCCTGACCGGTTGACGAGGAGCGCGCCGCAATTGAGGGCGTCGAGGAGGTTGATGAGACCGTGAATGGCGGTGATGGAGGTGGACAAGGTGTTTACCTGTTTGCGATGGCGCGAGTTTACCGCGACCCGGTCATTATACGCGAATCGTACGGCTTGGCAGCTACCGTCTGGCCGAAGCGTACCGACAATTCTCATCAGGATGTTCTGGAAGGAGATCAATCCAATGCGGTCGTTGATCGTCGCGGGGAACACCGTCCCATGGGAAAAAGGCGAAGACTATGTTTTCCCTGATTGGAACCTCGATTGCATACCCATGATAAGAAATCGGCTTCACCAGAGGAAACTTCGACTTGATTTCCTTGTAGGTTGATGCAAGTGACAAGGAGAAAACACGAAACTCCGAGTCGAGGATGCGAACGCGGCAAATTCGATCTTCGTCACCCAGGATTGCTTGGGCTCGAATGTCCTTGGCGAGAGTGACGTCGATCGCGGGCCGAATTTGACTTGGACTTACCATAGCTGCAATTAAAGGGTTGCCTAGGGGACCCAGTATGTCTCCAAAGCGTAAGGGGCGAATTAGCTCGGCGATATTGCATTCATCAATACGTACCTCGTGACTGTCCTCGACCTTCGAACAGGACACGGAAATGGCAGTGCTTGCGAAGATGACGCTCGTTATTCCAAGGTAGGATTGCAAGTGTCGTCGTACTCTGTTTTTCGGAGACACCAATCACCTACGGATAGAACTTCCCCATCATCCGCGGGAAGGGGATTGTCTCGCGGATGTGTTTGAGACCGCATAGCCAGGCGAGCGTGCGTTCCACACCGAGACCGAAGCCGCCGTGGGGGACGGTGCCGTAGCGGCGGAGGTCGAAGTACCATTCGTAATCAGCGGGGTCGAGTTCGTCTTCTTTGACGCGCTCCAGGAGCACGTCGAGATTGTCCTCGCGCTGTGAGCCGCCGATGATCTCGCCGTAGCCGTCAGGGGCGAGCAGGTCGACGTTGTTGACCCGCGTGGGGTCGTCGGCGCTCCGCTTCATGTAGAACGCCTTGCACGCCTTGGGGTAGTGCGTGACAAAGGTGGGGCGGTCGTGCAGGCGGCTGATGATGGTCTCGTCGCTACCGCCGAGGTCGCCGCCGGGGTCGAAGTTCGCGGCAAGCTGGATGTGGTGCGGGATGTTCTCGACCTCGACCTCCAGGTCGCCGAGTTCTTCGCGGAGGTCGTGGATCTCCGCCACGAGCTTGTCCTTTTCCCACTGCTTGACGCCCTGGCTCTTTTCCTTGGCCTCCTTCTCGGCGATGGATTTCTTGACTTCCTCGATGCGGGCGGTCTTCGCGGCGAGATCCTTCTCCAATAGCTCTTTCGCCTTTGGCCCGCGGAGAATATCGCCCGCCTCGGCATGCTTCAGACGATGGAACGGCTTTTTGATCTTTTGCAGTTGAGCAATGTCGCGGCCGAGGAATTCCAGGTCGGCGCGGTGGTCGCGAAGGATGCGGTCGACTATCGAGCAGACGAAGTCCTCGGCGACGGCGATCACGTCGTCCAGTTCGGCATAGGCGATCTCCGGCTCGACCATCCAAAATTCGGTGAGGTGTCGCCGGGTCTTGCTCTTCTCCGCACGGAACGTCGGGCCGAAGCAATAGACCTTGCCAAAGGCCATGCAAGCCGCCTCGACGTAAAGCTGACCGGTCTGGGCGAGATAGACGGGCTCGCCGAAGTAATCGACCTCGAAAAGAGTCTGTGCGCCCTCCCCTGCGGCGGGGGCGAAAATGGGCGTGTCGATGAGCGTGTAGCCGTTGCGGTTGAAGTAGCCGCGGATTTCGTCGACGAGCGTCGCGCGGACGCGGAGGATGTGCCACTGCCGCCGCGAGCGGAAGTGCAGGTGGCGGTGTTTCATGAGGAACTCGATGCCGTGCGGCTTGGGAGTGATGGGGAAATCGACGCTTTCGCCGACCACCTCGAGGCCGGTCACGTCCAGTTCGTGACCGCCGACCTGTTTGGGGTCCGCGCGGACGGTCCCGGTGACGCGGAGGGAGGTTTCCTGCCCGAGTCGCCGGGCCGTTTCGAAAAACGGCTCGGTCGTCTCGTTCTTGCTCACAACGCACTGGCAGAGTCCCGACCCGTCGCGGATGACGAGAAAGGCGATCTTCCCGGAGTCGCGGCGGTGGTAGAGCCAGCCCTGGAGCGTGATGGTCTGGCCGACGTGTTGGTGAAGGTCTTTGATGGCGGCGATCATTCTTGAAATCCCATGAGACGGTACCCTTCGATTCACGGACGAAGTTCATCGACAGTTTACCATTGATGGCCTTCCTTGGGGATGCTGTGGGGCATCGGGGTGGTTGCATTCAAAGACCGATAGATATAGAAGTGACGGCTATCCCGGCGCGGGATGGTGCAACCATCTGCGGAGTGCGAGTGGATGTCTGGCGATTCTCGTTGTATCGGCGTTTTTGATTCCGGCATCGGCGGGCTGACGGTCGTGCGCGAATTGCAGCGACGCCTGCCTGACGAGCGAATCGTCTATTTCGGAGATACCGCCCGCGTCCCCTACGGTATCAAAAGTACGCAGACCGTCACGCGCTTTGCCCGAGAGATCTGCGAGTTTCTCCTTCGCTTCGATCCCAAGATGATCGTCGTGGCCTGCAACACCGTCAGCGCCGTGGCGCTGGAGGAACTGGAGTCGGTGCTGACCGTGCCGGTCTGCGGCGTGGTCGATCCGGGGGCAAGGCAGGCGATACTGCTGGCACAGGGTCATACGATTGCCGTCATCGCCACGGAGGCGACGATCGGCTCAGACGCGTATCGCCGGGCGATGAACCGCTATCAGGCCAGCACCCGGGTCATTCAAAAGCCCTGCCCGCTCTTTGTCCCGCTGGTGGAAGAGGGGCGGCGGTGCGATGATGCGATCACCAAGGCGGTCGTGCGGGATTATCTGGAGCCGATCATGCGGTTGGATCCCAAGGTCCTCGTCCTCGGCTGCACGCACTATCCGCTCCTCAAGCCTGCCATTGCGGATTTCGTCGGTCCCGGCGTCAAGCTCGTCGATTCCGGCGAGCAGATGGCCAGCATGGTCGTCGAGCGGCTGCGATCGCGCGGGGCGCTGTGCGAGGACGGCGGCGGGGGCGGCCTGACTTGCTACGTCAGCGATAATCCGCAAAGATTCCGCGAATTGGGGCAGCGATTCCTGGATCATGCCGTCGTGGACGTGACCTGGGTGTCGCACGAGCAGTTGGTCTCGCAGGAACCGACAGCGACGGTGTAGCGCATGGGGCGGTCACGAAACATTTTGTTCATTGCGTTATGCCTGGCGATGGGCATGGAACTCCCGCTGACCGGATGTGCTTCCTCGCGCAACAGTTCGTGGATCAAGAAGCCCAAATCGAGTCAAGATTATCTAGACATGGCCCTGGAGGCGCCGGGGGCGGATGACCGGCGAAAAGGCGTTGTGGGCTTGTCCGACAGCCGCGATGGCCAAACGGACTGGGCCATGAAAGTCTATGACACGGTGGCGCGGACCGATCGGGACACCATGGTCCGATGCGCTGCGATTCGGGCAATGGCGCCCGCGTCGGGCGCTGCACAGATACCGACGATCATCAAACTGCTGGCCGGTACCACGCAGCGATCGGCGGACTGCCGCGCAGCTCCCGCGGCGCTTCGTTGGGAGGCGGCCAAGCTCCTGTTGCAGATCGTGCGCGACTACACCTATGACGAATCCCAGCGCCCGCCGATCATCAGGGCGCTCCTCGATCGACTCGCGCGCGACACCGATCGCAATGTACGGTTGACGACCATCGAGACGTTGGCCTATTTCGCCGAGCGGCCGATCCCGGAGGCCCTGGTGGATGCCATGGACGGCGACGATTTTGCCATTCAGCACGCCGCCGAAGAATCATTAATCGCCTTGACCGGTCACACGCACAACCATGATGCCAAGGCCTGGCGAAAGTGGCTGGCGGATGCCCAGGATCCGTTTGAGAACGCCGGACAGATTCCGGAAGGCAGTGCGGTCAAGAGTTCGGCGTGGGGGGAGTGGCCGTGGTAAGGCAGAATTGTGAATAGCGAATGGCGAATAGCGAAAAAAGAACTTGGCGTTGACTCGCCTTACATTGTTCGCCGTTCTTCATTGTCGCCCCGCCCGTTCATACAAGTCCCCCGGTAGCCGTCGAATCACGCCCTTGAGTTGCAGGCTCGTCAGGACCGCCGCGACGCGGGCGGGGGGCAGGCCGGACTCTTCGCACACGCCTTCGATCGGAAGCGGTTCGCCGACGATGGCCGCAAGGACCGTCTTTTCGGCCTCGTCGAGAGGGAGCGAGCGCTGGGCGACGACCTCTCCGCGTTCTTCCGGCGGGGCAAAGGCGCTCATCAGGGCAGCGCCGGCGTCGCCCAATTCCTGCAAGATGTCGGGAAGCCCCATCACCAGCTTGGCCGCACCGGTCTTGATCAGGTCGTTGCAGCCTTCGGCGGAGGCCGTGTCAATGCGGCCTGGGACGGCGAAGACCACACGGTTGTATTCGGAGGCGAGTCGGGCGGTGATCAGTGCTCCGCTGCGCCGCGCGGCTTCGACGATCAGGACGCCCATGGAGAGACCGGCGATGATGCGATTTCGCGGTGGGAAGTTCTTGGAGTCCGGGGCGACACCCATCGGCAACTCGCTCACCAATGCGCCGGCAGCGCTGATTTTTTCCGCCAATTCACCGGATTCAGGCGGGTAGATGTGGCAAAGGCCGCAGCCCAGCACCGCAATCGTACGACCGCTGGCGGCCAGTGCGCCTCGATGCGCGGCGCTGTCGATGCCTCGCGCCATGCCCGACGCGATCGTCATTCCCGCGTGCGCGGCGAGCGCGGCAAAACGCTCGGCCTGCTCGGCGCCGTAGCGCGTGCAATGACGGGAGCCGACGACGCCCAAGGCCAGGAGGTCGTTGCGCGTGAGCGTCCCTTTGACATACAGACACGCCGGTGGATCTTCGATCTTTTTTAGGGGCGGCGGATATTCTTCGTCCGCGAGACAGAGAATGCGCACACCGTACCGCCCGGCGAGCTCAATCTCTTCGGTGACGCGCGCGGAGTCTCGCTCGCGGGCGATATTGCCCGCCACCTTCTGGCCGATTTTCTCGACGGCCATAAGCCGCGAAACGCCGGCGCCCAGGACGGTGTCGATGTCGCCGAGTTCGCGAAGGAGGTTCGCGAAGCGGATGGGCCCCACCTCCGGGCACAGGTGCAGGCGCAGGTATTTTTCGGCCAGGGGGCTGGCGACAGGCTGCGACGACATGTCGGGATTGTAACGAAGACGACGCGAGCGGGGGTTGCCGCCGTCAAACGGTCGCCGGGACGGCGAAGGTCTCATCAATCGGCCGGCGGTTTTGGAACCCGGCGCCGACTTCATGCCAGTGTTCGATCTGCGTCTCACCCAGCCGCCAGCACAACTCAATGACGCGTCCTTCACGGACGGCAGCGAAATCGATCAGGCCGATCCGCCAGTCCTTGATTTCACAGCCGATGGCGGCGAGTTCCGCGGAGAGTTCGCGAAGCTTTTCCAACTCCGATTCGTACTGGCGGCAGAGCTTGGCCTGCGCCTCGCTGCTCACCGACGGACGACGGATGTGACACCGCTCTTCGAGCGCGTCCACCTTCTTATACTGTCGAACCATGTCCGCGACGATCCGCTGCACAAGCGGCAGCGTTCGGTTGGCGTGTTCGAGCGTGAAGATGCGCGGGTTTTTATTCTTGGCGGCGCGGCGCCGGGATTTGGCAACGTCGAAAACTTCCATGAGGGCCTCGCTCTCTAGGTCGCGCGGACGGCGATTGTGGGTCCAGCCGATCTCTCAAACATTCCTGAAGTTACCGCGCCGACATGATGGTGTCAATCATCCGCGAGGCCAGGCGACGCTTTTTTCCAAGCCTAACGCTTCGGCTGTCTCGGCGCAGTCACATCGTCCGTTAAAAAACTCCGCCACGATCAAGACACGTGACTCTCGAACTCGCAAATCCCTTTCGCGTTCCCGATTGACAGGACGCAAGTAGGATTACCGGACATTAACCGCCTTGTTTTCCGCCCATGGCCATGGCGCTGAAGACGAGGTTCAGACATAAAAGAAGGATGAATAGGCCACTCACGGCCAGGGCGATGACTGCGGGCCAACGCGGTGGAGTTCGACGCACCAGCGCCACGATCCCGGCCACCAAACCCAATATGGGTGTAAAGCAGATTCCGGCCATCCCCAGCGCTTGAATCCCGGGTCGCTTGCTGATTTCCTCAGCGAAAAACTTGGACATCTCCTGAGGCGTCGGGTTGGCACCGAGGCCCTTCGCCAGTGATGCGAACAACCCAAGAAGGACGGCCAGGACAATCAGTGAAAAGGACACACAACCCAGCGAGATCCAACTCCAGATGTTTGTGCCACTTGGCCGCGTCGGGGCGTAGGGCATCGTCCCGGGAAGTCCACCGGTCCCGGAAGGCGATGCGACCGGTGGGTTTTCCAACATCACCCCTTCGGTCACCGCCGGAGCGGTCACGACCTTGCGGCAATAGGGGCAGGTCACGGTCAGATTGGCCATCTCGTCATCGACTTCGATGGGCTGACGACAGGCTACGCAAAAAAATTGGATCGCCATGGGGCTTCCTGGGGGCTATTGCTTCGGGGCGGCACGCAAACCGCCCCTGCAGGTGGGAATAGTACTAGGGGCGCTAGGGTTCCGAAAGCAGCGACAGGGCCAGGCTGGTCATGCACCGCACGCCGGTCTGGAGCGTCGGCTCGATGTCCACCTGAAACTTCGACGAGTGAACGGTTGGAAGCGGTTCGCCGCCCGGCTTCCGGGATGCCTCCCAGCGTTGCGGATCGACGACGCCCAATTGGAACATGAAGCCGGGAACCCCAAGGTGCTTGGCGTAGCGTCCGAAGTCCTCCCCGCCCATGCTTGGGGGGCGCTGGATGACGTTAGCCTCACCCAGAATGCCCTTGAAGACCTCGACTGCCGCCGCGGTCAGACCGGGGTCGTTGAAGCTGGCCGGCGTGAACTCATCGTCCAGCACGACCACATCGGGGTCTTTGGGGCAGCCCATCGCGCGGGCGGTCTGCACCGTGATCCGTTTGATCGAATCGAGCACTTCCTTGCGGACCTCGTCGGTGAAGGTGCGGACCGTCAATTGCAATTGAGCGGTCGCAGGGATGATGTTGTGTTTGGTCCCCGCGTGGATGGACCCGACTGTGACGACAGCCTGGTCCAGCGGGTTGACGCGGCGGCTGACGATGGTTTGCAGGCCTGTCACGATCTGTGCGGCGGTCACGACGGGATCGATGGCGGCGTGGGGGTAGGCCCCATGACCGCCTTTGCCGTGGATGGTGATATCGACCGAGTCCACGTTGGCCCAGACCCAGCCGGGGGTGTAGCCGACGGTGCCGCTGAGCATCTCGTGGCTGACGTGGAGGGCGATGCAGTATTCCGGCTTGGGAAAGCGCGTAAAGAGGCCGTCGTCGATCATGGCCAGAGCCCCGACGCCGATCTCCTCGGCAGGCTGAGCAATAAACACGACCGTTCCCTTCCATCGGTCCTTCAGGGCGACGAGCGTCTGCGCCGTGGCGACGAGGATCGTCTGATGCATGTCATGACCGCAGGCGTGCATGACGCCGACGTGGGAGCCGTCGCCGAGTTCGACCTTGACCTTGCTGGCGAAGGGCAAGCCGGTCTCTTCGATGATGGGCAGGGCGTCCATGTCGCCGCGGATAAGGACGGTCGGCCCGGGGCCGTTCTTGAGGACGCCCACAACACCGTAGCCGCCGACGTTTTCAGTGACGGCGATTCCGGCTTCGCGGAAGAGCTTGGCGATCCGGGCGGCGGACTGCTTCTCCTGGCGGGAGAGTTCGGGGTTGGTGTGGGAGGTTTGGTAGAGGCCTTGCCAACTGCTTGTCGAGGCGGCAATTCGCTGGTCCATCGCGGTCGACAGTTCGGCGTTGATAGGCCTGGCCTTTATTGCCCCCAATCGCGCGTCGTCTGCCCATAGCGAGCCGGCGAGCGCGAAAACGACACCTGAATACACGAAACCTCTATTCATCATCTGCCTCCGCTCAACGCCGTGATGCGTCCGTTGGGTTCATCTTCATTGGGCTGCGGCGGATTGGCAAGCCGGATTAGATTTGCCGAACCGTATTTGCCATGACAGACCCAGACGATTAGAATTGTACAAGACGTACATTCGACGGAGGTACCGATTATGGCATCCAGAATGAAGCGATCGCGACTGGCCACGACGGCGGCACGGGCGGAATTAGCGAACGCGGTGAACCGCGTTGCGTTCGGCGGCGAGCGGATCGTGCTCAAGCGGCATGGAAAAGACTGTGCTGCCATCGTCTCACTCGATGACCTTCAACGGTTGGAGGAGCTCGAAGACGCCTATTGGGTCCGAGAGGCGCAAAAGGCACTGGCCGAGGCCAAGCGCCGAGGCAGCCGCCCCATCCCCTATGAAAAAGTTGATCGACGGCTCGACGAAACCAAACGTCGACGGCGAGGTGCGAGGCGGTCGAGGCGATGAGCCGTCGGTCGTTCAAGCTGTTCATTTTGCCGGCGGCTGCGCGGGCACTTGCAAATATCCGTGGTGCGGCGCAAGACAATTTGCGTCGGACGATTCGCGAGCTGGCGGACGACCCGACGCCGGCGGACTGTATCCCAATGCACGGTAAGGCCCGTGGCCTTTTTCGAATCCGCGTCGGCTCATGGCGCGTTATCTATCGCGTACAAATCGTGAGGAAGACCGTACTGGTTTTGCGAATTGGTCATAGAAGCGAAGTCTATCGGGGCTTCGAACCGAGGGCTTGAATCCCGGCCGGGCCACGATCGTATTGCGATATCAATGTCGCTCGCTATAACGAGTCGGCGACGACATAATCTACGGGGGAGTTCGTGATGCCTACGCTAGGGGTGAACATCGATCACGTCGCGACCGTCCGGCAGGCCCGGCGGGCGGAGGAGCCGGACCCGGTTTGGGCGGCGGTGGAGGCACAGCTCGGGGGGGCGGATTGCATTACGTTTCACCTTCGCGAAGACCGGCGGCATATCATCGATCGCGACGTCCCGCTGCTGAAGGAGGTCGTCACCACGAAGCTCAACATGGAGATGGCGGCGTCGCCGGAGATCGTCGCCATTGCTGTCAAGAATCGGCCGACGCAATGTACGCTGGTGCCGGAGCGGCGGGAGGAACTGACGACCGAAGGGGGGCTGGATGTGGTGCGGCATGGCGATCGCGTCGGCGCGGCGGTCAAGACGCTGGCGGACGCGGGGATCATCGTCAGCGCGTTCATCGAACCGCGCCGCGAGCAGATCGAGAAATCCGCAGCCCTCGGCTTTCACGCGGTTGAGCTATGGACGGGGGCGTATGCACATGCAGAGTCCCCCAAAGAACATGAGGCGGCCATGAGCGAGCTTCGCGAAGGTGTCCGCGTCGGCCGGGCTTGCGGGCTTGAGGTTCATGGCGGGCACGGTTTGACGTTTCGCAACGTTGCGGCCATCGCCGCCGTCGAGGGCTTTTCGGAATTCAATATCGGCCATAGCATCATCGCCCGGGCCGTTTTCATCGGCCTCCGCGCCGCGGTCCGCGAGATGAAGGACCTTCTCGACCGTTATGGACGAAGGGAGTAGGTCATGAACCCCTACAAAGGATGCCTAGTCGCGCTGGTCACGCCGTTTCGCAACGGCGCTATCGACTGGCCGGCCGTGGACGATCTCGTCGAGCGGGTTATTGCCGGCGGTGTCAGCGGCCTGGTCCCGTGCGGAACGACAGGCGAAGCGCCGACACTGACCGGTGAGGAACAACGCGACCTTGTCGGTGCGGTCGTTCGCAAGGCGAAGGGCCGCGTACCTGTCGTGGCGGGGACGGGGTCGAACTGCACGGCCAGGACGCTGGAGCTTTCCAAGGCGGCGATGAGCGCCGGGGCGAACGGCGTCATGCTCGTCTCGCCGTATTACAACCGGCCCAATCAGGACGGGCTCTACCAGCATTTCAGTCACGTCGCCCAGCGAATCGGCGCGCCGGTCATGCTCTACAACATCCCGGGCCGAACGGCGGTCGAGATTTCGGTCGAGACGATCGCCCGCTTGCACGCCGACCATCCCAACATCGTCGCCGTCAAGCACGCGACCGGGTCGGTCGATGGGGCGAGCGAACTCGCCAAGGCGAGCGACATCGCCATCCTCAGCGGGGACGATACGCTGACGCTTCCGCTGATGAGCATCAGGGCGGTCGGCGTCGTGAGCGTTGTCGCGAATTTGATGCCGGCGGAGATGTCAGCACTGACCAGCGCCGCCCTGGATCGTGATTGGGACGAGGCGCGGCGTCGGCACGACGCGCTGTTCCCATTGATGCGCGACTTGCTGCGGCTGGATACGAATCCGATTCCGATCAAGACGGCATTGGCCATCCGCGGGCAGATGGCCGAAGAGTTTCGTTTGCCGATGTGCCCGCTGGATGGCGTGAAGCGCAAGAAGCTGGAGGCCTTGTTGAAAAGGTACCCGCCGGCGAGCCGCGGCCGCGAGGTGGGCGCGAATCGGCCGACGGGTGTGAGGAACCCTGAATGACGAGCCCTGCGCAATCGACGGAGATGGACGTGACTCACGACGGCGCGCATCTGCATGGCGGTCGAACGCTGGTACTGCGGATTCGCTTTCTCTGTGCGATGTGGGTCGCGGCGGCGATCTTCTGGTATGTCGGTCGCTGGGTGGCGGGCCCGGTGGATCCTGAGGGGCCGATTTCGCTCATCAGTGTCGACCAGGGCGTTATCGCGATGGCGGAGCTGCTCGGCCTGGCGGTCGTGGCCAGCGGCCTGGCCGTGGCGATCTGCGGTCCCGGCTCGGCGGCACACGGGGCGCTGGCCATCGCCATCGGACTGGCGGCGCTGTCGATGCGCGGCACGCAGCTGGATTCACTGGTGCTGTACCGGTTGAGCGCGGAGGTGGGCGCAGGAGTTTCCCCTGACCCGTTTCCACGGGCGGCGCTGGTCGCGGAGACTTGGCTGTGGCTGGCGCTGATTGCCGTCGGGTTCGTCGTGGGCCGTTGGGTCGAGAGCTGGTTTCATGCCGATAGCGGCGCGATTCCGCGCGCACATCCCGTGGAGCGCGCGCCGGACGTTCGGCAGGGGTTCGGCGCGGTCGCCGTCGTGTCGCTCATCGCCTGGGTTCTCATTGCCTATACAATGGGGGGGGAGGCCATCCCGCTTCTTAAAGGGCAGATCTTCTTTTCCGTCGGCATCGCGTTCATGGTCGGGGCCATGATTGCCAGTTGGCTCTTCAGGCTGAATTCGCAGGTCTGGCTGCTGGCGGCCGTCGCGCTGGTTGCGACCGGTGCGTATCTTTTTGCCGGACCGGATGCGGCAACGCTCGAAGCGGCGCGTCAATCCGGGACCTACGTCACGCTGCGGCCGATCGTGCGGCCTTTGCCGATCGAGTACGCGTCGATGGGGGCGGTGGGGGCGCTGTTGGAGCAGGACGCGGCGAACTTCCTGCGCAGCCTGTTCGGGCTGCCGCCGGTTGATGGTTCGGAGGCGGAGGACTAATGGGCGAGTCCCGGTCGGATTGGACGCGGCGGCATTTTCTGCAGACGTCCGCCGGCGTGGTGGCGGGCGGGGCGCTCGCACAGGCGGCTGTCGCGCAAGACAAACCCAAAATCAGCGACCCGCGACCGGGCGCCGGGCCTCGGCCCGTTGTCATCTCCAGCGCCAACGGGTTGAAGGCGATCGACAAGGCGATGGATCTCCTGCGCGGCGGGAAAGACCCGCTCGACGCCGTCATCGCGGCCGTGAACATCGTCGAAGACGATCCGAACGATCACTCTGTCGGCCTCGGCGGCCTGCCGAACGAAGATGGCGTGGTGGAACTGGATTCGTCGGTCATGCACGGGCCGACGCACAAGGCGGGGGCGGTCGCGGCGCTGCGGAATATCAAGAACCCGTCGAAGGTCGCGCGATTAGTCATGGGGCGGACGGACCACGTCCTGATTGTCGGCGAAGGGGCATTGCGTTTTGCCAAAGCCCACGGCTTCAAGGAAGAGGAACTGCTGACGGAGGAGGCGCGGAAAATCTGGCTCAAGTGGAAGGAGTCGCACGCGCGGGACGACGATTGGCTTTCGCCGGAAGAGGCGGGCGCGGCGAAGCGACCGGCGGGCGGGGCGCGCGGGCCGGAAGCGATTCTGCACACGTGGGGGACGATCAATTGCTGTGCGGTGGATGCAAAGGGCGATTTGGCGGGGGTGACGACGACGAGCGGGCTTTCGTACAAGATTCCGGGGCGCGTGGGGGATTCACCGATCATTGGCGCGGGGTTGTACGTCGATAATGCGGTCGGCGCGGCGGGCTCGACGGGGCGCGGTGAGGCGAACCTGCAGAACTGCACGTCGTTTCTCGTCGTCGAGTTCATGCGTAGCGGAAAGTCGCCCGAGGAGGCCTGCGTGGCGGCGATGCAGCGCGTGGCCGATCATGCCGAGCCGCGGCTGCGCGACAAGATGGGGCGGCCGGATTTCGATCTGAAGCTCTATGCCGTGGCCAAGGACGGGCGCTACGGCGGGGCGTCCATGTGGTTTGACAAAAAGCCGGCGCAGTTCGCGGTTCACGACGGCACGACGGCTAGGCTGGTCGAGTGCCGGCACCTGTATCGGAAATAACCTCACCGCCGAAGAAGTAGATTCACCACAGAGACACAGAGGCGCAGAGATTTGATAAATTGATGAGAAGAATCTCCGTTCCATTCCCTGATTTCGTCTCTGAGCCTCTGTGGTGATGAATTTGCTTCGCTGGCCCCCGTCATTTCTTCATAGTCCAATCTTTGAGGTGCGATGCGAGGAGTTCGGGGCGGCGCTCCTTGAGGATGTGCGCCGCCGTGGCCTCGGGGACCTTCAGGTTCTTCAGCGCCTTGGCGACGCGGTCCCAGAGCTTGGCGCGTTTC
This sequence comes from Phycisphaerae bacterium, assembly GCA_035275405.1. Taxonomy (NCBI): domain Bacteria; kingdom Pseudomonadati; phylum Planctomycetota; class Phycisphaerae; species Phycisphaerae bacterium. The sequence continues at coordinate 808,926 of DATEMU010000003.1, forward strand.
GCGTCGGCGTCTGCGAGATAGAGTTCGCCGACGAGTTCGCCCAGCTTCGCGAGCATGATTCCGTCGCGATTGTCGTAGTATCGATCGATGATCTTGCGTTGTTGCGGTGAATAATCCGGCATTGCATCACGCGGTTTGTTGATTGGGCCGGCGGCGCGGTGGGGGCGGGCTCGTGCCTTCCAGGCGGCCGAAGATCATCCGACCTGCCGAGGTTTGCAGGACGCTGGTGACCGCGACTTCCACCACATTGCCGATCTGCTGGCGGCCCTGTTCGATGACGACCATCGTGCCGTCGTCCAGGTAGCCGATGCCCTGGCCGGGCTCCTCGCCGGGCTTGATGACCTTTACGGTCATACCCTCACCGGGCAGGACGACGGGCTTGAGCGCGCCGGCGAGGTCGTTGATGTTGATGATCTGGACGCCGCGGACCTTGGCGACTTTGTTGAGGTTGTAGTCGTTCGTCGCCACTCGGGCGTTGATCTGCTGGGCGTAGGCCAGGAGCTTCAGATCGACGCCTTCGTCCGCCTCCGGGCCGGTCAGGCGGGCCTCGGCGATCTCGACTTCGACGTTGGGGGTGCTTTGCAGGCGGTTGAGGATGTCCAGACCGCGGCGGCCGCGGATGCGCTTCAGCTTGTCGCCGGAGTCGGCGACCATCTGCAACTCCTGGAGGACAAAGCGCGGAACGACGAGCTTCTGATCGATGATGCCGGTGTCGCAGATGTCGGCGATACGGCCGTCGATGATGACGGAGGTGTCGAGGAGGATGGGCCGCTGGCCTTTGACCTGCTTGGCGAACTCGACGTAGGGGATGACGAAGCGGATGTCGTCCTTGGTCTGGAGGATGAAGCTGACGCAGAGGTAGCAGGTGATGATGCCGACGAGGACTTTGGTGATGGCGACGGCGGGCTGGTCCTTGCCGTCGATGGGGGCGAGATTGGGCCAGAAGGCCCAGACCAAGAGGTCGAGCACCAGGGTCAGGCCGTAGGTGATGAGCAGACCGACGGTGAGGCCGAAGAAGAGCCCGGCGAGGGCCTGGAGGCTCTTGCGGGAGATCATGGAATCGATGGCGATGACCAGGGCGGCGAGGACGACGGCGCCGAGGATCAGGCTCGTGCGGTATTCGCCGAGGACTTCTCCCTTTTCGGCATAGGAGATTCCGAGGGCGACGAGGGCGAGGATGAGAAAGGCGCGGAGGAAATAGTGGACCAACATGGCGGGCTCCCGGGGGATGAAAGGTTATACATGGGACGCTCCAGCGAGGGCGGCGTCGGGAAGACGAAAGGCGGCGGGCCATGCCGCGGATGAACGAGAACGAATAATCGGCCCGGGACGCACACCGGCTCGACTGTATGACGCACAGCAGTATAGCCTTGAATGGACAGGATTTACAGGATGAACAAGATTGCACCACAGAGGCACCGAGGACACAGAGGCTTTGTTGTTTGGTGGGAAAAGGCAGAGCGGGCCCATGCGGAATTCGGAAGTCCCGCCGCTCGCCTCGGCGGGTGAACTCCGGCGCCGAGGGCACGGACAAGGGGATCGATCTTCGAGCCGGAAAATAATGGAAAATAATGGAAAAGGCTTGAGACCTGAGGCTTGAGGCCTGAGGGTCCGGGGGGGCCAGCATTCGAGCGGCGATGGCCGCAGATTTTTTTGAGGTGCAATCGGCCGCAATCGAGCGCCAACGAGGGGCAGGTTTTTTTTGTTGGTGGAACAAGGCGGAACAGGACGGAACGGGAAGACGATCACCACAGAGGCACCGAGGACACAGAGATTCATTTTTGGTGGGTGGAAGCCAGGGTTGAAGTTAATCATCATATCACCGGCGGCTCTGATTTCTGGCTGAACAGGCCCTCGCAACCTGAATTTTACTGAAATTCCCAGAACGACCGAGCCATGAGCCATTCGCCATAAGTCGTTGGCCTCAAGGTTGGCAGCGGGTTCGCCGCTTTTCTTGTTCTCTAAGCCCATCCTTGCTCGGCGTGCCCTTTAATCTGAGCAGGGGAGCAGGCGAACAGGTGAGCGGGGGGTCGGAGACTTGAGGCTTGAGGCTTGGGGCTTGGGGGGCGCGCCGGCTGGGATTGAGGGAACAGGGATGGAGTGGTGTTGGCTGCTTAGTGCTGGCGGGGCAAGGGGTTAGGCGCAGGACAACAGCTTTGGAAAAAAATCTTGCGAGCCAGGGCGTTGCGCAGGGAGGGTGATTTCCGACTAGCGTGTTAGGTAGAGGGAGCCGCGCGGGCGACTTGGAGATGATCAGGTGAGTGCGCCGAAAGCATACGGTGTTCGCCGGGACCGCGCCTATCGGCGTCTGGCGTTTGTTGCCATCTTCGGGGCCGCGGCAACTCTCGTGGTCGCTGGTACGAGCGTTTGGCGTCCTTTTTCGGGGGAGTTCTGGATTGCGCCCTATCGAGGATTCGGCTGGAGCATCTCCAATACGCATTTGCGCTTTTGCTATTTGGCTTTTGATATTCCGCTGGGCGCGGTGCCAGCGACATTATCCTCCGTTGTCCCAACGGCAGAGCCTTCGCTGACCAGCGCGCAGTCGTGGGTCTATTTCGCATGGCAGCAAGCGCTTCCGTTTTACGACCTCAAGGGTGGAAGCTCAATGCACACACGATACAGCACTTTTTTCGGCCTGCCGCTCTGGATGCCCCTTGGGTTTTTCATCGTCGTGTTGATCCACTGCCGCATGGCGTTGGGCTCGTGGAAGTTCTGGCGAGGTACGCGGACAGGGTACTGTCCCAATTGCGGATACGATCTTATGGGGAATATCAGCGGGGTGTGCCCGGAATGCGGAATGTATCTGCGATCGTCGGACAAGCTGGTAGCCGTTCCCAATAAACTGCGGGAGGTCGAGTGATGACGTTACGTGCGGGAGCGTTGCTGGGGGTTTTTTGCGTTCAGGCGTGCTTCGCCGCGGGTTGCCAGGCACAGGCCAAGATCGAATCGCGCACGGTCGGCGTGCCGCCGGCGAAGGAACAGGAACTGATTGCTTCCTTTCATGAGCGTGCGCTTGATTCCATCGATGACAAGGAGCTTCTTGAGCACCTTGAGAAGGCCATGGCGACGAAGGAGCCTTTCCTCTTCATTGCAGCGATGTCGAGGGCGTGCGATTGGGTTCGCTATGGGACTGGCGAGGCGGAGAAGCGCGACGAGCGGATGGCGAAGGTCGCGCCGCTGGTCGATCGGTGCTTATCGTCTAAGGAGCCTTTTGAGCGACTGACCGGTGCGATGGCGCTGCTCGTCCTTGAAGAAAACGCGCGGCTGGAAAAAGAGTTGGCGCGGGATTCGACGTTCCTCCTGGTCCGGCCGGAACCCGAGCCGGGGGTGGACATATTCAGCGCGCCGACACCGGGCGAGGCCCGCGACGTCACCGAGAAGCGGTTCCGGGCGCTCATGGCGGTATCGGCGGTTGCGGATACCCGCAACAGAGTGATCGAGATGTGCGGGCGATTGAAAGTAGGAGCGGCAAAAAAGCATCTCGAGGCGATTGCGGCGGATTCGCATGGGCAGCTTGTCAAACAGACGGCAGAGGCGGCGCGGACGGCCCTTGCGGTCCTTGAGAACAGGAAGACGCCATCCGAGTCGCCGGGGCTTGAGTCCGTCCCGTATGTTCCGGACGAACGGCCGGAACTCGTACTACCGAACGAAGTGGCCGCCATGATTGAGATCTCAGTAGCGCCGCTGACGGCTGAACAGGAAAGGATAGCACAGCAACTCCTAAAGCAATTCAGAAACGACAGTGCAATTGTGTCGGATATTGAGGATGGGATTCGCTCCGGCCATCCTTATCTGATGATCTGTGCCCTTGAGGCCGCAGGTCGGTGGTCCTATGGGTCATCGAGGCCCGACCGTGACGGGGCCAAACAGGCTTCCGCACTACGGCCTTACATTGAAAGGAGCTTGTCGTCACAGAGACCGTTAGAGCGTATGGCGGGAGCAATCGCTCTTCTCGAACTAGAAGAAGTCGGACGCTTTAGGGACGAATGTGATAAGGACTCCTCTTTTCTTCTAATCCGGCCGGTATCGTTATCGTCCTCCGAGGCCAAGGGAGAGACGACAAATAGAAGGGGGGCCCGCAAGGCGATCAACCCAAGGAAGGAAATCGAGTTCTATCAGTTTAGACTGATAAGCACTGCAGGGAGACTCAGAATAACGTCGACACGGCACAACTTGCAAAGTGTATTGCATGATGCCCGGGATAGAAAGGACCCAGGTGCTGTCTATAAGGCGACCAAAGCGCTCCGGTGTTTGGATGGATCTGAGTGATGGGTTTAGTCTTCAAGAAGTGCCGACGTGAGAGCCTATCTGTTGATAGCCTGCGCGCTAGTTCAAGCAAGTTTCTTGAGACGGAGTTGAGGCGGCTGAAGGTGGCGGGATGCACGAGCCAGGAGGGGGGCGACGAGTAGCATGACTACTTGGTCCTCCCGATTTGCCCTAGGTGTCGCACTACCGATGGCCAGCGTCCTTTGCACAGGGTGCCTGATACCGGTTCCGCTGGCGGTTTTTCCGGCTGCGTGTAAGGGGAGCGGGCTTAAGCTGGAGTTTCGGGATTCCGCCGGAAACATGATTGACAAGGATGGGTTGCTTATCGTTCAGCGACAGTATCGCGGCCTCATTCCGAGAGAGCCACAGACCTTCGATTGTCTGGTTGAGATCACGCACGGGACTGCTACTTTGCCAGCTAGAACGAAGGTGGCGTGGCTCTGTTGGTGTCCCGGCTGGCCTTATCTGCCCTTGGGCCATCCCGTGGTGATGCCGATGGACTCATTTGAAATTGTTCCTCTCATCGCGGGCTATAGTGCGCGCGATGACGATCTAGCCGTGGAAACCGCCATCTGGGAGAATGGGACGCATGACTGCCTTACGCTTCTCAACCATCATATCTGCAAAGATGGACTGATTAGACTGTTGTCGAATGACCACGGCCAGGCCGAATCCTCTTGGGCACAAAGATACTATCAATACATCCATGACCGCGTGATGTGTGATCGCGAAAGGTCCAAGCGCCGAGTGTATTACCTGGAGATCTTTCTTCCGGATGGGGACTATTGTCGGGTCAAAGAGTTTCTGGAAATGGAGTTGGAGCGGCTGAGGGCGGCCCGATGCACGGGCCGGGAGGGAGACGAAAAATAGAATGTCCCCTGTGGTCGCCCTTTTCATTTTGGCGGATGGACCAGTTTTTGGCTGTGTCGTGATAGGAGTGCTACTCCCTGTCGCGACATATATAGCCAAATTACTAGAAGCATGGCATAAGACCATAAAATCGTGGTGGACTCCAATAGCCGTTGGATACTTCGCAGTTGCCTGCTTTATGATTTTCGTCGGGGCAGGTGGAAAACTCCCTCTAATCTCGACTAGTCAGCAGGACAGGGTACGTGAGTTCTTGTCGGTCCCCCTTTTGCTTATCGGTATAAGTGGATTGATAGTATCGCCATTGATGATTATCAAGTCCAAAGAATCAAATCCCGAACTGGCGATGCGATGTGCGTCTTGCAATTACGAGCTAAGAGGGAATGTGAGCGGGACTTGTCCAGAGTGTGGTTCGGTGATTCCCAACGAGCAAAAGAAGGCCATCATGTTGGAAGCGGCGGGGCGGGACACAACCCCGTTGGGGTAGTGGCGCGATTACATTGCGTTGACCCAGGGTAGGTCGCCGCGGCGGGCAACCCTGGGCTAGGGGACGGAACGCCTTTGGCGTTGGGAGGATTTAATCCCTTCAGGATCGAAGAGAATCTTTTGGGGGCGGGACTTTTGTACAGGGGCGTTGCCCCTGCCTACTTTCGATCAGCCCTTCGGGCTGAGAGTGAGCGGCGGGAGCGGCGATAGACATTACTCTATTCACTGCGGCTCGGCGGGAGCCTCGCCCTCCCGCGAACTCGATCTGCCCTACGTTGTGTCATCCAAACAAATCCGCGAGTGCGGCATCCAGGTCGGGGAATTTGAACTCGAATTCTTCCTCGCGGAGTCTTCGGGAAATGACATAGCGACCGTAGAGCGCGAGTTCGGGGTCGGTGCGCATCAAGAGCGGCGCGCCGAGGCGGACCATCCATCCGAATGCGGGCAGGCCGATGGGGATTTTCATGGCACGGCGCAGCGAGCGCATGAATTCGCGCTGGGAGACGGGATTGGGCGATGAGGCGATGTATGTGCCCTGCATTTGAGGGTCGCTGAGGGCGCGTTCGAAGAGGCGGTTCATGTCGGTTTCGTGTATCCAACTCATGCCGTGTTCGCCCGATCCGACCCTTCCGCCGAGGCCGAGGCGGACGAGCGTTTTCAGTCGTCTCAGAGCCCCGCCGCCCGCGCCGCGATCCCGTCCGATCACGAAGCTGGTTCGGAGGATAACCTTTCGCTGCGACGGCAACGCGCTTTGGTCGAAGGCCTCCTCCCACGCCCTACCGATGAACGGCGCGAATCCGACGCCTGAGGGTGAATCTTCAGTACACGTCACGCGGGGCGGGTCGCCGTAGATGTGGGCAGTGCTCATTTGCACCCAGACGGGCGGCGGGTGTTCAAGGGAACGCATCGCCTGGCCCAAGACTCGCGTCGCTTCCACGCGCGAGCGCAGGATTTCGTCCTGGTGATCGGGCGTCTTGATGCAGTCGACGGAACGGCCTACGAGATTTACGAGACCGGCCGCGCCGTTGAGTTCGCTCAACCATGTTCCGATCGAGCGTGCGTCCCAAGGGACATGCCGCCATGGACCGCGGATTCTGGGCGGTGTTCGAGACAGAATGATGATCGGGTTCGCCGTAGTCGCGAAATGGGTGGCGAGCGATATACCAAGAAAGCCGCTGCCGCCGGCAATCACGACCGGGCCGGATGGCGTGTGGTCGGTCATGTAGACAATTTAGCGGCGATCAAGCGAGGGTGGGGTTGGCGATTGTCGTGAAAACAGTGAAAGAAGGCGGTGGGGAGGGCTGGCGCGGATGGAGCACGTGGTTGTCGAGCCCTCACCCCGGCCCTCGTGTGCAATCGAAGGCTGCGCGCGGGGCGCATGTGGTGTTTGGACCCTCACCCCAACCCTCTCCCTGGGAGGGAGAAGGGGTCAGGGGGCGACGAAGGAGAAGTCGACGCGGAAGCCGCCGGGGGCGGTCGCGTCCTGTTCGAAGGTGAAGATGACGAGACCGTTGCCGGTGAGTTGGTCGGGGTCGGTGCGGGCGCAGGTGTACTCGTTTCCTGCGGTAAGGACGGCGCCGTTGGCGGTACCTTCGGTGGGTTCGGCCTCGAGGGGATCGCCGAGGGGGGCGGAGGAGAAGTTGACGCCGACGATGAGGGCGTTTTCATCGGTGATGTTGATGGCGGGGTTCTCCTCGTTTTCCTCGATGAGGCGGATCAGTTCCGCGCCGCCGACGGAGAAGGTCTTGCGGCAAGGCTGGGCGATCTGGGCGCTGGAGGTGTTGCCCTCAAGCCGAAGCTGGCCGAAGTTGTTGGGAATCGTGTCGTTGTCGAGCTGGTCGTAGGCGCCAAAGGTGAAGATCGCGCGGAATGGCGTGTTGTTGACGAAGCCGACCTGAAGGGCGCGGGGCGACGGCACGCCAAACGGCGTGATGAAGTTGCTGGTCGCGGCGGAGTTGTTGAACAGGGCGCTCTGCGTTGCGCAGGAATGCGACAGCGCGGCGGCCGCGATGCACAGGACGAAGACGATGGTCTCGATCGGTTGGCGTTTCAGCGTTTTAATCATGAAGCGTACTCGCGATCGGTTCCCGAAGGATATCGGCGGTCCCGGCGCGCCGGGATCAGGCGAGGAATCGGTCTGGCAAGACCCCATTGATTATAGATCGGCGGAGCAGCGCGGAGTTCTCAGTACAAGATGCGCGAGGCACCGTCCGGCGGATTTCGCGCGAGTCGGCGCAGATAATGCGGCTATGGCCGACCGCGACGATTACTGGGGAATGGGGGCGTCTTCGGGGCCCTGGTCCACGTGGCGATTGTAGAAATCGATGATGGCGGCGGTGTCCAAGGTCTGGAAGGCGTGCTGGACGTCCCAGGAAATCGCGAGGTAGGGGCCGGAAGCCGGAAACGTCGTTGTGCCGGTGCAGGAGGCGCTGATCCCGTCGTACCGGCAGATCACCATCTTTTTCTCGTCGAACCGCGGCGAGGGCGGGAGGGCGTCGAAGAGCGCCTGCAACTGAGCCTTGGTTTCGTCGGAGCAGGGACCGCCGCAGTCGTATAGCAGCACGACCGTTCCGTGTTCGAGGTTGTGGACATAAACTTCTGGCGCCACAGCCTCGTCGTAGAAGCCGGGCGCGACGGGCGACACGCCCGCCGACGAATAGTGCGCTCCGGAGGCCGGGGGATTGTTGCTGTAGCAAATGATTGTGCCGTTCGCGACATGGGTGCGGCCCTCATCGAAAACGCAGGTGTCGCCGCCGGGCTCGGGGCCGCCGTCGGGCGTGCCGCGCATGGGAATCTCGATCGTCCGCGTGACGACGTCGGTTCCCACGGTCGCGGTGACGTCGAAGTTGATCGGATCATGATCTTCGGTGTTGCCGGAGACGTCGGCCGCTTCCTGTGCAGCGGTCTTAAAGGTCTTGACGATGCTGACGCCCGTTCCGGTGGTTCCGTCGGAGAATGACCATTGCACGAGTGCATTCGCAGGGACGCCCGAGGCAGTGAAGGTGACGGACCAGCTGACGGTTTCGGTCGAGGAGACCTTGACGCCGCAGCCGGTCGGGGTGGCGAGAATCTCGAAGGCCCCGGGCGGCGGGGGATTGAAGCCATCGCAGCTCGCGAGGAACAGTGCAAGGGCGACAGCGCACACAAGAAATAACCTGGTTGGAAAAAGGGGCTTATTTATCAGATCCATGAAAAGGCGGCTCCATCAGTCGGCGAGGGTTGTGGGTAATGATAGGCGAGGCGGGCATTATGGCGAGGAGGGTTTTGGGCCGACGGACATCATACAAGACTAGGAATCGTTTGGGGGAAGGTCAATAACGACCAGGGCGTTGGATTATCGGCCAGAACGGCGGAATTTGGGGCACCAAACATGGATTGGGTCGCCCCGACTCATCGGAACAGCCCATAAACATTGACAAACTCCGATGAAGCGGCAAAGAATGTTGTGGATCGGGGCCGAATTGCCGATCCGGTAACGGCGAAATGGGGGACCGTACCAGGGAGTGCCGGGCGTACTCCTCTCCTCGCAGGCTGGAAGACCATCGCCAAAGTTGAGCGCGAAAGAGCGCACCGGGGGGTGCTTTCGCATGATGAGAGTGAACGATCGAAGGGGAGCTGTGATGCGCCTGTGCAAGGTGGTGTGTCTGGTTGCGCTGACGGCGACGGTGGGCTGCACGGGCGATATTTGGCTTTACGGCGCGGAGTCCATTCCCGTCGAGATTATCAGCGATACCGAGCTTGAATTGGGGATTGCGGTCGTGCATCCGGTCGGCGTCGAGACGGTGGCTGCCGGCGCGATGGCGACCGTTCAATGGGCGGATATCGCGAGCGTCGCGGGGACGGGCGTGCGCGTGCAGGCGCAGCGAAATGCAACCACCGGCAATACCACGCTTCCAGACGCCCCTACCGGGCCGGTTATCTTCCTGATCGGGGATGCGACGCCGGGGACGGGGCGCGACGCTATTGCGGACGGCGAGAACGATATTTTCCATTGGGACACGACCGGCGTTCGCGTGGGTCGCTATATCATTACGATGACCATTGAGGCGCCGGACGGGACGAGCGAGACGGTCATGTCGCTCGATCCGGATCGCGGGACAACGGGCGTGGTGAACATCACGACGACGCTGCCGGTGCCGACATTGAACTTCACCGCACCGGGGGCGACGGACGAGACGGTGACGACCGGGAATACGTTCAACATCACGTGGACGGACAACGGAAGCGCGAACGCCGACGCGCGAATGACGCTGGGGCTGGATCCCGATGACAACCCCGACAACGGCAACGAGGTGATCCTGCTGAGCAATGAACCGCTGAGCACGGATGGGAACAACGGGTCGTTCACGTTTAATTTCCTCGATCAAGATGGCAACGGGGTGGCGGACGGGACGTACACGGTCTTCGCGCAGCTGGACGACAACGCGAACGATGTCGTGACGGTCGAGGCCACGGGGCAGCTTATTCTGAACCCGTAGATGGGAATGCGGAATTGGGAATTCGGAATGCGGAATTGAAAAACCCGCCGACGCTATTCATCTCCTGAAAATCTACGGTATTGCTTTCGCGCCTTACGGGCGGCTTTCTCGGCGAGGCGTTTTTCTTTTGACGCTTTCGTGGGGCGGGTCTTTTTGCGCACCGCGCGGGGGCGGAGGGCGTCGGCGAGCAGGCGGATGAAACGCGCTCGTGCTTCGCGCTGGTTGGCGGATTGCGTTCGCTCGCGGCTACTGCTAAGGGAGAGGACGCCGTGTTTGTCCAGGCGGGGGGCGAGTTCTTCCTGAATCCGGCGGCGCTGCCAGTCGGAGAGCGACGGGCTGCCGGCCACGTCGAAGCGGAGCGTCGCTTTGGTCGCAACCTTGTTGACGTTCTGACCGCCGGGGCCGGGGCTGCGGCTGAAGGTGAAGACGAGTTCGTCGTCGGGGAGGGTGAGGTGGTGGTTGATGCGGATCATCGATGCGCATTCAACCGCAGGCGGCTCATTGCTACAATCCGCCACGATGCAAATCTCTCCCCTGATTTTTGAGCCGATCTATCGACACAAGGTGTGGGGTGGGCGGAATCTGGAGCGGGTGTTGGGGAAGATGCTGCCGCCGGGGGAGGCGATTGGGGAGAGTTGGGAGTGCGCGGATGTGGAGAGCGCGCAATCCGTTGTCGCGAGAGGGCCGGCGAAGGGGCGGTCGCTGCGCGAGCTGGTGGCGGAGTGGGGGGCGGGTTTGACGGGGCGGGCGGAGCTTTGCGAGGGGCGGTTTCCCCTGCTGATCAAGTTTCTGGACGCGACCGAGGCGCTGAGCATTCAGGTGCATCCGGGCGATGGGGCGGACGAGGCCTCGGGGCGCAAAAAGCATGAAGCATGGTTTGTGCTGGATGCCGCGCCAGGGGCCGTAGCTTATCGCGGGTTGGCGAGCGGAGTCACGCTGGATCATTTTCGAGAAGTCTGCCGGCGCGAGCCGCAGCGCGTGCCGGAGCTATTGAATAAAATCGGCGTCCGTGCAGGCGATACGTTTTATGTCCCCGGCGGAACCGTGCATGCGCTGGGAGCGGGCGTGGTGGTTGCGGAGGTGCAAACGCCGTCGGAGGTGACGTATCGGCTCTACGACTGGGGGCGGACTCGGGCCGCGGAGGATGGCGGATTGAATGTGGAGAAGGGGCTGGCTTGCGTGCGCGCGGATGCGGATTGGGCGGCGTGTGAGAGGCGGTCGCATGTGACGAGTTTTTTCACGACGGTGACGCGGCTGGTGAGCTGCCCGAGATTTGTCATCGAGCGGGTGCGGTTTTCGGGGGAGATGGAGCAGGAGATACCGTACGCGGAATTGGTGTGCTGGATGGTGTTGGAGGGGCGCGGGGAGATTGCATACGGGAAGGGTGGCGTAGAGAGCTTTGGACGCGGCGAGGTCGTGGTCCTACCGGCGGGCTTGGAAAAGCCTAAGCTGCGGACGAAGACGGATTGCGTTTGGCTGGAAGTGACGGTGCCGGTGAAGTCGGATCTGGCGGGGTATGAGCATCCGGATGCGGCGGCGCTTCGCGCTGCGGAGGGTGGTCCCGGCGCGCCGGTGCAGATCAATATCAGCAGGCTTCACAGGCCGACGAATCGGTAGCCCATTTCTTCAAATTGGCTTGGAGAGAGCCGTTTTTCAGTCGTAATCTTCTCTGCTGGCACTATTTAGCGAAAATCGAGATTTGCCCGTTGCGCAGAGCCGGTTAGGGCGACTAGTTGGATAGTAGCAGTCTGCGCTTAGAAAGGAGCGTCGTATGTCTTCTCGTAATTATTTTCTATGTCGGCTGGTCGTGGTACCGGTACTCAGCTTGATTCCAGGATGCGCGGCGAGCGGTCCTGGCGAGGCAAGCGGCCCCCTTTCGTTGCAATCAGCTTTCGGTGCGATGAAATCGGCCGAAGCTATTCATATCAAAAACGAACTGGACAAGGGCAAGGGAACACCAGTTACGCAGAGTTGGGACTGTTGGAGTGCGTCGGGACTCGGATATCGATCAGACTTGCCTGGCCATACGGAGATTTATGACGAGAAGTCGCGGCGAATGTATCGAGGAGGGCCGGAAGGTGGCGCGGTTGTTGAAAGGTATGAAACAAGCATCGGCACTGAACTCCTTCGGCGGGGGCGGCAAGAGGAGAGCATTGAGTATCTGATCGCGCGGCAGCGATGCGGAGACGCAAACGTGCGCCATGAGCGGATCGAAGCAAATGGGAAACTCATTCACAGGATTTCTTGCAGCGATGACGCATCGCGACCGCTCGTAGTTGAATTCGATCCGGCCGAGATGAGAATTCTCAAAACAGAGTCATGGACAAGGCGTGACAAAACGACTGGCGAAGAGCCCACCCGCGTGGTTACGACTTACGAATACCCTTCTCTTGCCCAACTCGATCCAAAGCTTTTTGAGATTCCTGATGGGAATCAGCGAGCGGGGGTACATGTTGTGCCTTCCGACCAGGCGGCGCTGGAGCAATGTTTGACCAATCTCAGGGACATCGCCGGCCAGATGATGAAGTACGAGGAGCATCACCCGGAAGGACTGCCGGCGGATTTGGAAAAAGCGATTCGAAGCGAAGAAGGATTTCGCGAGAGCATGCTCCATTGCCCGCTGATACCAACGAACGGCAGATTGCAGTATGAATCGAAGTTAAAGCCCGGCACCAAATCCTTCGCGGAAATGCCATTTGACAGTGTGGTTTTTGAATGCAGGAATCATGGTGGTCGCGTGGCCCAAGTTTACGGCGGTGGACATGCCATGGTAAAGGTTGCAAAGTAGAACATTATCCTCATTCGTGAGCAAACGCGCGATCGAGCGCAACGCGACGCTCCCTTACGGTCGCGGCTCTGATCGGTGGGCGTGGTTCGGATATTTGCCCGCCGCGTGCAGGCGGCCGAGGTGGAGGTAGCTTTCGATGACTTCGCGGATGTAGAGCCGCTCTTCGTCTTTCACGTCGCGGGCGATCTTGCCGGGCAGGCCCATGACGAGCTTGCCGTCGGGGATTTTGGTGTTGGGCGGAAGAAGTGCCCCGGCGGCGATAATGCAGCCCGCGCCGATTTCGCAGTCGTCGAGGACGATGGAGCCGATGCCGATGAGCGTGCCGGGGCCGACGCTGCGGCAGTGGACGACGGCGCGATGACCGACGGCCACGTCGTCGGCGATGTCGAGGGGGACGCCGCGGTTGGTGTGGACGATCGCGCCATCCTGGATGTTGCAGCGGCGACCGATGCGGATGGCGGAGACGTCGCCGCGGATGACGACGTGGTGCATGATGGTGCAGCCGTCGCCGAGGGTGACTTCGCCGCCGATGTAGGCGGTCGGGGCGATGTAGATGTCGCGGCCGAGGGTGACGCGGTCAGGGAGGTCCTGGAAATCGAACATGGGGGCATTGAAAAGTCAAAACGTCGAAACGTCAAAAAGTCAAAAAGTCAGAGTTTTCCACAGATGACGCAGATAACGCAGATGAATTGGACTGAGCTTAATGTGGTGGAGCCTAATCGTCCGGTTTAGGATTACTCGGGGAGGATGATTATGGAGAAGAGAGTCAAATGGTATTATCACCGTAAGGGGTGAGGGTCTTGTGGCAAGTCGCAAGGGTTCCTTGCGAAACAGAAAATCGAGCCGGCGGAAGTCGTGGATGCGAAGAAAGTCCGATTGGGCAGAGCGGAGGCGCTGGCGCTCGCGAAATCGGCGGCGCGGGTCGTCGTGGCCAAGGGCCAGTCAATCGTTACGTTCGACATGAAGACGCCGCCGAGCGATGCGGAACTCTTGCAGGCGATTCTCGGGCCGACGGGGAATTTGCGGGCGCCGACGTTGCGCGTGGGGCGCACGTTGCTCGTGGGATTCGATCTGGACACATATCAAGCACATCTCGGAAAATGAGAGACGAACCGGTTGGACAGCGGATTGCACAGGTGACCCTCGTGGTGCGAGAGTATGACGAGGCGATTCGGTTTTACACCGAAACGTTGGGGTTTGTCCTGCTGGAGGACACGGATTTAGGGGGCGGGAAGCGGTGGGTACGGGTTGCGCCGGCGGGTGGGGCGGGCGTTGAATTGTTGCTGGCGCGGGCGGTGACGGAGGAGCAGCGGGGCCGCGTGGGCGATCAGACTGGTGGGCGGGTGTTCTTGTTCCTGGAGACCGACGATTTTTGGCGGGATTACGAGGCCTTGCGGGCGAAGGGAATTGAGTTCGTGCGACCGCCGCGCGAGGAAGTGTATGGGACGGTGGCGGTGCTTCAGGATTTGTACGGCAACAAGATTGATTTGATCGAGCCAAAAGAAAAAGAAGATTAACCACAGAGACACAGAGGCACGGAGACGACGCAGAAAAATGTCGATAAGGCGCGAGCGATCAACTTCGAGGTTGATTAATGGAAGATCCAATAGCCGTTGTGGTTTTCTCTGTGTCTCAGTGCCTCTGTGGTGATTCAGGCTTCTTAAACCGAGGCGTTGGCAAGGGGAGGGAGCGTTACACCAGGAAGGCCATGACGTCGTAGGTGACGTGGCAACCGACGGCGAGGCCGAAGCCGCGCATGACGAAGACGGCGGCGAGGTAGGCGCCGGCGGCGGCGCGGAAGGCGAATTCCTTGGAGGACCAGGGATCGGCGCCGACGGGGTAGTAATGGTGCGCGGCGAAAGCGAGCGAGGAGAGGATGACGGCGAGGGCCACGCCCGTCACTTGGCGGAGGCGGAGCACATCAACGAGGAGAATAGTGAGCAGCGTGATGATGATGAGGCGGAAGAGGAGTTCTTCGTAGAGACCGGCGCCGACGGAGAGGAGGAGATCGTCCCAGCGACTTCCGGAGGAATGCGTGGTGCCGTCGGTCGTCGCCTGGAGGACGGGCAGCCAGCGGTTGAGCAGGAGGAGCGGGATGGAGAGGAGGATGCTCTCGCCCGCCATTCCGGCGAGGGGCTGACCAGCGACGCGCCAGGGATTGCGGCTGGCCAGGTGCCAGACCAGGAGCACGGCGACGAGGGCCGCGCCGGGGAGGTAGTAGCCAGTCGCGCCGAAGAGGCTGAAGAACCACTTGAGAAGTTGTTGGGCGGCAAGGGCGGGGCGCTCGCCTTCGGGGAGGCTGCCGTGGAGGATGGCCATGCCGATCTCGTAGGCGAGGACCATGGGCAGGAGGAAGACGAGGCATTGCAGCGGACGATGGGTGATGTCCCAATAGTCGTCGGAGGCGCCGGGCCGCTTCCGGGCGGGCTTGCGCGCTAAGGTCTTGGGTGGCTTTCGCCTGGTCCGTGGCTTGGCCATGGCGGTATCCTTACCGCGCCGGGGGAGAGACCGCAATAAAGTGGAAGCGCCGGACACCTTATGACATCGACTACCGGGGAATTGTTGCAGGAGTTCTACACGGCGCTGTACCGCGCCTATGGCCCGCAGCACTGGTGGCCGGGGGAGGGACCGACGGAGATCGTGATCGGGGCGATCCTGACGCAGAACACGAACTGGCAGAATGTGGAGAAGGCGATCGCCCAGTTACGGGCGGCGAGGATGATCGATTGGGCGGCGCTTCGCGATATTGAGATCGAGCGGCTGGCGGAGTTGATCCGGCCGGCGGGGTATTACAATGTGAAGGCCAAGCGGTTGAAGAACTTTGTCGGGTGGTTGTGGGAGCGTTACGAAGGCGATCTGACCCGGCTGCGCGACGTGCCGCTGGAGCAGCTCCGTGAAGAATTGCTTAGCGTCAACGGCATCGGGCGCGAGACGGCGGATTCGATTCTCCTATACGCGCTGGATCGGCCGAGCTTCGTCGTGGATGCGTACACGGCGCGACTCGCGCGGCGGCATCGGCTGATCGATGAGGACGCGGACTACGAGCGGCTCAAGGCGTTATTCGAGGATGCGCTGCCGGCTGATGTGGCGCTCTTCAATGAGTATCACGCGTTGATCGTGGCGGTCGGCAAGCGGCACTGCAAATCCAAGGCGCAGTGCGCAGGCTGTCCGTTGGAGCAGTTCGAACACGAGGTGGAGAGCTGCTGATCGAAAGGCAACCGAAGCGCGAGGCGAGATCGCACCTTTTCCCTGGGAGGGGGGTTGACGCCGCGTAGCGATGAAGGAGCGACGGACGGCCCGTTAGCTCATCATCTTCTTTTGATACATCCGGTAGGCGACGAGGATGATCACCAACGCGCCGGCACTGACCCAGGTGTACCAGGGAAACCAGTCGGTGATGCCGGCCAAAAGCGTGAGATGGGGACTCATTTATTAGCTCCTGCGATTCCAAACGCCACGTACCGTAAAGAACCCGATGCCGAGCAGCCTTTGGCCCCGCGGCATCCCAACGTCGGTTTGTTCTATCCCGCGCCTTTGCGCCTGTCAAGTGCTGTATTCACGCGATCTTAGCTGTGACCGCAGCGCGGTTTCCAGCTCCACGATCGTACGACAATCCACGATTTTGTCGGTTCGACGATGGTCGATGCTTTGGCCGGCGAGCCGCTGCGCCCAGCCGCCGCCGGGCGACAAGGCGATGATCGGCCGGTCGTACATCCAGGCGAAGGCGATCTCGCTGAGGGTGCCCGCTGCGCCGCCGATGGCGAGGATCACGTCGCCGGCGATGGCGGTGATGACATTCCGCGCCCAGCCGAGGCCGGTGGGGATGACATAGTGGGAGTGGCCGTTGGCCTCGTCCATTCCGGTGCCGGGGACGACGGCGATGACGATGCCTCCGGCCTCGGCGCAGCCTTTGGAAGCGGCGTCCATGATGCCATCGCGACCGCCGGTGACGAGTGCGGCGTTGAGTTTGGCGATGACCGCGCCGGCTTCGTAGGCGAGCTTCATGAGGGCGTCGTCGGCTTCGGAGGAACCGATGATGGCGATTTGGGGGCGGCGGAGGGATTTTGGATTGGTCATTGTTCGAGCACCTCTTTCGTATTGTCTACCCACCCTTGGATATTCGTAGCTCCCCAAGCTTCTTTTCGATGAATTCGCCCGCGAGCTTCGGATCGGCCTTGCCTTGGGAGATCTTCATGATCTGGCCGCGGAGGAAGCCGGGGGCGGCCTTGGATTTCTTGGGATTGTCGCCTAAGGCGTCGGCCACGGCCTGGGGGTTTTCGGCGAAGGCCTGATCGACCCAGGCGAGCGTGGCGGATTCGTCGCGGACCTGAAGGAGACCGAGGCGGCGGGCGACAGTGAGCGGCGGTTCGGCGGCGTCGGCGGGGAGAGTGCAGATTTCGGCGGCGACCTGGGCGGCGGCAGTGGCGCTGATGGAGCCGTCTTGCACAATCTTGGCTAATTCGGTAACGGCGAGCGCTGTGATACCCAAGCGGCTGATCGTGGCGCCGCGGGCGGAGGCGAGGTTGTTCCAGATTCCGACGAAGTGCTTGGTTAGCAGCTTGGCATCGGCGCCGGCCTTCAGCGCGTCCTCATAAAGGGCGGCCGTTTCGCGGTCCGCCAGGATGACTTCGCAGTCCTTCGCGGTCATGCCGAATTCGGCGATGAAGCGGCGCTCCTTTATCGACGGCAGCTCGCCGATTTCACCGCGCAAGCGCTCCAGCCAGGCCGCGTCCACCTTGACCGGCACGAGGTCGGGGTCGGGGAAGTAGCGGTAGTCGTGGGACTCTTCCTTGCCGCGCTGGAACTCGGTGACCTCGCGGACGTCGTCCCAGCCGAAGTTCATTTTGCCCTTCTTGGCGAGCGTATAGTCGGGGTCGGCCTTCCAGGCGGCGATCTGGCGGTCGATCTCGTACTGGATCGCGCTACGGACCGAGCGGAAGCTGTTGAGGTTCTTGATCTCGCTGATGGGTGTGCGGTGTTCGACGCCGCCCTCCGTGATGGCGACGTTGACGTTCGGCTCGAAGCGCATCTGGCCCTTCTGCATGTTGGCCTGGGAGATGCCGAGGTAGCGGACGAGCCGCTGCAACTCGACGCAGAAGGTGTAGGCCTCGTCCGCGTCGGAGAGGTCGGGCTTGGTGACAATTTCGAGGAGCGGCGTGCCGGCGCGGTTGAGGTCGACGCGGGTGTGGTCGAGTCCTTCGTGCAGATTCTTGCCGGCGTCTTCTTCCAGGTGCGCTCGGATGATGCCGATTTTTTTTAATGAACCGTCGGGCTTCGCGATTTCAAACGCCCCATCCGCCGAGAGCGGCAGGTCGTACTGGCTGATCTGGTAGTTCTTGGGCATGTCGGGGTAGTAGTAGCTCTTGCGGTCCCACTTGGTGAACGGGGCGATGCGGCAGCCGAGGGCGAGACCGGCCTTGATGGCGAAGTCGACGGCAAGGCGGTTCATGACCGGGAGCGCGCCGGGTAGGCCCAGGCAGACGGGGCACGTGAGGCTGTTGGGTTCGGCGGCGAACTCAACCGGGCAGCGGCAGAACATCTTCGTCCGCGTGGCAAGCTGGACGTGGATCTCGAGGCCGATGATGGGGCGGGTTTGCATGGCCTAGAGAATAAGGGATTGAGGGATTTAGGGAATGAGGGATTAAGGGGGTGGTCCGTCGGCGTTGCTCGGAGTTCCGCATTCCGGGCAGATGCCGGACTGGTTTCCGGTCAGATTGTAACCGCAGGATTTGCAACACATGGGAGACCGTTCGACGACGTTTATTTCCCGTAGAAAAGGAAGAATTTGGAACAAGGCGTAAAGGAAAGGGATCCGGGCTTCAAACGCGTTACCGCGCTTCAGAAGAGATTGGCAATTCGTACAGCGTTTGCTGCTGAATGGACTGATGGGTATATCGGTCTGGTGCTCACAAACCGGGCATTTGGAACGCATAGTGAGCATTTCATCGCTGGATGTTTTTAAGCAGTTCCAGCCGCAGCAAATTCAGCGCGCATTTGGCCGTGCGGTCGCGAATCTCCGAGCGGGTTAGGATTTCGCCGAGGCGGAGTTCCTTGACGACGACGTTCGCCAGTGTCGCCAGAGTGATGTAAACCAACCCGACGGGCTTTTCGGGGGTACCGCCGGTCGGGCCCGCCACGCCAGTTGCCGAGAGGGCGTAGTATGTGTCGCTGATCTCGCGGCACTTCTGCGCCATGACTTCGGCGACGGCGGCGCTCACCGCGCCGTGTTGCCCGATCAGTTCGGCGGGAATACCGAGCAGGCGGTGCTTGGACTCGTTTGCGTAGGTAATGAACGACTGCGTGAAATACGCGCTGCTGCCGGAAACGTCGGTTAGCATTTTGGCGATGAGACCGCCGGTGCAGGATTCGGCAGTGGAAATCGTCTTTTTCTGGTCGATGAGCAGCTTGGCGACGGCATCGGCCAGCGTCTCGTCGCCCTCGCCATAAACGACGTTTCCCAGGCGCGAGATCAGCTCGAAGACATCGACGTCCGCCAGGCGGGCGGCCTCGTCGTGCGTCGCGCCTTGGGCATTCACGCGAATGGAGATGATCAGGTCGGCGGCGCTGGTGCCGACGGCGGGGTTGCGACCGCGCTCCATCAAATCGGCGATCTTCTCGCCGACTTCGGCCTCGGGCATGCCGAAGGTGTGAAGCGTGCGCTGGACGATTGTCTCGCCGGCCGCTGCCTCCTCGATGAACGGAAGGACGTACTGCTCGAACATCATCTTCATTTCGCGCGGGACACCGGGCATGACGTAGATATCCGTGAGACCGACGACGGCGTGAAAGCCAGGGGCGGTGCCGAAATGGTTGCGGATCGGCTTGGCCCCGTCGGGGAACATCGCCTGCGTTCGATTTTCGGGGTGCATGGCCCGCTTGCGCGCTCGAAAATATTCCTCGATGTACTTGAATGACTGTTCGTCGAATCGGAGCTGGACATCCATCGCCGCGGCGACCGCCTGGCGGGTCACGTCGTCCGGCGTGGGGCCGAGACCGCCGGTGACGAGGACCAGCTCGGTCTCGTTGGCGGCGGTGCGGATCGCCTGCTCGATAGCGGCCTGCTGGTCGTCAATCGTCACGTGCTTCGCGCAGGCGACGCCCACCGCGGCGAGCTTCTGTGCGAGCCAGGCCGTGTTGGTGTCGACGGTCTGACCGAGGGCGAGTTCGGTGCCGATGCTGATGATCTGGGCGTTCATGGGCGAGGGATATCATACGCCGCCCGGGCGGATTTGAGGTACTTGTCCTCCCAGTTGGGGCCCAGGCGAGTGGGGAATTCGTCGAGGCGGGCCTGCGCGGCGTGGTCCATCCAGCGACGATCCTGTATGCGGTGATACTGAAGAAGGCCTAGTGCGGAGAACGTTGTTGTCATCCAGATTAATGCTGCGGTACGTGCGAGCAATCGCCAATTCTTGAGCATTAGTACGGATGACGACAGCGCCAGGAGGCCGATGGTCGCCAATATGAGAGTGAAGTTTCCCGTCGCGAGGCCAATTCGCCTCAGAGCAATCGCGATAGGCGCGGGGGCCGACGCAGCGAGGCTCCATAGTCCGACCATTGCCAATGCGGCGACGACAAGCTGAACGACGCGCGGCTTCCCTCCGGACATTACGTCCGAGCTCATCGTCAACGCGACGGTCAGCACGCCCCACGCGATGATGGCCAGGGACAGCAAGGCCGCCCACGCCATCGAGTACGGGCCGTACGACATGGCTCGAACGCACACGACCGCCATCAACGCCGCGAAGGCCGCGCCGAGCCCTGCCGATCGGAGCATCGTCGGCCCGCGCACTTGCGCCGGGATTTTGTTTTTGCCCGCGATGGCTCGCGCCGCCAGGGCCGATACGGCGACGCCCAGCACGATGAGCGCGCCGATGGATGTCAGAAAAACCGCCGCCGCCGCTATGAAAGGGGTCCAGACTCGCCGGAATTCCTCGGTGCCGACGACCGGCGGCCGAGAGGGATGCGTCGGGTCCATCGGCGCGGCGGACGCGCCGGCGTGGTAGGCTTCGCGCAAAGAGGCGAGATCGGTAGCGACCTGACGGTCGGGGCCGGCTATTTTTCCCAACAACTCGACGCATAGCAGCCGCGTGCCGGCGTCTTTTTCCGAGTCGATGACGCCGAGGAGGGCCTGGCCCAGCCAGAGGATACAGGCATCGGCATTGGCCGCATTTCCCTGAGCGCGAAGCTGGGCGGAAAGATCCGATAGCCGCCGCTGCAGCTTGGGCAAGGCGGCGAAATGATCGACGATTTGATAGTGATTCAGAGTGACCGCCGCGGAGGCCGCGACGTCGGCGCGGCGAATGTGCTTTTTGAGCACCTCGAACCACGCCCGCGTGTATTCCTCGTTGTAGAGGCGTGCGCCCTGGGCCTGCGGAAGGGCGTCCATCAGGCGGCGGATTTTGTTGAAGCGATCGTGGCACGACCTGTCGGCGGCGGCTTCAAAGTCCGGCAGGGTGGCATAAGTCAGACGGCTCAGGAGGTTGTCGAAATCGGAGCGGATCAGGTAGGTGGCCTCGTTTTTGAGTTCCGCCGGGAGCGGCCCCGGTTCGACCTTCGCCATGGCACTGATGAGTTTGTCGGCAGCGTCGTGCTTGAGGGCGACGGGATCGGCGGCCATCCGAGATCGAAGATCTGTGTAAATTTTTTCCCATGAGGCGCGGGGGATGGCGTTGAACTCCACGCCACGGACGGCGGAGAGGAAACTCGTCGGTTCGAGGATTTGGAATAGAAACAGGGCGCCGGCGATCGCGGCCAGGATTGCGGGGATGGCGATCGATTTGATGGATACAGCCGGCGGACTCGCTCTAAGCGGGTGGGCCGAGGGCGGCGGTTTTCCGCGATCCGGTCGGCGTTGGGATGGGGAGGGCCTTCGGCGCGACATCGACGTGGTGCTCGGGCGGCGTGTAGTGGTAGGGCGACAGGGCCGCCTTGCGACACAACCGCACGATACGTTGGACCAGCCGGTCGTAGTTGTCAATCGTCTCATGTGTCACGCCCATGTCCGTCAGGTCGTGGGCAAGGTGCTGACCGGTCACTTCGCGGCGGATCCAGTAGTCGTCGTACCAGTAGAAGGGATGCTCCTCGGCGATGTTTGAGGCCCGCGTGGAGACAAGGTCGCTGCCCCATTTGGTGCTGTCGGGATTTTGCTGGACGTAGTTGCGGACCTTGATGGCGTTGTGACCGATCGGGATCGGCATGGGCGGCTCATGCGGGTCATCGTCGCCGCGCTCCTGGGCGTTGTGGGGCCAGTCCTTTTTGTAGGCATCGATGGTGAAGACGGCGTCGATGTGCTTCATCTTGTGGCATTGGGCGTAATGGCGGACGACCTGGGTGCATAGAAACGCGCCGTGACCGTGGCCGACGAGGATGACCTCCTCGTCCGGATTCGCGTCAATGTCGACGACGATCTTGAGCCAGTTGTCGGGGGTATAGACTTGGGCGTTGATTTCCTGGCAGGTCAGTTCGTGGGCGATGGATTTCAAGGCATCGGATCGTTCGTTCGGCGTGCCTTCAATCAGATAGACGCGCGGGCCGGTGTAACACCATTGTTCCGGCTGATGGCAGCCGGAACTGCCGAGTATCGCTGCGAAAAGACACACGATGAGTTCGGCCCAAGAATGAACTTTGGAACTGACGTTCATCTTGCTCCCAACACGTCACCTACCAGGGGTGAACTCCTCAGCAATGCGGCGGGCCGACATCGCTGGGCCGCGCCGAATCGGAAATGTTCTTCCGGCACCAATTCTATCCAGCGACGTCGGTGCCTATCGACTCTTTTTTTCGAATCGCATTTTGCGGTGGCGGGCAATTCCGGCCGCGGTATCGGGCGTTACCGGACGGCGTCATTGACACCAGCGAACCTGTCGCTAGGTTGGCGGGCTTGAGAATTGGTGGAGGCGGCGATTGAACGTTTCGCTGGCGATTGAATCCGTTGAGAACGCCGAGGCGCTCGCCCAGACCGCGCACGTAGCGGCCCGCGCCGGCTTTCAGGGGCTGGAACTGCCCGTTGGAGCAAGCGGATTGCTTTCGCTCGATACCCCTCCGGCGGAATGTCACGAAATATGCCGGAGGGTCGTCGATGCCGGACTCGGAATCTCGGCACTGTCCCTGCGCCGGTCGGCGGAGGACCCGCACCTGGCGTCGTCCGATGCCGCCGATCGCCGCCGGGCCCAGGAGCGCGTTATTGCGGCGCTTGATCGTGCCGGATGGCTCAACACCTCTCTGCTTGTCTTCGCTCCTGTCGTCCTTGGCGCGCCCGAAGCCCGCTACGAGGAGGCATATGGGCGGGCCGTCGAGGGCCTGTTGGCTCTGCGCTTCGAGGCGCAGCAGCGCGGCGTGCACATTGCCTGCGCGATTCGGGATACGCGTTTTCTGCTTTCGCCGACGGAGGCGCGGACGTTTATCGACCGTGTTAATTCGCCATTCGTGGGCCTGAGCCTGGATATCGGATCGCTCTTGGCTTTCGGCTATCCGGAGGATTGGATCGCGTCGCTGGGGCATCGCGCATTCCATGTTTATCTCACTGATCATTGCCGAGGGAAATTGGCGAATCCTGCCGGAATCGGCGAGGGGGATGGGGATTGGCCGACAGTTGTCGGAGCACTAAGGGCCGCGCGATATACGGGGCCGCTGACCGTGCCTCCCTCGAACGATCCGCTTGAGAGTTTTGGAAAAGCGATTCGGATTTTAGGAGAGCCGGCGAAATGAGTATGGGCTGGATTCGTAGAAAGCAGCCGTGGGCGGCTGCACTCCATCTAAATTGACGGGCGGGACGGCCCATCCTAGACTTTGAGCGCGCGCCCGCGTCGGCGCGGGTGACGGACTTTCCTGGATTCGCAAGATGAGTAAGAACAGCCATTTCCAGCGCCTCACAGCCCGCGGAGAGATCACCTCGGAAGAAATGATCACGCGGCAATACATCCGCTTCAGTCAGGCGGACGCGTGGCGGCCGGATGTGAACATCTATGAAACGAGCCGGGCTCTGATCGTATGCGTCGACGTGGCGGGCATGAAGGCCGACGATTTCGAAGTAGACGTGGTGGAGGGTGCGCTGGTGATTCGCGGCCGCCGGTCGGCGCCGGTGCCCGACGCGCACGGCGGCGATATCGGCGTTCATTTGATGGAGATTGATAACGGTCCGTTCTGCCGGCAGATCGCCCTGCCGTCTTCGATCGATCGCGAGGGAATCAGCGCCGATTATCGCGACGGGCTGCTGTGGATTAATCTGCCCAAAACGACGTAGTCGCCGCCGCGCGGCCGCAGGGAGCCTTTCCGCATGAGCGCCACCGACCCGGACCTCGAACTCCTCACCGCGGAAAGTGGCGGGGGCGAACACGAAGGCGGGGAATCTCAAATCGCGGTGATCCCCGTCGATCCGGAATCGGCCAAACGACTTCAAATCCCGGAGCTGTTGCCTGTCCTCCCCGTTCGTGAGACGGTTATTTTTCCGGGGACGATCATTCCCCTTGCCGTGGGCCGGGACAAATCGAAAAAGCTGATCGACGCCGTCATTACCGGTAACAAGATCCTCGGCGTCGTCGCGCAGCGCAGCTCGGAGACGGACGACCCGGGATTGGAGGATCTTTACCGCGTCGGGACGGTCGTCAGCATCCTCAAGCTGCTGAACCTGGCGGAGGGTCAGCAATCGATCATCGTTCATGGGCTGCTTCGGTTCGGCATCGAGCGAATCGACCAGACCGATCCGTTTCTGATCGCGCGGGCGCATACCCGGGAGGACACCTACGCGAACACGACGGAGCTGGATGCGCTCAAGGATACGGCCAAGACCCAGGCGGCGCGGGTCATCGAGTTGACGCCCGGCGTGCCGGACGATGCGGTCATTGTGCTCAAGAGCATCGACCGGCCCAGCACGCTGGCGGACTTTCTCGCGGCGAATCTGTCGCTCGGCCTGGTGGAGAAGCAGGAGATTCTGGAGACGTTTGACGTCACGGACCGGCTGCGGAAGATCAATCACCACCTGGCGCATCAGGTCGAGGTGCTGGAGCTCTCGGGCAAGATTCAACAACAGGTGAAGAGCGAGATCGACAAGACGCAGCGGGAGTACTACCTGCACGAGCAACTTCGCGCGATCCAGAAGGAGCTGGGGGAGACCGACGGTCGCGAGGTGGAATTGCAGGAGATCAAGAAGGCGCTGGCCGAGGCGAAGATGCCGGAAGTCGTGGAAAAGGAGGCCAAGCGGGAGTTGGATCGCCTTCAGAGGACGCCGCAGGCATCGCCCGAATACAGCGGAAGTCTGGATTACCTGCACTGGCTGTGCGAACTGCCGTGGTCAAAGTCGACCGAGGACAAGTTGGGCATCTCTCATGCCGAGGAGGTCCTGAACGCCGATCATTACGATTTGGACAAGGTGAAGAAGCGCATCCTCGAGTTTCTCGCCGTGCGCAAACTCAAGCCTGACGGGCGAGGCCCGATCCTGTGCTTCACTGGGCCGCCCGGCGTGGGCAAGACGTCGCTCGGCAAGTCGATCGCCCGGGCTCTGGGGCGGGAATTCATCCGCATGTCCGTCGGCGGCGTGCGCGACGAGGCGGACATCCGTGGCCATCGCCGGACCTATATCGGGTCCTTACCGGGGCGAATCATCCAGGAGATCCGCAAGGCCGGGGCGAACAACCCGGTCTTCATGATCGACGAAGTGGACAAGATCGGGGCGGATTTTCGGGGCGATCCGTCCTCGGCGCTGCTGGAAGTGCTCGATCCGGAGCAGAACAACACATTTCAGGATCACTACCTGGGGGTGCCGTTCGATTTGACTCGGGTCTTTTTCATCTGCACTTCGAATTACATGGAAGCCGTGCCGCCGCCGCTTCGTGATCGGATGGAAGTGATCGAAATCCCGGGCTACACGCGGTTGGACAAGCTGTTCATCGCCAAGAAATATCTCGTGCCGCGGCGGCGCAATGAATCCGGGCTCAAGCAGAGCGACATTAGTTTTTCCGATCGAGCGCTGGAGACGATCATCGATTCCTACACGGCGGAGGCGGGCGTTCGAAACCTGGAACGGGAAATCGGCGCCGTTTGTCGCGGCGTGGCAGCGCAAGTGGCGCGCCGCAAGAAGCACCCGACGACGATCACGCCCAAAAATCTCCCCGAATACCTCGGGCCGATCAAGTATGAGCCGGAGTTGGCTCTGCGCACCAGTGTTCCCGGCGTGGTGACGGGCCTGGCCTGGACGCCGGTCGGGGGGGACATCCTCTTTGTCGAAGCGACGAGCATGGTGGGCAAGGGCAATTTTCAGCTTACCGGTCAACTCGGCGATGTGATGAAAGAGAGTGTGCAGGCGGCGTACAGCTTGATCCGTTCGCGGGCAGCGAAATATGGAGTCGATCCAAAAAGACTTACCGAGCAGGATATTCACGTTCACGTCCCCGCCGGCGCAATTCCCAAGGACGGCCCCTCCGCCGGCGTTACGATGTTCACGGCACTCGTTTCCCTATTGACGAATCGCCCGTGTCGTAGCGAAGTGGCGATGACCGGTGAGATTACGCTGCGCGGGCTGGTGTTGCCGATTGGCGGCTTGAAGGAAAAAGCTCTGGCGGCGCATCGCGCGGGAATTAAGACGGTGATCATTCCTTTTCGCAATTCAAAGGATTTAGTGGAGATTCCAGCCGACGTTCGCAAGCAGATCAAGTTTGTGCCGTGCAAGGACGTGGACGAAGTGCTGGCCGCGTCCCTGGAATCGATCAAGCGCAAGATTCAGAAACAACGCGCCGCGAAAAGGCCGGCGGCAGGTCCGCGCCGCCCTGCCACGCGCGCAGCGGCGCCAGCGGTGCGGACCGGGCCCAAACGAAGTCCTTCCCCCTCGCGCATTGCGGTGCATCGACCGGCGCGGGCCTCGACATAGTAGTCCGTCTCAAGCGACAGTTCGGGTGGCACGGTCTCGCAGCAGCGAGGCCGTGGTGCGCATGTCCAACACGGCCTGCCCGCTTCGCGGTCAGACCGTGCCACCCCTGAACACATATGTTCAACGGAGATGTTGCACTATGGCGTGGCGTCATCGATCGCGGAGAGCGGTTCGGTCGTGGATTGCAATTCGGCCAGGACCATGCGGACGCTGGGCTGGTCGGGGTCGAGTTGAAGCGAGCGGCGGCAGTGGGCGGCGGCGCGTTCACGGGCGAGGGCGGCGTTCTCGCGGCCGCTGCGGGCCATCGCCAGATTCAGGGCGGCGAGGCTGTTGTGCACGGCAGGGTCGTCGCGGTCGAACTTCAGGGCGAGTTTGTATTCCTCCATGGCGGCGTCGAAATGCTGGGACGATTCGTAGACGGCGGCCAACATCGTGTGCGCCTGCGGATTGGAGGGGTCGATTTTCTGGGCGCGACGAAGCGTCTGGACGGCGCGATCGAATTCACCCCGTTGCCGATAGCATTGCGCGAGTCCCAGCGCGGCGACGTAATTATCCGGGGCCAGCGACAGCGTGTGACGATAGGCGCGGATGGCGGATTCCAGCAACTTGCGCCGATCGAGCGAGGTCGCGGCCAGGTGGCGCAGCGCATCGGCGAGGGCGAGCGCGTAGGTGCTATTTTCCGGCGCGTATTTCAGCGCGGCGCCATGATACGCAATGGCCTCTTCGAGTTGTCCTTGTTTCTCGGCGACGCGGCCGAGACCGGCGAGGGCCGATGCGTTGTTGGGATCGCAGCGCTCGGCGGATGCGAAGCATTTTCGGGCGCCGTCCAGATCGCCCCGCGCGAGAAGCTGGTCTCCGTGCTGAACGTGATGCTCCGCAGATTGAAAGATGTTTTGGAACGTCATGCGCGAGGGGATTTGACAACCGCCGAGCAGCGCCGCGAGCAGGACGAGGCTCGAACGAGCCGGCAGCGCGAATTGGCGCGGCGCACCGCGGCGCCGGCCGTCGGTCAGCGGTTCGCTGTTGAACGGAAAATTCACGCGCGCACCTGGAGCCTCCCTGTGCGATATATCGGCCAGATTCGCGGCCGTGAAACTGCACCGGAGGGCACGAACCTCCGAAAACCGCGAGAATTTGACTTTTTCGGCCGCGCAAATATGATCCTTCGCTCCTCATCGGAGGGATTGCGAGGGCGATCCGATGGGGCTCCCGAGGCTTTCTTCATGCGTGTCTTGGTCGCCGTCCCAGTGTTTAACGAGGCGCGTTATGTCCAGGGCGTGCTTTCCGAGCTTCGCCAATTGGGACATGACGTGCTCGTCGTGGACGACGGTTCGACGGATGAGACTCCTGAACTGTTGAAAAAGGCCCCCGGCATCGCCGTCATCCGCCATCCGGAAAATCGCGGCTACGGACAGAGCCTCATCGACGCATTTGGTTACGCTGACCGGCAGGGCTACGACTGGATCATCACCATTGACTGCGACGACCAGCACGAGCCGGCAAGAATTCCGCTTTTTGTCGAGCGCGCCGCGCGCGATGACGTGGACATCATCTCCGGTTCGCGATACCTGACCGCACTGCCGGGGAGCACCCCCGCGCCGGAGGATCGACGGCGGATCAACGAGAAGATCACGCGGATGCTCAATCGTGTGCTGGGGCTTTCGCTGACGGATGGGTTTTGCGGCTTCAAGGCGTATCGCGTTTCCAGGATCGCGCGGCTGCCCTTGTCCATACCGGGCTACGCGTTTCCGCTGCAGTTCTGGGTGCAGGCGGTCCGCTACGGTCTGCGGATTTGTGAACTGCCGGTGCCGCTGATCTACAACGATCCGAATCGCCACTTCGGCGGAATGCTGGACGACCCCACGTCCCGGCTGGAACACTACCTTGAGGTATTCTGTGCCGAACTGGGTAAGGAGCGGCAGGAGGCGCAGGCGGGACGGCCGTCCGTCGAGTGCCTTTCCGGCTGCGAGTAACTTCCTTTCACGATCGGCTATAACTTCCGGTGATGGCGTCCGCGTCCAGCAGCCCGATTGACGATCTAGCGGCTCCGACCGGCGATGCGGAGCATCTAATCTGGCCGTCGCCGGAGCGGTTGGCGCAGCTCGTCGAAGAGAACCGCAGCCTGCTGGATGGATCATCGGCGAAGATACTCAATCGAACGATTGGAGAGTGGCGGGAACCACCGGGTCGGGGTCCGGTCATTTTCACCGGCCATCAGCCGGCGTTTTATCATCCGGGCGTTTGGGCCAAAAACGTCGTATCGACGGCACTGGCGCGGCGGCTGGGCGGAGAGGCGGTGTTCCTGGCGGTCGACAGCGATGCGCCCGATCGACTGGAGCTGGAATGGCCGGTACAAGACTCCGGTCACTATGAGATTGCCCGCGCAGCCGTGTTGCCGCAGTTGCAAGGGCGGAGTTACGAACAACTTCCACCGCTGTCGTTGGGGGACTGCGCGGCATTCGCGACACAAGTGTTCAACGGGGTAGATCATGATGGGACGACGCCGCTGCGCGCGTTCCTCAAGTCTTTTGGTGAGTCCCAAACGGCGGATTACGTTTCGCGGTGGGCGGCAGGCATGCAGGCGATCGATCAGACCGTCGGCGCGGCGACGCCGACGATCGAGCGGGTCAGCGATCGGTTTGATACGAGCCGGTCGACCGAGGCCGCCGCCTTTGTAGGGCATCTCCTGATTCATGCCGACTCGTTCTCGTCGGCCTATAACGGGGCCCTTCAGGCGTATCGGGCCGCGCGGGGCATCAGGGGCGATCGCCACCCTATTCCGGATTTGTTGGTGACGGATGAAAGATTCGAGCTTCCGTTCTGGGTGCTGGGGCGGACGGAATCCCGGCGAAGGTTTTTCGTCTCG
Source organism: Phycisphaerae bacterium (assembly GCA_035275405.1). Taxonomy (NCBI): domain Bacteria; kingdom Pseudomonadati; phylum Planctomycetota; class Phycisphaerae; species Phycisphaerae bacterium. The sequence continues at coordinate 838,538 of DATEMU010000003.1, forward strand.
CGTAGTAGGACCGCTTCGGATGCCGTCGTCCTCTGGGCCGGTCAGGAACGGATCGGCGACGTCGATCGAGCGAAGGTGATGAACGACCCTCAGAACGCGCTGGGCGTCGATCTCGGCTCGCCTCAGATTCGGCCGCGGGCGCTGGCTTTGACGATCTATGCCCGGATACTGGCGTGCGATTTGTTCATCCACGGCATCGGCGGGGCGAAGTACGATCAGATCGCGGATGAGATTATCCACCGATTCTTTGGTATCGAGCCGCCCGCCTACGCCTGCGTTTCGGCGACGATGCGATTGCCGCTGCGGCGTCACGCGGTGACCCGCGACGACGAGCGGGCGTGTCGCCGCCGACTGCGCGACCTGCGCTACAACCCTCAGCGGTACCTGGATGGGGGGCCCTATGCGCCCATGCTCGACACATTGACAAGGGAACGTGAACAGGCCATCGCGCTTCAGGATCGTTTGCGTGCGGAGTCTCCGACGGACCATGCCGCACGGCGGGCGGCGTTCCTGGCGATCCGGAGGGCGAACAAGACTCTGTCGTCGGCGGTGGGGGACTTGCCTCACGAGTTTCAGAAAGAGGCCGCCAGCGTATCGGCCGCTCTTTCTGAGAATCGGATCGCGGAGCATCGGGAGTGGTTTATGGGTCTCTTTCCAACGGCTCGGCTGGTCGAATTGCAGGACAGCATCGTCGGGAGCCTGTCTTGAATATCGGATCTGTTGTGTCTGAAATCGACCATCTGCCCGTCATGGCGGATGAGATCGTCGCCGCGCTGGTTCGGCCGGAAGTAGAAGTTTTCGTGGATGCCACTCTGGGCCTGGGGGGGCATACTCGGCGGGTTTTGGAGTTGTCGCCCCGAATTCGCGTCATTGGGCTCGACGTCGATCCGGTCAACCTCGCTGCGGCAGAGAATTCCCTGGCCGAGTTTGCTGCTCGCATTACGCTGCAGAGGGCCAATTTCGCGGAATTGGAGGAGGTCCTCCATGCACTTGGAACCCCCCACGTGGGGGGGATTCTTGCGGACCTGGGGGTTAGTAGCAATCAAATCGCCGGCCCCGCCAAGGGACTCAGCTTCGATGTGGACGGTCCGTTGGATATGCGGCTGGATGATCGGCTGAGGACGACCGCGGCGGACCTCGTCAACGGGCTTTCCGAGGGTGAATTGGCCGATTTACTTTACTTTCAGAGCCAGGAATCGGGAAGCCGAAGAATCTCTAAGCGGATCTGCCAGGCCCGCCGGCACGGGCGCATCCAAAGTACGGTCCAACTTGCGCGGCTGGTGGCGTCGGCCCTCGGCCAGGACCCGGACGCGCGCCGCGGCCGCATCCACCCGGCGACCCGCACGTTCATGGCCCTGCGTATGGCGGTCAATCAGGAGTTGGATTCGCTGCGTCAGTTTCTGGCGCAGGCGCCCGGCGTCCTGCAACCGGGCGGGCGGTTGGCGGTGATCAGCTTCCACAGTGGAGAGGACCGGATCGTGAAGGAGGACTTCCGCCGCAGGGCGAACGAGGGCGTTTATCAGTTGTTGACGAAGAAGCCCATGACCGCAAGGGCTGACGAGAAGGAACGGAACCCGCGAAGCCGCTCGGCGAAGCTGCGGGTGGTTGAAAAGCGCCGGGACACTTGAGGACGATTTTTTTTCTGCTATCCTGTAGCAGCCGCACGCACACGGAGGTGCATCTATGACCAAGGAAACCAAGATCGGTCTGCTGGTCGGTCTCGCATTCATCATCCTTTTTGCCATTATCCTCTCGGAGAAAGGCACGCCGCAGCGAAGCACGGCTTCGTTCACCGTGGCCGACGGTTCCAAGCCCGCGTCACCTCTCGGGGGATCGGAACAACCGCTCGGCAGCGCGGGCCGGCTGCAGGTGACCTCTCAGCTCCCGCCGATTGTTCAGCCGAAGCCGCAACAGGTCACGATCGCGCCGCCCTCTGCCCCGGTCGCGATGAGTGAAGAGCTTGTCACCCAAGCGGCGCCGAAGAAGGATGAGTCGATCGCGCCGCTTCCCGAGGCCGTCGTAAAGGCCCTGAATAGCATTCCCATCAAGGACGAATCACGCGGGAAGTCCGATGGCGGGGCGTTGGAACCCCAATCCGCGCCGAAGTCCGTTATCACCACGCCATCGCTTGCGTCCGCGGAAAAGGCGAATGCAGAACCGGCGATCACGCCGCCTGCGTCCACCACCGAGATGGCCTCCGTAGCGCCGACTTCGCCACCGGCCCCCAAGCCCACGCCGGAAAAGCCTCCGGTGATCCGAACGGTCCACACCGTTCAGTCCGGCGAGAGTCTCGGCAAGATCGCAGCGAAGTATTACGGGCGCTCGACTCCCGCGCGGATAGAGGCGATCTTCAAAGCGAATCGCGATCGGTTGAAGGCCACCCACCAGGTCAAGGCCGAGCAAAAGCTGGACATCCCCGATCTCGGTGAGGCGAACTCCGCGTTCGAGCCCGTTACGGTATTTTCGATGTCGGATTTCAGCGCGGTGAAGGCGCCGCCGTCGACGTCGGACGCGATCCGCATTCCTATTCCCATTCGAGAGTCGGCGGCCACGGCCGGACCGGGCCTCCGAAAGCTCGACACGCAGGCTCCCACTATCCAAACCGCCTCGGTGACGACCGCATCGAAAAAGAACAAGTCGGCGGATGCGTCGTATCAGTGGTACGAAGTCCGGCCGAAGGACACGCTTAGCAGAATCGCCCGAAAAATGCTCGGCAGCGAAAAGCACACGAGCGAACTATTCAAGCTGAACAAGGACCGCATGGCGAACAAGAACAGCCTGAAACCCGGAATGAAGCTGCGAATCCCCGTGAAATCGGCGGCGATGCTCGAACCGCAAACGGCGGTCTCGTCGAGCGGGTTTGAAGGTGCCGATTAGCTGACGCCGGCCACGGGCCGAGAGGATGTCGAGATGACCGTCTCGCGCTCATTGTATGTGCTGCTGATGATGGTGGTCCTCGGGGTAGGGATCGTGGGGATTCGCGGTGAGTCCGCCAAGGCCGCGAACCGGGTGCAGCGGTTGCACCTGCGTCAGATCGATTTGGAACAATCGCTGTGGACCCACGAAATGGAATTGGCCACGCTGCGCGGACCGAACGCGATTCGCCGGCGAACCAGTGAACTCGGCCTGGATTTAATGCCGCCGATGGCCGAACCGCCCGGCGTCAAGCCGTCGTCTAACAAGCCGGATGATGGGGACAGCGGACCCGTCATCGCTGATTGAGTCGTCCGCTGATCGCGCCCCTATGCGGACGCGGGAATGGATGCCTTGCGGTCGCGCCGTTCAAATCTCGCCGGCCAAGCGTTGATCGCGCTGGTCCTCGTCGCCTTGGTCGGCCTGGCGGGCCGCTTGGTCTATATCAACTCTTATCAGGGCTCGGCACTGCTGGCCCGGGCAGAACGTCAGCAGCGTTCGACCATACCTCTCAAGCATCGGCGCGGCCTGATCGTGGATTGCTGCGGCCGCCTTATCTCCGGGACGATGCTCCAGAAGAGCGTCTTTGCCGATCCGAAGGTGATCCCCGACAAGGCGATTGCGGCACAAAAGGTCTCTGAAATCCTCGGCATCCCCGCGGAGGAGATCGCTCCGGACCTGCTTTCGGCGGAAGAGGAGCGGTTCTTCGTCATTCGTCGCGGGGTGTCGGAGGACCAGGCCCGCCGAATCAGCGAGGAGGGGCTTTATGGCCTGGGCGTCTTTGACGAGCCGTATCGCACCTATCCGATGAACTCGCTGGCGGCCGCCCTGATTGGCTTCGTCGCGCCCGACGGCCACGGCGTCAGCGGTCTTGAACATCAGTGCAACGCGTGGCTGACCGGCTCCAATGGCATCAAATCGATTATTCGCGATGCGCGGCGCAAGGCTTTTTGGCTGGCGGAGGGAGGATACCGACCGCCGCGCGACGGTTTCCATCTGATCCTGACCATCGATGCCGAAATACAGGCGACGGTGGAGCGGGAGCTGGCCGTTTCCGTGGAGAAATACCACGCGGAAAGCGGTGTGGCGATTGTGATGCATCCCAAGACCGGCGCGATCCTGGCGATGGCCAACGTTCCGGGCTTCGACCCCAATCGCTACAGCGATTACGGGGCCAATCGGTATCGCAATCGGGCCATCACGGACCCGTTTGAGCCGGGCAGCACGTTTAAGCCGTTTATCGCCGCGGCGGCGCTGGCGGAAAAGGTGGTGCGTCTGGGCGAAGGATTTGATTGCGAGAATGGCGCGTGGACGGACGGCGTTCGCACGCTGCACGATCACCACCCCTACGGACTGCTCAGTTTTGAAGATGTCGTCATCAAGTCCAGCAACGTCGGGATGGCCAAGATCGGGAAGCGTCTCGGCAACAAGAAACTCTACGATTATGTCAAAGCTTTTGGGTTTGGCCGCAAGACCGGCATCGATCTGGAGGGAGAGGACCCGGGCATTCTGCAATCGTTCAATCGCTGGGGACCGTTCTCGACGACGAGTATTCCGATCGGCCAGGAGATCGGCGCGACGCCGTTGCAGATGGCGAGGGCGTTCTGTGCCTTTGCCAACGGCGGGCTTTTGGTGCAGCCCTACGTCGTCCGGGCGGTGGTGACGCCGGACGGGCGGCTGGTGAGCGACTTTTCCAATCCGCCGTCGGAAGGCCGGGCCCTGCCGGAAGCCGTAGCCAACACGATGAGGGACCGGATTCTCTGCGGCGTCGTGGAACAGGGTACGGGCAGCAAATCCCGGCTGGCCCATTACCAGGTATTCGGCAAGACCGGGACGGCGCAGATCGCCCGCAAGGGTGGCGGCGGTTACGAGCCGGACGCCTATGTCGGATCGTTTGTCGCCGCCGCGCCGGCCGCCGATCCGCAACTGGTGGTTTTCGTGGGCATCTCCCGCCCCAAGAAGAGCATTGGCTATTACGGCGGCACGGTCGCCGCGCCGGTCGTGAAGGAAATCTTGACGCACGCGTTGGCGTATTTGCAGATTCCGCCCGACCGGGCGGATGCACCGACGCCGACGATTACGGCGCTGGGAGAGGATCACGATTAGGGATGGCGAGGCCGGGCCAGGGGAGCATAAGATGCTCCGACTCGAGTCGGTGGTCCGTGGACGGATCGCCCCGCGGAATGGACTTCGCTTCGGGAGGGGCGACGGATCGATGATCCAGCTCTCGACATTAATTGAGAAATCCATTGGAGCGTGCGAGCTGCCGCGCGATACCGGTTCGCTGGTTGTGACCGGCGTGTGTGAAGATTCGCGCCACGTCAGTGCGGGAAGCGTTTTTGTCGCCGTCGCCGGCGCGAAGGCCGACGGCGCGGCGTTTGTCCAGGACGCGCTTAGCCGAGGGGCGATTGCGATCGTGGCCGCCCGCGAGGCAAGGGTAGAGGCATCCTGCCCCGTGATTCGCGTCGCTGATCCGCGCGAGGCGCTCGCGAGTCTGGCCGCGGTCTATCACGGTCTGAGCGCCGACGGGGGCCTTTGCACTATCGGTGTAACGGGGACGAACGGCAAAAGCACTGTCACGTACATGATCCGGTCGCTGCTCCGTACGGCGGGTTTCCGGCCGGCGCTATTGGGGACGATTGAATACGATCTGGTTGGCCGGCGTGTGACGTCGAGTTTGACGACGCCGGATGCCGTGACGCTGACGAAGCATCTAGTCGAAGCGAAGCAGGCTGGCGCATCCCATGCCGTGATGGAGGTGTCGTCGCACAGCCTTCAGCAGCGCCGCGTGGACGGTATAAACTTTGGCGTCGCGGTCTTCACCAACCTGACGCAGGACCATCTCGATTATCACGGCACCCTGGAGGAATACCGGGTCGCCAAGCGGCGTCTTTTCGATCGCCTGTCGCCCGACACAACTGCAATTATCAATGCGGACGATCCCGTCGGCGGGAGCATGGTGGAGAATTGCCGCGCCCGTGTGATCCGCTTCGGCATCGATCAGCCGGCGGAGGTACGCGGGAAGGTGCTGGGTGAGGATCGTCGGGGCGGGCGATTCCTCCTGCACTACCGCGATGAAGCGGTCGAAGTCCGCACGCCGTTGGTCGGCCGCCACAATATCAGCAATGCGCTGGCCGCCGCGTCCGTTGGATTGGCGCTCGGGCTGGATTTACAGGCGATTCGCGGCGGGATCGAATCGCTCGACCGCGTGCCGGGGCGGCTGGAGCGAGTGGATACTGCGGAATTGGGTTTCGACATCTTCGTGGATTACGCACACACGGACGACGCTTTGCGAAATGTCCTCCGCTCGCTGCGACCGCTGACGGGCGGGCGGCTGTGGTGTGTGTTCGGATGCGGTGGGGATCGGGACCGCTTAAAGCGACCGTTGATGGCGCGGGCCGTCGCCGAGGGGGCCGATGCGTTCGTGATTACCAGCGACAATCCGCGGACCGAAGATCCTTACAGGATTCTGGCCGACATCGAGCGGGGACTATCGGCAGAGGCCCAGGGGCGCGGCGTGACGATCCCGGACCGCGCCAGGGCCATCCAGCACGCCATCGACGAATTGAACGAGGGCGACACGCTGGTCATCGCGGGCAAGGGGCACGAAGATTATCAGATTCTGGCCACGGGGAAGATTCACTTTGACGATGGCGAGGTTGCCCGCGCGGCGCTCGCGCGGAGGGGGGCTCCGGCATGCGCCCGCTAACGCTCATGGAGATGGCCGCCGCGATGGGCGGCCGGATCGTCGGCGATGTCACGATTCCCGGCGTCACGAACGTCTGCACCGACTCCCGCGCCGTCACGCCGGGCGCGCTCTTCTTCGCTCTCAAGGGAGAGAATCACGACGGTCATGCGTTCGTCAATGATGTACTGGATCAGGGGGCCACGGCCGCCGTCGTTACGGAAATTACTAGCGTCGCCGCCAAGCATCACGTCAGCGGCCGGCTCGTTCATGTCCCCGACACGTCGGCGGCGCTGGGGCGTCTGGCGGCATGGTATCGGCGGCAGTTCGCCGCCCAGGTGATCGCCGTCGTGGGTAGCAACGGCAAGACCACGACGAAGGACATGATTTCCGCCGTGCTCGGCGCGAAGCGGCGCGGCCGCGCCGCCAAGGCGAGTTTCAATAATTCCATCGGCGTGCCGCTGACGCTTCTCACGGTGGAGCCGGCCGATGAGTTCGTTGTTGTTGAGATCGGGACGAACCATCCCGGCGAGATCGTCGCCCTGGGGCGGATCGCCCAGCCCGACATGGTGGTCATTACCAGCATCGGCGAGGAGCACCTCGAATTCTTCGGCGATGTGGAGACGGTCGCCAGCGAGGAGTTTTCGATTCTCACGTGTCTTCGCGGGCGGGCGTTTGTCGTCCTCAGCAAACAGGCCGCGCAGTTCGCGCCGGACGAGCCGACGTTGCCCTACACCAAACTCACGTACGGCCTAGAGCCGGACGCCGATCTGCGGGCGTCGGATATCACCCCGACCGGCGAAGGGCAGCGCTTCAAGGTGAACGGGCGGACGGAATACGTCATGCCGGTCCTGGGGCGGCATAATGTCATCAACGCGCTCGCCGCCGTCGCCATCGGCGCGCGGTTTCGCATGGCGCCGGAAGATATCGCGGCGGGGCTGCGGAGCGTGCGATTGCCGCCGATGCGCATGCAGCGGGTGGAATTCGGCGACGTGAGCGTCATAAACGACGCCTACAACGCGAACCCGTCGAGCATGGCCGTGGCCCTAGAGGTCCTCGATCGGCTCGATGAGCCGCGGCGCAAGGTGCTGATCCTCGGCGATATGCGCGAATTGGGCGAGCGATCCAAGGGATGCCATCAGGAACTGGGGCGCCTGGCGGGGCGGTCGACGGCGCAGTTGATCGTCGCCGTGGGGGCGTATTCGCGGAGCGTGGCCGATGCGGCGGTCTCCATTGCGAGCACGACAAAACGGATTTACTCGTACCCCACAGTGGAGCATGCCGCGGAAAAGATCCCCAGCCTGGTGCGGCCGGGGGATATTGTCCTGCTGAAGGCGTCGCGGGCGATCCGGCTGGAGCGGCTGCTGGAGCCGATCGGACAGGTCGGCGCGAAAACACCGATACCGGTATAGGGTCGGTGTTGCACCTTTGTTGGAATTCTTACTTTTGAATCCCGGCGTGCCGGGAGTTTTGACTTTTGATTTATCACCTCCTTCAGTACTGGCTCGGAAGCCAAGGCCATTACGGGTATGAGAATCCCCTTTTTCGCGGTACGGTCGCCATCCTCGTTTCCTTCCTGATTGTTTGGCTTAGCGGGCCGCGCGTCATTCGATTCCTCATCGCCAAACGGCTCGGGGACATCCCCGACTTCGATCACCAGATGCTGAACGAAATGACTCAGCACAAGGCGAACATCCCGACGATGGGGGGATTGCTGATCCTCGCCGCGGTCGCGTCGTCAGTAGTGCTCCTGGCGAATCTGACCGTCTATTATGTGTATCTCGCATTGGCGTGTATGTTATGGCTCGCGGCGCTGGGGGGGATCGACGATTGGATCAAGCTCACGTCCAAGGGGCGGGAAGGCACCCGCGATGGCCTGAAGTTTTATCAAAAGCTGCTCTTTCAGATCGCCCTTGGAGTGATGCTGGCCTATTGCGTGTACCGGCGCGGCGAGGAGACGTTTGCCGGTTTTGAGCATCAGCACTACCGCATCCTGACGCTGCCGTTTTTCAAGGGAGAGCAATCCCACGGGCTGCTGCTTTCGCTTTCTCTTTTCTATGTTATTACGGTCCTCGTCGTGACGGGGACATCCAACGCAGTAAACCTGACCGACGGGATGGACGGGCTGGCCAGTGGCTGCGTGGCCATTTGCGCATTTGTGTTCATGTTGCTGTCGTACGCGGTGGGCGATGCGCGGGTGGCGGATTATCTGTTGTTTCCCCACATTCCGCAGGCGGGCGAACTGTCTGTCCTGTGCGGGGCGATGATGGGGGCCTGCATGGGATTCCTCTGGTACAACTGCCATCCCGCGCAGGTGTTCATGGGCGATACCGGCTCGCTGCCGCTGGGCGGGCTAATCGGGTTTGTTGCGATCGTCATCCGCCAGGAGGTGATGCTCTTCATCGTCGGCGGCGTGTTCGTCATGGAGGCCCTGTCGGTCATGCTCCAGGTGGCGTGTTTCAAGACGACCGGCAAACGGATCTTCCGCATGTCGCCGATCCACCACCACTTTCATCTGAAGGGCTGGCATGAGACACAGGTGGTAACGCGGTTCTGGCTGCTGGCGGTGCTGTTCGCGGCGCTGGCGCTGGCGACGACGAAGCTGCGCTAAAGAACTATCGTGGTTTCCACACTGTCAAGCCATGAATTCGGTCAAAGTCGTTATCATTCGTAACCAAGTGTACCAAGCCGTTTCGGCGCATGAGCGCGACCGAGATTGCATCGTTCGTTAGCAAAGACATATCCGTTGCGATGTCGGCCGCGAGAGGGAAATCCGCCAATTGAATAGGTAGATTGATGATGGGGAGCGCCGCCAATTCACCGACGACTTCACGAAACTCCGACAATTCGTTGATCCGCGGCCGATTGCTTTGCAGCCAGTTTACGAGCGACGTGCGTTGGAGCCTAAATCTCGCGGCAGCCTCCGCAAGCATGATTTTGTGCATCGCTTCGGCAAGGACATGCGTTGAAGCGAATGCCGTAATCTGGCCGGCCGCAACGCGTTCGAGCAAATCCGTGCACGCGTCGGAAAAGGGGGGCGTTTCAACAAAGTGATAATAGAAGATGTTCGCGTCGATGAAACAAGTGTCGCCATCCGGAAGGTTAAGCGGCATCGCTTACGACTCTTCGGGCTGAAAATCTGGCATAGAAGCAATCTGGCGGGCTAGTTCCGGGTCGAGGCTGATTCGGCGCGCACGCCGTGAGCGCACCACATGATGCTGGCCATTTCCAACAACCTCGACGTAGACCTCGGCCCCTTCCGGCAGATTGAGAGGCTCATCGAAGGCGATCTGGCCGTTTCTGATATGACCGCGGACCGTCATCAGTACTCTCCAAATCTATTCTATCAGGATACCGGCTGGAGTAAACTCGTGTCGGCGCACCCCTCACCTTTCGGTACCGCCCTTGCCGATGTACAAATATGCCTTGGCCTGCGCAGGGACTGCGCGGTCAAGTCCGGCCCGGGGTCGGCAAGCCCCACACCTCCCTCTTCTTGACAAGGGGAGGGAATCACGCACGGAGGCGTCATGTTTCGGCTTGATAGCAGGCCTTCTCCAGCCAGCACGACCATTACGATCCTCGCCGCCGCGCTGATGGCCGTGGGCGTCGTGATGGTCTTTTCGGCCAGCGCCAGCCTGACGGCCCCGCCGCCTACGCAGAATGTCCTCGCCAACTCCTCGTTCCGGCAAGCGATGTTCACCTTTGCGGCCCTGGTGACCATGCTCATGGTCGGGCTTTGTCCTTATGAGTCGTGGCGTTTGCGCTGTGCCGAATCGGGCACCAATAGACTCTCCTGGTTTCAGCCCTCAGTACTCCTGGCCCTCGTTGCGATCGCCCTGCTCGTCGCTGTCCTGATACCAGGCATCGGCGAAGAGCGGAATGGCGCTCGGCGCTGGATCAGTCTTGGCCCCTCGGCACTGGGATTGGGTTTTCAGCCTTCGGAGTTGGCCAAGCTTTCGCTCGTCGTGCTCCTGGCTGCTGTCGCCGGGCACATCGGCGAGGGCATCCGCCGTTTCTGGACCGGGTTGCTCCCGTTAATCCTGCTCTTGGGAATCGTTTGCGGTCTCGTCGGCATTGAGGACTTCGGCACCGCTGCTCTTCTTGCTGTGGTCGGCGGGTGCATGTTGGTCGGCGCTGGGGCAAAGATCTGGCACATGTTCCTGGTGTGCCTGCCTGGAGTCGCGGGACTGGTTTACCTGGTCGTATCCAAGCCCTACCGGGTAACCCGTGTACTGTCTTTCCTCGACCCCTACGCTGACCCACAGGGGGCCGGCTATCACCAGGTTCAGTCGCTGATCACGATCGCCTCCGGGGATTGGTGGGGGCGCGGCCTGGGCGCGGGGATTCAGAAGTACGGCTACCTTCCGGAGAGCCGCAGCGACTTCATCTTTGCGGTCATCTGCGAGGAACTCGGGATCATCGGCGGGGTCGCGGTGCTGGCCCTTTTCGCCATCCTGTTGTGGAACGGCCGAATTGCCATGCTCCGGGCCTCCAGCGAGTTCGGACGGCTGATCGCCCTCGGCGCGACGCTGACCATCGGCTTCCAGGCGGCCATGAATGTCGCCGTGGTGACGGTCTCCGTTCCGACGAAGGGGATCGGCCTACCGTTCGTTTCGGCGGGGGGGTCTGGAGTTATTCTCTTCGCGGTTCTCGTCGGATTGCTGGTCAATGTCGCCCGGAATCGGGGCGATGTGGCGGTCACCGCGCCGGCTCTGTCTCGACCACCCACGGCGCTTGAATTGGGCTTGCCGTTTCACGGAACCCTCGCACACTAGTCGTTCATGGCTCGACCCTGGTTTGTCATCGCCGGCGGGGGAACCGGCGGGCATCTTTATCCCGGCCTGGCCGTCGCGCAGGCCATCCAGAACGTCCAGCCCGATTTCGAAGTGACGGTCTTCGGGACGCGGCGGCCGATCGACCACAAGCTGGTGTCCGCCTGTGCCTACGAACTTGTGCAACAAAGCGTCCAGCCGTTTCCGGCTAAGTTCTGGCGCTGGCCGAAATTTTTGCTGTCGTGGCAACAATCCGTCCGTGCGGCCCGCGGGCGGTTTTCGGAACGAAAACCCGTCGCGGTGCTGGGTCTGGGCGGGTACGCAGCCGGACCGCCGATTGTTGCCGCCGCGAAGTTGGGAATCCCCACGGCACTCTTTAACCCCGACGCCCTGCCCGGTCGGGCCAATCGCAATCTCGCCCCCAAGGTCCATTGTGTGTTCGTGCAGTGGCACGAGACGGTCGAACACTTCCCGAAGGTACACGAAATCAAAGTGACCGGTTGCCCGATTCGGCCGGAATTCGCGGCGGCGACGCGCAAGGCCGGAAGCCGCGCTTTTAAGATCGACGAAGACCGCCCGACCCTGTTGATTACGGGCGCCTCACAGGGCGCGCGGTCGATCAATGCCGCCTGCATGGAGATGTTCGATCTATGGCGCGTGGCGTCGCAATGGCAGATTATCCATCTGACGGGCGAGGCGGATTTGGAAACGTGCCGCGCCAAGTACAAGGAGGCGGGCGTCGAGGCGCGGACGCTGGCGTATACCGATCACATGGCGCTGGCGATGGCCTCGGCCGACATCGTGGTCTCCCGGGCCGGGGCGTCGACGCTGGCGGAAATCACGGCCATGGGCATTCCCGCGGTTCTGGTGCCGTACCCGTTTGACAAGAAGCAGCACCAACTCGCCAACGCGAAAATTCTGGAGGAATCACGCGCCGCCCTCGTCGTGCAGGATAAAAACAATCCCAAGGACAATGCCCGGCGGCTGCGGGATGCGCTGCGCGATCTGATGAAGTCGGACTTGCGGCGGAGCAAGATGGCGCAGGCCTCGGCCGCTTTGGGGCGGACGCACGCGGCGGAGGATATTGCTTCTGAATTGATCGAATTAGCGAAGCGCCGGACCTAACGATCGCTTTTTCAATCAGCAGGGTCAGTGGGGGATACGCTGACTTTGAGGAGCTCGCTTGCCCGTTTTAGGGCGGCAGAAGCGCATTGATAAATTGCGGCGCGTCCGCCAGATCGACGATTTGGTCGCCGGTGAAATCTCCGCGCGCAATGGGATCGAGCGTTGGAAATGTGGCGTGGTAATTCGCCGGGCCGTGGACGACAAGATCGGTGTACCAGGCAATATCCAGTCCGTCCACGCGGGTGTCGCCATTCAAGTCGCCCTTGGGCAGGCCGGGGTCGTTAAGAATGGTCGTCTTTCCCAGAGGATCGCCGAGCACGACGTGGTGCCAGCTCAGCGCCGGAATCGAGGTATACGCCGCCTCCCCCCACGTCAGGCCGTTCACCAACATGCCCGTCATCATGAATTCGTTGTCCGGCAGGGTAAAGGTGAATGGTTCCCAAACCATGCCGATGGCAAAAGTCCCGCCCGCCGAGACGAAGTCGGCGACCTGTTCCTGGTTGAAAAACGTCGTCAGCCCATTCAGCGCCCGTCCGTTGTAGGACTCCACGGTGTTAAACATTGCCCCGGGGGCGAAATTGTAGTTATCGATGTAGGCGGCCCCGCCCGGGGGACTTTCGCCGAGACCACTGAGGCTGTGGTTCCCTCCGTAGGATGCATAGCCGATCAGGAAATTCGTTTCCTGTGTACTGTCGATGAATTCGGCCGTGCCGTCGTAGCGGACGTCCCAACCAGCCGCCTGCAACGCTGTGGTGGTCTCTTCGTAGTCATCCCCTGCCCAGAAGCGATCCGTCGCGTCGTTGGAAAGCAGGCCGTCGTCGTCGAGATCCTGATTGGTCGCAACGTTGAATTCGTCCAGCAGAATACGCGTGGTCGCCTGGTTGACGTAAAGGTCCTCGGCGCGATCAATCGTCGCCACGGCGTCGGCGAGCGAGTTGCCGTCAATCCGACACACCAGGTACATGTCGCCCGGCGTGAGCAGGGTCGCGCCCGTCCCGCCGAGCCGCCAATACACGGCGGCGGTCGACAAAAACGTCTTGGCGGTCTGGATGTTCACGCGCGAGAAAGCACCGATCTGACTGCTCAGTTGATGGTAGGGGTTGTCGATCATGTTGTCGGACTTGCTGTCCATCGTGCCGCCCGCCTCACCGGTGATGAGATCCTGCCACAATAACACGAGTTCGGCGTCGACCGATGCGTTGTTCGAGTCCCCCGCGAGCAGCTCGTCATCGGCAATGCCAGGGTTATCGCCGACGAGCGCATTGTCCGTATCCCGGATGCGATGGGGAAACGGCCGGATGAGCACGATGGCGACAATGTCGGCCGGTGCCGGAGGGCCGGCGGCCAGAAGATAGCTCCGGATCTGGTCGCGAACGAGCGTCACGAAGTTTGCCGAGGTGAGGTCGGCGACATTCAGTGCCGCATTGTTGAGATTCACCACATTTGCCGCGGGGATTCCCGGATGTGCGGCGAGGTAGGCATCTTTAAGCGTCGTCGCGTCGGTTGCCGCGGAGTTGTAGACGACCAGAACCTGCGATTCGCTGATGGCGGCAAGGAGCCGAGAAGGAGTGAGCCAGAGCCCACCCAGTACGAACGCAGCAATGGCCGCCCTCCCAAAAACCCGAGCCGGCCGCTGCCGGGAATTCACTTTCCGGTCTGTTAGAATGAAAGACGTAACCATGAAAAACGGAAATCTCCCCTCGCCGCCCGTTCCTCCCCCTCATCGGCGGGCTGCCCCTCCCGCTTTGAAATTCGCAGGGGTGTACCTCCTATCGTAGCCCAAATTCAGAAGTGTTTCACGCCCGGGTTCTTGAAAAAGTCGGCAGGAACCCACCGAACGTCCGTAACTACCGTTAGGATAATCATCTCGGCGTTTTTTGGGAGCGGTTATGGAAATGGGCGTTAACTCACAGTTCATGGGTCGCCGAGGACCTCTAAACGAGCGGATCGGATTGATTTTCCTTGTGGGCCTGCTAACGGCGGTGGCGCTGCGGGCTGACGAACCGCTGTCGAAGAACCGTGTCGAAGTTCGCCTTGATGCAGAATCGGGGCGAATAAGGGCCAAATTCTACGATCGTGAGGGACGCCAGCGCGACGAATTGACGTTACCGCCGATCGAATTTGATGGTCAGCGGCGAACGGATTCTTCAGACATCACCATCGAGCTTGATTCAATCAGCTCAGCCTCTGCGGCCATCACTTGGAAGTCGCTCGACGGCACGCCCCATGATTTCATCGTTTCAATCGAGGACAATTCAGCTTACTTCGGGTGCGGGGAGCGGTTCACGTCGCTCAATCACAAGGGGCTGATCCTCCCGATGGTCAGCATCGACCGGCCGGAGGACAAGGGCACCTGCACATATAAACCCGTCCCGTTTTTCATGAGCACGCGCGGTTACGCGGCATGGCTCGACCACTCCGCGGCGGGCACGTTCGATATGAACGCGACGGAGCGCGATCGCGTGTTGATGAAGTACCGCGCGTCGAAAATTCGGCTGGTACTCATCGACGGCCCGGATATGGCGGCGATGCTGGCCGAGTTCACGCGGCTGACCGGCCGGCCGCGCGTGCCGCCGGCGTGGTCGTTCGCGCCGTGGAAGAGCCGCAACGTCCACAACAACCGAAGGGAAGTATTGGACGACGCCGAGCTGACGCGGAAACACGACCTGCCTGGCTCCGTCATCGTTCTGGATAGCCCGTGGGAGACGGGCTACAACGATTTTCGGCTGAACGAGACTCAATTTACCGAACCGGAAGCAATGTTTCGCCGAATTCGTGAGTTGGGTTTTTATCCGTGCTTGTGGCTGACGCCGATGATCAATAGCGAAAATCTGCTGGATATGCCCGGCATCGACAAGGGGCCGAGCCGCAATTTTGCGCAGGCCGTCGAGCGGGGCTTTCTCGTCAAACAGCCCGACGGCAAACCCATGATCGTCGATTGGTGGAAAGGCCGCGGCGGGCTCCTCGATTTTACCAACCCCGCCGCTGTCACATGGTGGCATGAACAAATCGACCAGGCCCGACATTGGGGCTTGCGGGCCATTAAGTGCGACGATGGCGAGGGGAACTTCGTGCAGGACGCCGTCTTCCACGACGGCACACCCGCGGCGGAAATGAAAAACCGATACGCATCGCTGTACCTCAAGGCAGCGCAGGAGTACATCGACAGGAAACTCGACGGTGATGGCGTACTTTTTGCCCGTTGCGGTTTCACCGGCACGCAGGCACAGCCGTTTTGCTGGGCTGGCGATAACGAGGCCAGTTTTTCCTTTGAAAACGGATTACCCACAGCCATTCTCGCCGGTCAAAATGCCGCGCTGTCCGGCATTCCTTTCTGGGGCCACGACATTGCCGGCTACATCGGCACGCCCTCGAAAGAACTCTTCATCCGCTGGACGCAGTTCGGGGCGCTGTCGCCGCTCATGCAGGTCCACATGACCAGCAACCTCGGCCCGTGGGATTTTGATAAGCAGACGCTCGACATCTATCGCACGTTCGCGAAGCTGCATACATCGCTCTTTCCGTACATCTACGACGCCGCGCACGAGGCCGCGAAGACCGGCATGCCGATCATCCGACCCATGGTTCTGGCATTTCCGAACGATGCCGAGGCAGCGGCTCATCGGTATCAATACTTGTTTGGCCCCGATCTGCTCGTCGCGCCGATGTATCAGCCCGGTACATATCGGTCAGTTTATCTGCCCCGAAACTCCGACGGCGCTGGGTGGATCGACTATTGGTCCGGCGCGTCGCACAAGGGCGGTCAAACGCTTAAGGTCTATGCGCCGCTGGAGCGGATGCCACTCTTTGTCCGGGGCGGGGCGATCCTTTGCATGCTGCCAGACGACATCGATACCTTGATCCCTCGGCACCATAAGATGTCGCCCGATGTCGTCACGATGGACGATCGCCGGGTCCTGCAAATCTGGCCAGGGGCTTATCGCTCCATCACCACATTCGATGGATTGCATGTGACGGCACGCAAGCAGTCGTTGTGGATTGTGTCGATCAAGCCGCGATCGATCGAAATTGGGCGGAGGGGCAATAGAGTTTTCGCCTCGCGACGACCGATGATGGTTGGACCCGAGGGCGGGATGGTCACCTGGACGGAGCCATGAGCGCCGCTCCCTGTTTTGACCTCCCTGAACTACACTCTTTAGAATCTGAGGCAGAGCGCCCGTAGCTCAGTTGGATAGAGCAACGGTTTCCTAAACCGCTGTGACCATTCCCCAAACTCCGGCGATGCAACGACTTGCGATGATCTGCGAAAATGTCTTGGCGTTCTGCTTGGCGCTCTTTCACCGGACTCACGCGAATTGCTTGCCTCCTGGTTCAGGTTGCCTGAGGCGGTTAGGCAATCCATCGTGATGATGATTCAGTCGCTTGCACCGACTCTGAACAACGGGTGTGACGCTCGCGACGAGCGATGAAGCCGGGTCCCGAGTGCGTCCGGCTGCTCACTTCATCGCTTCGGCTGCGGCGTGACGGCAGATGGCCAATAGGCGTTTCCTCGTGGCGGCGCTCACGCCCGCCTTGTCGGCCGCTCGAAGATCCTTCACCAACTCAGCATTGGCGTGGAGGGTTCGTAGAGTCTCGCTGCAACGCGGGCAAGATGCCATGTGCTCATGGATCGCCGGATCGGAGCTTGTGCCGACTACAAGCGCTTCCAGGTCCTCAGCCGACGGACATGGATCTGATCGCATCGTTACGCCTCCCCTTGTTCAGCATCGAGTTGTTCACGGATTATTCGCAGCCGCTGGATCTGCTCGTGCTTGATCGTGTAGAGGCGACCCTTGGTGATGCCTAGCCGCTTGGCGACGGCCTCAGCAGGCTGGCAGCGGAGGACGTATGACTCAAACGCCTCCATGTCCCGTGGCGAGACCACCGACGAGTTTCGCAGCCGTTCCACGCATGCTTGCCAGCGCTCCTCGCGTTCGGCCTGCTCCCATTCCGCATCCGGTAACAAGTCGTCGCTGGCCAGGTCGTCCAACGGGTATCCATCCGCAACGACCGCCGGCACGCCGTTTCTAACGCGCCGAATCACGTTGTTGGTTGCCCGACGCAAATAGTGGTGAAACGGCCTGCGTGCCGCATCGAAGCGCCCCTTGGCGACCGACGCGAAGAAATACCGCATGACAACTTGAACGACTTCTTCGGCATCATGTTCATGCAATCCGCGGTGAAGGCCCATGCGGTAGATCACTGGGCCATAGACAGCAAAGAACTCGTCCCAGGCCTTCGCTTTAGGGTCAGAAAGGCGGAAAAGCAAGGTAGTTCGCGTCGTAGGAAAAATGTCGACTTGCATTGGGGATGTCGCTACAGCGATTCGCCGCTCGCGTCGAAAGCCATTGTCCATACCCGCATATAGCGCTGGGCGATGGCTTTCTTCGTATCCAATATACGCTCAATCCGGCGCGGCTCAAAGGGAGGGTGCGCTCCGACGTTACCTCCGCCGACGCCGGGCAAGTCGTCATCTTCGGCCAGCTTCACATCGGGCTCGTGCCGCGGGCACAACGCGGCTCAACGGAAGTCGGCCGCGTGGGGCTTGCCTGCGTGAGTGGCACACCCTCAGAACCGGCCGTCCAGATGGTCGGCGGCCCGCGAGCCGGCAGTCTTTCACCCCGGTGACGGCGTAACAGGTGTTTGAGATCCCCGCGCCCCTTCCTGGCAGCCACCGCCGTCGATCAGGTGAACGCAATCACTTGCCTGGAAGTAGCCCCCGTCGTTGAATCGACCCTGGATCGCGACAAGTACGCTCGCCCCCGAAGGCTCCCCGAGGGCGAAAGCAGCTCCGGCTACCGCCGACCCGTCAAATTGCAATACCAAATCCTGAAGATTATCCGGAGCACGCTCCTCACAGACGCAAGGATCGGCAGAATTCGCAGCCGAACTTTCATCACGCATTTGGAAGCCAATAGGTCTCACGCGGCGTCCATTTCCAAACACCATCTGAACGGTTTCCCGGTCAATTGCGTTGAGATCTACGTCCGCCGACCCGACAAGGGCTACGTCGAACCTTTGCTGACCGTTCCTTCGACATCGATGAGAAAGATTCAAGTCGTTCGGGCATTGCCCGGGGCGCATATCCACCTTTACATCCCTGACTGAAACCAGTTGGGCATCGCCTTCGGCATCCACTCCGGTGACTCGGATAGTCCAATCAGGCTGGTCGCCTCGCCCTGGAGCAAGCGCCGGCGGCTGCCTGGGCTCGGTAGCGCTAGCCAGCGTTGGTACAAATCGTACGCCAAGAACCCGTAAGACTCCGCTCCCATGCTCTGGAACCTGGACGCCAATCCCACCACCCAGTGCCTCGGGCAAAATATACACATCGCCATCTCTCACTGGATCACCTGTGCTATTCGGCGTTGTGATTATGCAAAGTGGCTCCCGGTAGAACCCCAGCACCAGCGGCGGTACGAGTTCGTTCACGAACGCGACGAAGAGCACTTCGATCGATGTCAGTTCGGTGCCGAGGCGCGTGACGCCGTTCCCGAGGAAGATCCGCCCGACGATGAACTCCTGACCGAGCGGCGGAAGCAGCTGAGTTGCACCAAGGATGAAGGCTGTACTTTGTTGGTCGGCCCCGGAGAGCGGGACTCCCCATTGGACGCTGGCTGGCCCAAGTTGCTGGAAGGATAGCTGGAAGGTGCAGCTCATCGAGCACGACGACCGGACACAAGGGTTCTGAAAAGCGCCGCTTGTGATAAGCGTCAGGTCTGGCTCCCCAGTGGCCGACGACCACCCCATAGCGGCAATCAGGATCAAGTCAAACAAGCTAAACATATGGACTCCTTCGGTTTCGGGTGTGAAGAACTCTGCAAGACGGTGATACCAGTTACTCCTCATGCAGCCCATTGGACATTAGCGATCGCCCACTCCGACGAGCACGCGCGGAGTATAGCTAATCTGCTGTTGTGTTGAATTTGTAAACTCCAACGTAATTCTGAACTTCTCACTGGACTTCCAAATTCCATCCGTTCCGGCGTCGGTGTTGACGTAGGGGCTGCCCGTAGGTGGCTGTCGAACGGTGGTCACTCCTGTGGCGTTGAAAAGGACGACACCAGCCGACAGTCGATCCAGGACCAATGATACCGGTGCCGCACATGGTATATCCATGCTGGAAACGTTCTTCATGACAATGACTTGCTCGTACCGCTGGGTGTGTCGCCTAAACCGTATCGGCCCCCGCTCCACGGCGATCATCGTAGTGACGTTTGATGCGAACTGTGCTTCGCCGCGGTTTGCGATGAAACTACTACGATTTCCGACATTGTCCGTTGCGTCGGCGTAGACAACGGTCGTAACGATTGGATCAATAGAGAACGGCCCGGTGTAAGGGGCGATGTGTACGCCATCAACCGAGTAGTTGATGTCATGCACACCCGAGTCAACGTCGCTGGCATAGATGGTCACAAGCTGCGATGTTCCAGCTACTGAACGGCAGAATCGTACCGTGGGAGATTGAGAATCCGCCGCAGCGGCACCAGACACAGCGGCGAATGGGGCGATTAGCGCTTCCGGCGTACCGTCTGCGTCAGCGTCGTTCAGAAGAGTCGAAGCACCGTCCGCCGACACGACAAGCCGCGTAATAGTCGATGGCGGGAGGGCCAGGTCTAACCATCGGGTTGCTATGACCGGCGAACGCTCATCTTGCCCGAGGAGAACCTGTATCCCCACTGACGTTGAAGGTGCGCTGAACTGCACGGTATACGTCTGATTCGCGGGCATCACGAAGTCGTGGCTATTGGGGCCGATGAAACTATGCGACACGTGGGGAACGGCGAGTGCCGCTTGTCCTACTATCGTCCCTGTGTGCCCAGCAGAATCCGAGATAACCGGGTCGGGCACCCCCGTAAGCCGAATGTACAGGGAGGGTCTGATAGCGGGGGCAGCAGGTTGGCATTCTAGGATTTCCCCGGTGGACAAGAAGTGCGTAGCATTACGTAGCACGTTTCTGTTCCCAGTTAGTGCGGTGTGCTCAACATCAGACTCCGTATTGCCCTGAATTCCTGCGCGCTGAACGCAAAGGGTTGCACCCGGTGCGTTCAAGTCGTCGCCAAAGATGTTGATTCTTGTCGCACTTAGCAGCGGAACCGTCTGATCACCGCGTCCTCTCGACTCTTCGAGATGTGGCTCGAAGCCAAGGTTATTCCGCCGCAGTGCAGCGCGCACCTGGACGACCGTGTCATTGCAAGCTCCGTCGCCGATGACGTGCAGAAGTTCAACGCCGCTCGAATCGCTTCGCCAATCGTCCTGTCCCACAAGGTGAAACAATTCGTTTGTAGTGCCTGGATGGTTTGGAATATACTTACTATCAAGAGTGGCTCTAAGCGTCTCATAGTCGTACGTGTCGAATGGATTGCCGTTGTTATTAAAATCCCATCCGTCCTCAATAAATGGCGGCAACTCGGAATCCCTCCCTAAGAGGTAGTAAGCAGGGCTCGTAATTAGCTCGTGTGCTCCGGCAAAACCGCCTACGACATCGCGAATTGGCGCTCGCGGAAGCCACCCGTAGCCGAATTTTTCAACATTGAACCACTCACCATGCTCGAGGATCAGTGGGACCTTCGGCGCACCGAGGAACGGTGAGCCGATTGTAACCAAGCGCGAGACAACATTCTCTCCTGGGTGGTCGAGTAGGTAACGTCGGGCAACCAAACCACCCATGCTGTGGGCAATGATTTGGACGTTAACATCCAGGTCAGGGTCATCATAGATGCGGCGATAGGCATCCTGAATAGCCAAGACATATTCGTGGAGGTCGTTGGCCGTAGCATAATTGCTCTTCCTCCAATCATATGCGAAAGGGAAGAAATTCGGGTGTTGCATATCCTGCGAAATATCCCAACCCGCGCGAGTCCGCCGCCCGGGAATCTTATCAACCATATACTCTCGATAGCCTTGCTGATGTAGCACCGTGTCGATCAACACGTTATAGACCGGCTGTCCTAAGAATGTGCGCCCCACGTCTGTTGCGATCACAAATGGCTCGGAAATTGATAGACCGCAGATTCCACAGCAAGGAAGCGGAGGTCCAATCAGCGTACGACCTCCAAACCATAAAATCGAGGCATCGGCCGTGAGACCACAAGGAACCGATTCGAGGTAGCTGGCACCACTTCCTGGAACAAAGATCACCGGCTGTCGTATCAGCTCTGCTGCGATAACCGCCTGCTGGTCAAGCGCTGTGCGGCACCACAGGACAATATCGCCAGAGTCACCTCGATTGCTTAGGGAGTCGTATATGTCGATATCGGTGATGGCTCCGTCCAATCCCGCGACGGCATCTCCAATTCCCAAAACCCTAAGTGGCGTGGAAACCGGGTATTGCATGTTCTCGCGATTGACACGGCAAAGAAAGGCGGACTTGTTACCGGCTGCATCGTCTGCCAAAAAAAGGACATAGCCGTTATTGTTAGCGCAGACGCGAGCATCTACGTGAAACGCTGAAATCGGGCCGTCGTCGGTTTCGCTGCCGCCCGGCGGCGGATCGAAGATGCCGTTGAAGTTTGTATCCTGATACCACTCACCGGGATCAACGACGGCGTTCTCCCTCAAGCCGGCGGCACGTACCACGCGCACATTGCCCTGCGAATCGACAAATCGCGCAAAAACACCACGACCAGGTCGGTGCATCGGCTGGTCCGGCCCCGCGTAACCAGGCTGCAAAGCGTCGGCGCCGACCTGAGTTAGGTCGCCACAGAAGACAATCAGCTGACCATCATCACTAAGGCCTGGTCTCGTTCCCACTGTGCTATAGTACGGTGCCTCAGCGATTGGCGTGAGCGAGGTCAGATCATAGGTGTAGAGCCTTACATGGCCCGTCCCGCCCTCCCGTTCAAAGAGAACGAGGGTCTCGTTATCGGCCAAGACGGGATTAAGGTTTTCGAGCGTGGTATCGCCCGTCGGAATGTGCTCGAAGTAAAAATACGGCGCGGCCAGAGGAGTGGCAAGCACATTCTGAAACGACTGGGTGAGTCCGACAAAAACACATTGTCCAAGATTGTTAATACTAAAATGCGGCTGTAGGCCAGCATAAGGCGACAATGGCACGAACGGCGTTGGAAGACTTCCCGCAGAAATTGGATTAAGGAAAAAAAGAAAGACCCATGCAGGCCCGATGCCGGCATCGCCACCAGCGAATTGGTCAGGGATATGAAGAACTCCATTTTGATCTTGGTGGGGCAAGGCCAGATTGGCATCCCAACCTTCGATATACGTCAGTGGCATATCTAGGATTTGACCGAACGGAAACCCTATCTGAACACGCGCGGTAAGATACCTCCTTGTTACAACCTCCCCTGAATTGTTGATCTGAATCCTTGGTGTAAAGGTCTGCCACGGCGTCGATGATTGAGAGTTCTGCAAGGCGAATCCGTCCTTGCATAGTTGTCGCAGAGGGGGCGATGATGGGGACGAAGGATCGTAGGAGAACAAGTTGTCAGACACCACATTGAGCCCCGGATTTTGATACGCAGCAGCAAATGCGACTACACCATGATCATTAACTGAGGGAAAACGGTGGATCGACGTGATTCCCTGATCTCCGCTTTTTGCAATCACCTTACACCTCGTGATGTAGGAAGGTTCCGGTTGCGGAACGGCCTGGTCGCTCGGCTGCGGTTGAGCGGTGGTGTCAATTCGCATTTCAACAGTGCGGTTCTGAGGAATGGACTCGTCGAGAATTTGCGGAACAGATGGACTGGGAACTGGCTCAACCCCGCAGGAACAGAAAAAACTGGTTGCGATTACACAGCTAATGATGTTCAATAAGGTGGTGCTTCGCGCCATAGATCTATCCTCCTTACATCCCGTTGCTAAGATTAAACGCTTGTAGAATTTGGGAACCTCAAACTGGTTTCAGTGGACGAGCTTGCGGTACGACGCTGAGAGTATCAAGGTACCCGTGTCACTTTCAAGCTACATGTTCATGTAGGTCGCACCGTTCGCTCCGACACGCTTACGTGGCCTGCTTCCTTCCGCGACTGTCATGCAGCAGGCATAGCACCACACCTAGTCGCGTGTTGACCGACAGCTTTATGAACAGCTCCTTGGAGTGATGGCGGACCGAATCAAGCGAGAGTGACAGCTCGCGGGCGATCGTTCCGGCTTTCAGGTCGCGGCAGAGACACTCGGCCACCTGTGACTGGCGGCGCGTTAGACGCAATCGCCCAACGAGTCGCTTCCATTGCCGCTCGCTAAATAGCGGCGGCCAGCGGGGGTTGCGGGCTGCATCTCTTGCTGGCGCCATCAGTTAGCAATTCGACGGGTTCGCCGATTTGTGTATCCCACATGTACTGGCAGACCATCCGCCATCGGCCCCATATAGCGCGGAGGCTGGCGAATCTTTGTCGGAATTCAGATTATTTTTTGAGCGGGACCTGAACTGCGACTCGTAGACGCGAATCTATGAGCAATTCACAGCCGGGGTGTGTGGTCACTACTGCTCGGGAAGCGTAGCGAGCAGGTCTTCGATTTGTTTCCGCATGGGAGTTGGGACGGGCCGCAGCAGGGCGAGGGCCTCCTCCGCCGTCCGCCGGGCCTGTGAAATCTGGCCGCTTTCTCGCTGGGTGATGGCAAGGACAAGAAGTAGGGTTGGCGAATGGCGGAGGGAGCGTTCGACGGCTTTTTGCGCGAGTTCTATCGCCAAGACGGGTTCGCGCAGCTCCTCGACCGGACACGTCGCCAGCCATTCGGCCAGCAGGCCGTAGTGGCCCGGTTCGGCGCCCGGGTGGGCGACGCACTGTTTGAACAAGCGAATCGCTTCGGCAAATTGCGTGTGGGCCTCGTCCGTGCGGCTCTCGCGCCAAAGAGTTTTCGCAAGCTCGATCCTCGCATCGCCCTGTAGGGTGGTGAGGTTCACGTCCGCCGGAAGCCGACTGCCGAGAGTCGTTGCTTGATCCAGGGCCTGTGAATACAAATCCCGTGCTGCTCCATACTCGGACTCATTCAGCGCGTAGGAACCAAGCTCGCGGAATGCAACGATTCGTCTCCCGCCCCAATCGCGATTTTCTGGTTCGGCGGCCAGAATGCGATTTGCGATGGCGACCGCTTCCAGCGTCGAGGACCGCGCATCGGCCAGCCGTGCCTCCTGTTTCGCTATTTCTGCACGAAGCATGTGCAGGGTATAGGCATGGGCCAAATAATCTGGATTGTCCGGCTCTACGGCGAGCAGACTCGCGAGAAGCGGATCCGCCTCCGCGGCACGCTCGACTAGTGTCGGACCCTCCGCTGGCGGGCCGAGCGTGTTCGTCGTTCCGGTCTGTAATAGGGCCGCCAGCAAATTCTTCCTGTGCACAGTGCTCGCGTGGTCGATCTCGAAAAGGCGCCGTGCCAGTTTCAGCCGCTTTTCATGGAGGTTCGCCGCGTGCGGCCAATCTTGGTTTAAGATCGCCGCCCAGCAAAGCCGGTCATAGCTCCAGCTCAACTGTTCAAGCCACTTGGCCTTGTCCGGTTCCCGAGCGACGAGGCCCTCGTCGATCACCAGCGCCTGTTCGTACAGTTCGTGGCCGCGTCGTGAATCGCCTCGTGCAACGGCGATGTCCCCTACTCGCACCAGGGCGATCGACAGGTGGGCTTGTGCTTCGGCATCGGCGGAGTTGGGGGCAGCCAGCTTGCGCCGGAGGTCCAGTGCGGCCGCTGCTGCGCTCGCGGCTTTTTCCGGTCGCCCCAGCGACTGAGCGATGTCGGCAAGTCGCGTATGCGTCTTGGCGAGGTCGGCCTGAAGCTGCGGGTCATCGTTCTTTTCCTCCAGGAATGCCTCCAGCTGGAAATAGGCCTTTTCCAGCAGACTCCGCCGCAGGCTGGAGGCCCCGGCGAACTTGGTCAGTTCCGTATCGATTTGAGAAAGGGTGAAGTCGAGCATGTCGCGTGCGGCGCGGAACTTGGTGCGAGCGTCCGCGGCATTCGCCTCGGCCCTGCGATACAGGTGCGTCACGCTGACGAGGTAGGCCGCGGTGAGGGCTATGCCGAACACGATGGATGCCGCCAGCACGCGATTGCGGGCAACGAACTTGGTCAGCTTATACATGCGGCTCGGCGGACGGGCAGTGATGGGCCGACCGGCCTGGTAAAGCAGGATATCGTTGCGAAGTGCTTCGACGGTTGAATAGCGACGATTCTTGTCCCTCGCAATGGCAGTCAGGACGATGGTCTGTAAGTCGGCATCGATGAAGGAGCGGATCTCTCGCGGGGGAATTATCTTAGCCGTCCGAATTTCTACGGGAAGCAGCGTCTCCTGATTCGTGTCAAAGGGGAAGGCCCCAGTCATCGCGTAATAGAGCATCATGCCGATGGAATAAACATCGGTCCGAACATCGATCAGCGATGGCCGCGCTTCGAGCTGTTCGGGTGAACTCCAAACCAGCGAGCCCATGAATTCGCCCGTCATACTGGCGGCGTCCGGGCTGCCGTGCCACGGGCTGCGAGCGATGCCGAAATCGAGGACGTGCGGAACGCCATCAACGTCGACGAGGATATTGGCCGGCTTGAGGTCGCGATGTATCACACCTGCACGATGAGCCGCCTCTACGGCCTCGCAGATCTGCACAAAGAGTTCCAGGACTTTTTTCAAAGGGAACTCAGGACGGGAGGATGAACTTTTCTCTGCCAAGGCCGCTCGGTCAAGGGCATGCACATACTCATTGACCGGCACGCCGTCGATGTATTCCGCCGCGAACCAAAGTTCGCCGGATTCCAGGCTCCCCTGGTCGACCACGCGGACAACGCTGCGATGCTTCAGCAATTCAAGGGTTTGCCTTTCCTTCTCGAAAATGGCGCGTGCGCGACTGTCATGACCGTGGCTCGGCAATATGAACTTGATGGCGACTTTGAGGCCGTCGGCCCCGCGAATCGCCTGAAACACATACCCTTGCCCACCATGCCCGAGCGACCTGATTACATGGTATCCAGCCACCCGCGGGAATGTTTGTGTCTTGGCCTGCGATTCACTGTGGCTCGCCAGCTTT
The DNA here is from genome assembly GCA_035275405.1 of Phycisphaerae bacterium. NCBI lineage: Bacteria > Pseudomonadati > Planctomycetota > Phycisphaerae > Phycisphaerae bacterium. Next base: position 865,000 of record DATEMU010000003.1, read on the forward strand.
TCCTGCTCGCCGGTTGTGAGGAGCGTTGTGTCCACGAGTCGCCATTATACCGCCTCCTTCCGAAAACCCGGAGCGAAACTGCCAATACTGCGCCGCAAAGGACCCTGCAGGATACCCAAGGACATCGCGATCGTCGCCCGGATCGCCGTACGCTCTGAATCGTCGCGAGCGACATGAACCATCACAGGTGTCAATGATCCGCGCCCCTGCTCGCCCTTCGAGTGCCCTGACGAAGTGGTGTCAAGACACGTTTCCGTGCGGCATCCTCATCCCCTTGTTCTGCGAAGTGCCAGAGCCCTCGACGGACAAGTGCCGAGTCGCTCACTCTTCGGGCCGATTCCGATTCGCGCTCTGAGGGCAGTTTGAGGGCAAACGGGAAGTCTATGATTGAGAAGCTTTGCAACGGGAGTTTCAAGAGCTTGTGAACTGCCTCGAAACAATAACGGAAAGGGAGGGATTCAATCTGCCCCGATTTACCAACCTCTTCCGAATGCTCACTTTATCGCCGAACTTGCGAAACGACAACGACTTCGCTCGTCTCGCAGATGTCCTGTTCCTACACGGTTTCTTACCGTGTCGTGATGCGTTTTGAGGGCAGGTTGAGGGCAGTTTCCGACGGTTCAACAACCGTTGGCCGTCGCAGTTCTCCCGCCCCCGCAACCCCTCAGTGCTGCCACCTGCATAAAGCTCCCGGTTGAGTGCAAGTGTTGCCTGTTAGAGCGGCTCCTGGACAATCGCCCGGTAGCCCCATAGCATCAACGAGTGATGTTCGGGGTACTCGGGACCAACACGGCAACGCAACCCGCGCGAGCACTCTTCGTATGCTTGCTGGCTCCACTTCTGGCCTTTAGACCAGCCGGGATCGGCGCCGTTCTATTTCACGACCACGGCTCGGAGGGCCGCCATTTTCATGCCGTCAGCGGCTCAGATTTCAGCCAGGTGAAAGATGAGCACGCGGCATTGCACGATCTTGAGCATGGGCAGCAAGGCCCCCTTTCGTTACCTCACGTCGATGTGACGGAACACAGCGAGGACTGCGGATCGCTGCTCCTCGTTTTCGGTGAAAGCCTCACGGTCCGGGCAACGAATAATTCGCGTACTGTCTTGGATCATTTGCCGATCGAATTGGATTCGGCCAACACGTTGGCCGTGCTCGATATCTACTCGCGATTGGCCGTACCGACGAAATCTCGCCCTCCGGGTTCATCAATCCCACGCGGCGAGCGGGTCATCTCCAGCATTCTGCTGAGCAGTAATTCCCTTCTGATCTGATCCCTTTCGTTTTGATTCCGCGTCAGGGTCTCCGTGCGCGCAATTGCGTCACGCACGTCCCCTTCGCATCGCCAGCGATCGAATTGCCGGTTCATTGGAACGATAGGACCACCGCGAATGTCGAAAAGAACGCCGCTGCGAATCGGTTTGAATCTCGTGATGTTGATTCCGACCGGCTGCGCGCAGGTAAACCCGAGCGCAGATTACCGGCGGGCCGCCACCGAAGTCATCGCGGCGACGGGGCAGGCCGCGGTTTACGACCCAACCGATGATGCGCGAGCGCGGCAAATGGTTTCCGAGCTTCTTGGCAACGGGATGACAGCCGAAGACTCAGTACGCATCGCGCTCCTCAACAATCCGACGCTTCAGGCGGCGTTCTTTCGCATCGGAATGGCGCGGGCCGACTTGGTTCAGTCCGGTCTTTTCTCGAATCCCTCATTGGCGTTCTCTCTCCAGTTCCCCGAGGGCGGCGGGCGTAGCAATCTTCAGGCGAGCTTGGCTCAAAATATCGTGGACCTGTGGCAGGTTCCAGTTCGCAGGAGGGTTGCCGAGGGCACGCTGACAGAAACCGTTCTCACGATTGCCCGCGAGGGCACTCAGCTCGCAGCCGACGCGAAGGCAGCCTACTTCGCCGCCGTTGCCGCCGACCGAAACCTTTCGATCGTGAAAGAAAACCTTGATGTCGCCCAAGGGCTGCTGAAGGCCACCTTGGCACGTCAAAAGGCCGGTGCTGTCGGTGAACTCGACGTGAATTTGGCGCGAAGCCCAGCACTGAACGCAGAATTGGAAGTACGCACGGCTCGCCTGGACGTTGGCACCGCGCGACGACGGCTGGCGACACTTCTCGGCCTAACAATCAAGGCCGAGGATCTGAACTTGACCGACCCTCTTCCGCAGCCGCCGGAATCGAGCTTGTCCCCGGACCAAGTCGTCGAAGTTGCGCTCTCGGCGCGTCTGGACCTCAAGGCCGCGCGGCAGGCCACGTCGGTCGCGGAGGAGCGAGTTCGCGAAGAATACCTCCAGGTGTTTCCCAACATCGAGGTTGGCCCCTTCCTGGAAAGGACTGAACGGCGGGCACTTCCGGGCCGAAACATCCTTGCCGATACCGCTCGTTCGTCCGTCGCTGCGGGATCGTTAACCGCCCCAGACATTCAATCTCGCGGTCAACGGAATCAAGAACGGCGTCAGGAGATCGACTCCATACTGGGACCGGCGCTAACAATGACCCTTCCGATCTTCGATCAGAACCAAGCTCAAATCGCAAAAGCAGAATACGCCTACCAGCAGGCTTTGAGGCAACTCGACGCGATTGAACGATCTGTCGTGCAGGAGACACGACAAGCGGTTGATCGGGCGATGACCGCATGGGAAGTCGCTCGCTTTTATGAAACGCAAATTGTGCCACAGGCGCAGAAGAGTCTGGACCTGTCGGATACATCTTACCAAGCGGGCAAGACTTCTATCGTTACCGTTCTTGAGGCCCAACGAACACTCTTGGCGACGCGTCGAATCGCGATAGATGCGCTGCGGACCGCCGCTGTAACCATCGCGGATCTGGAGCGGATCACCGGGCGTCCCGCGACCGTCCTGTTGTCGAAGGCGACAACCGCATCTCAGCCGACGACGGATCAGGATGCCAAACCGACGCAGGAACGAACACCGGCACAATCAAGCTCGGAGGTACAACCGTGAACGGCACGACTACTTCATCGCGACACCGCAGGCGAGCTTGGCTGTTCTCGATGCCAGCCAGTCTATTCCTGCATATAGGCTGCACGCCGGATGAGCAACAAAGCCTCGTCGATTCGGTCGGCGCCGCGTTGGGCGATGAAGCGGTTCAACTCATCGGCTTCGCAGCCGCCTTTGCGCGGAGCCTGCTTGCCGCTTTCTTGTTTTGAGTGAAATCCACTTGGCTGGAATGAAGGTCATGAAAATACTCACGAGAACAGGTCGCGTTCTTCCTCTGTTGGTCGTGCTTGTCATCGGCGTCGCTGGCGGCGTGTATATCCTCCGATCGGATGTGCAGTCCGTCAGAAACGATGCTCATCAACATAAAGCAGGCGACGACCACGGACACACGGAAGATCACTCGGGGCACGACGAAGAGGCCGCAAAAGGACCGCACGGCGGCCGTATGCTGGCCGATGGCGACTTTGCTGTCGAAGTCACCATCTTCGAGCGCGGTGTGCCGCCGCAGTTTCGCGTTTACGCCTCCGATTCTGGAAAGCCCGTCCCGCCGGAGCAGATCAACCTTTCAATGAAGCTTCATCGGCTCGGCGGACGCGTGGACGAGTTTTCTTTTGCCAAGGACGCCGACTACCTAAAAGGCGACAAGACCGTCGAGGAGCCACACTCGTTTGACGTTGAGGTCGAGGCCAAACACGCCGGCAAATCACATCGTTGGGAATACTCGACCTACGAAGGCCGGGTGACTCTCACAACGCAGATGGTGAAAGAGGCCGGAATCGAGATTCAGACCGCCGGGCCGGCCACGATCAAGTCGTCGCTCGGCCTGCCCGGCCAGATCGCCTTAAACACGAATCGACTGGCCCATGTGGTGCCTCGGTTGGCAGGGGTAACTACAAGTGTGAACAAGAATCTAGGTGATCACGTCAAGGCCGGTGAAGTCCTCGCCAGCATTGAGAGTCGAGAATTCGCTGAGGCGACAAGCGAATACGTCGAGGCCGTCCACAAACACGAATACGCACAACTCGCCTTCGTTCGAACCGTGGAGCTGTGGAAGCAGAAGATCACACCGGATCAAGAGTACCACACCACTCGCCACGCGCTGGAGGAGTCGGAGATCGCCAAGCAGGTTGCCGCCCAAAAGCTCCTTTCGCTCGGCCTCTCTCGGGAAGACCTCGAACTGCTCGCCAAGGAGCCCGGAGGCGAGGTCGTGCCCTTCAAAGTTCGCTCGCCGCTTCCTGTGGGCTTGCTGACCCGTTTCGACATCAAGGCCCCGATCGACGGCCAGATTATCGAAAAGCACATCACCCTCGGCGAGGCAGTGAAGGCCGATGCGGATGTATTCATGATTGCCGACCTTTCATCGGTCTGGGTCGAGATCATGGTCTATGCCGACGACGTGTCTCGTGTGAGCGCAGGCCAGTCCGTCATCATCCGATCCAAGTCCGTCGGCCGAGAGGCCACCGGACGAATCTGGTACGTCAGTCCCATCGTCGGTGAGGAGACCCGCAGCGCCAAGGCGATCGTCGATCTACCCAATTCCGATGGCGTCTGGCGACCGGGGCTGTTCGTCTCGGCGGAAACTCTTGGCAACGAGACCAATGTACCCATCGCCGTATCGGTCGATGCGATCCAGACCCTCCGCGATTGGTCGGTGGTCTTCGTCAACTACGGCGACATTTTTGAGGCACGGCCATTGGAACTCGGACGCAGAGACAGCCAGTGGGTGGAGGTGCTCAGTGGCTTGTCGCCGGGCGAACGGTATGCCGCGAAGAACAGCTTCATTCTCAAGGCCGATGTCGGAAAATCGGGAGCGACCCACGACCATTGACAAGGAGAAACACAGATGAGTTGGATACGGACCGTTGAAGAGAAGGATGCCCAGGGCGTGCTCGGGACGATCTACCAGGAGAGTCGTGCGAAGTTCGGATACGTCATGAATCTCGTAAGGATACAAAGCCTTCGCCCGGAGACGATGGTGCTTGGACGGCAGATGTACCGTCATCTCATGGACAGCCCGGGCGGACTCACGCGGCTTCAGCGTTATCTCATCGCGACCGTCGTATCCAAGGTCAATGGCTGCCTGTACTGAGTGGCCAGCCATGAAGCGGACCTCCGTGCCGAGGTCCAGGATGATACGAAGGTTAAGACGCTTCAGAAAGATTACCGGCAGTTGGCGCTCGATGCCGCAACTCGGGCAATGCTCGACTTTGCCGTCAAGACGACCACCACCCCCGACCGGATGTGCGCCACCGACGTTCAGCGTTTACGCGAGGCAGGCTTTCGCGACGAGGATATCGTCGATATCGCCCAGTTGGCAGCGTACTTCAATTACAGCAATCGATTGATGGATAGTCTTGGCATCGAACCCGATCCGGGCATGGACTATTCGGAGTCGGCCACGACGTGAGCAAAACCGACATGGGGCGAACATGAAAGTGATCCAACATGCTTGAACGCATCCTGCAATTCTCGATTCGCCAGCGGTGGATCATCCTACTGGCCACGCTCGGCATTTCCGGCCTGGGCATCTATGACTTCCAGAAGCTGCCCATCGACGCCGTGCCGGATATCACCAACGTTCAGGTCCAGATCAATACCGAGGCGCCGGGCTTTTCTCCGCTGGAGGTTGAGCAACGCGTCACGTTTCCGATCGAAACCGTCATGGCTGGATTGCCTAGCCTCGAAGAAACGCGCTCGCTTTCGCGTTATGGATTGTCGCAGGTCACGGTCATTTTCAAGGACGGAACCGACATCTATTTCGGCCGTCAACTCATCAACGAGCGCATCCAGGAAGCCAAGGGCAAACTGCCGCCGGGCATCGAACCGGTGATGGGTCCGATCGCCACCGGCCTTGGCGAGATTTTCATGTACACGGTGGAGGCCAATCCCGGCGCAACCAAGCCGGACGACGCGCCCTACACCGAGATGGACCTCCGCACGATCCAGGACTGGATCATCAAGCCACAGCTTCGAAATGTATCCGGCGTCACCGAGGTCAATACGATCGGCGGCTACGAAAAGCAGTTTCACGTCACCCCCGACCCGGACAGGTTGCTTGCCTATCGCTTGACGTTTCACAACGTGCTCGAAGCCCTCGCTCGAAACAATGCCAATGCCGGCGCGGGTTATATCGAGCGAAGCGGCGAGCAGTATCTCGTCCGCTCGCCGGGGCAGGTCACGACGCTCGACGATATTCGCCAGATCGTTGTCGGCACCCATCGCGGCATTCCGATTCACGTCGATGATGTCGCCGACGTGTTACTGGGGAAGGAACTCCGAACGGGGGCGGCAACGGAGAATGGCCAGGAGGTCGTACTCGGCACCGTCTTCATGCTGATGGGCGAAAACAGCCGATCCGTGTCTCACAACGTCGCTCAAAGAATGGAGGAGATCAACCGCACGCTGCCAGAGGGAATCGTCGCCCGGACGGTCTATGACCGTACGGTTCTGGTGGACAAGACTATCGCCACCGTGACTAAGAACCTCGTCGAGGGGGCGCTGCTCGTTATCGTGATTCTGTTTTTCTTCCTGGGAAACATTCGTGCCGCCTTGCTTACCGCGATGGTCATTCCGCTCGCGATGCTGTTCACCATCACCGGAATGGTTTCAAACAAGGTGAGCGCCAACCTCATGAGCCTCGGCGCCTTGGACTTCGGCCTCATTGTCGACGGCGCCGTGATCATCGTTGAAAACTGCATGCGCCGATTGGCCGAGGAGCAGCACCGACTGGGCCGGACGCTCTCCCTCAAAGAGCGACTGGCGCTCGTGTTTGAAGCCTCGAAGGAAGTACGAAAGGCGACGATGTTCGGCGAGCTGATCATCATGATCGTCTATCTGCCGATCCTCGCGCTCACGGGCGTAGAAGGAAAGATGTTTCACCCCATGGCGTTTACGGTCATTGCGGCCCTGCTCGGGGCGATGGTCCTATCGGTCACGTTCGTGCCCGCCGCCGTTGCGATTCTGCTCGGCGGGCATATTTCGGAGAAGGAGAACTTCCTCGTCAGGATGGCAAAGATTCCGTACGTTGGAACGCTCAACCTGTTTCTCAAGAACCGCGCAACGGTTGTGGCTGCTGCGGTCGTGCTTGTCGTGCTCTGCGGCTTGCTGGCAACACGGATGGGAACTGAGTTCATCCCCAGTCTGGACGAAGGCGACATTGCCCTGCACGCATTGCGCATTCCCGGAACCAGCCTGAGTCAGGCTGTGGCGATGCAGCAATCGCTGGAGCGACGACTCAAGCAATTCCCTGAAGTAGACAAGGTCTTTGCAAAAATCGGAACCGCCGAAATCGCGACCGACCCCATGCCGCCCAGCGTGGCCGACAACTTCGTCATGCTAAAGCCACACGATACTTGGCCTGAGCCGCGCCGCACCAAGGTTGAACTCGTTCGCGCGATGGAGGAAGCCGTGAAGGAGATTCCCGGCAACAACTATGAATTCACCCAGCCCATCCAGATGCGATTCAATGAACTCATTGCGGGAGTACGCAGCGACGTGGCCGTCAAGGTTTTCGGCGACGACATGGATGTCATGGTCGAAGCAGGCGAACGGATCGCCAAGGTCATCGAGGCGATTCCTGGCGCCGCGGACGTAAAGGTCGAGCAGGTCACGGGCCTGCCGATTCTGACCATTGAACTCGACCGCGCCGCAATGGCGCGGTACGGCCTCAGCGTCTCGGAAGTGCAAGATGTCATCCAAATCGCCATCGGGGGCAAGAGCGCAGGCGAAGTCTTTGAAGGAGACCGCCGCTTCGAGTTAATCGTGCGACTTCCGGAATCGATGCGCGAGGACGTAGAGAGGCTCAAGCGCATTCCCGTCACACTGCCCAAGGCGGAATCGAGCGTGTGGCTCATCGGACAGGAAAACGGGGCGGTGGGCGAAGTCCTCCCAAGCCATATCCCGCTCGGGTCCGTCGCTGAGTTTGTCATCAGCCCCGGCCCCAACCAGATTAGCCGGGAAAATGGCAAGCGGCGCGTCGTCGTAACTGCCAACATTCGCGGTCGCGACATCGGGTCGTTCGTTCGAGAAGCCCAGGCCGCCATAGAGTCGCAAGTGGACATCCCGGCCGGCTACTGGACTTCATGGGGCGGCCAATTCCAACAGATGATCTCCGCGGCCAAACGCCTTCGCATCGTCGTACCGATTGCACTCCTGCTTATTCTGGTGCTCCTGTTCGTCACGTTTGGAAACCTCAAAGACGCGATCCTCGTCTTCACGGGTGTTCCACTGGCGCTGACGGGCGGCGTCCTTGCACTGTGGATTCGAGATATTCCGCTATCGATCTCTGCCGGGGTCGGATTCATCGCCCTGTCAGGCGTGGCTGTGCTAAACGGCCTAGTCATGATTTCGTTCATCAACCAACTTCGAGCTGAAGGCGATAGCCTCGATGAAGCGATCACGCGCGGCGCCGTCACTCGGCTCCGCCCGGTCATGATGACCGCCCTCGTCGCTTCGCTCGGTTTCGTCCCGATGGCTCTTGCCACAGGCACGGGTGCCGAAGTGCAGCGACCGCTGGCAACCGTAGTGATCGGCGGCATCCTTTCCTCGACAGCCCTGACGCTAGTGGTGTTGCCCGTGTTGTATCGCATATTCAACCGCCCCGATGAGCAGCCAATCGGATAGCCGGGCAATACAAAACCCAATCACGAGGACTTCAAGCTTCGAGTACTCGAAATCGTTGACAGTCAGCAAGTCGATGCTCGCCCTCGCCGGCGTCAACGCGGCAACGAATCCTAGAACCGATTCTTTAAGATGAGCCACAATCACGGGCTAAGCATCCAAGCGAACGAGCCTCGAATCCGCGGTTGTTTCAAAGCGGGGGTGGGTCGGTAGGTCCTTACGCCTTTTCCTCATCGGCCGTGATCGCCTTCAACTTGTGGAAAACTGGGTGCTGACCCGGCTCGCGGCGCCACGGCCATGAGGACAGCCGGCAACTCGGAATTCTCATTCAGCTTGCTCAAAACACAATGACAGGTTGTTTCATCCGTCACATGCACGAGTTTCCATTCTCCGACTACGACCGCGTGGCCGCGATGCTTTCCGATTACGCACTCGTAATCCTTGTGCGTGCCGAATTCCTCGCGATGAACCGGACGATGAAAGATCGCTCCCAAGAACTCGCCGTTGCGGACATACATTGCCGCCGCACCCGACTCGTTGCCGAATCGAAGCGTGTAGGCCGACTCAAGTCGGAACCCACCGGGCAGCGACTCCGGGATGTCAAAGTCCAATTGCGACGCCGTTCGCTTGGCCTCGACAGGCTGGACTTGCCGTGCGTGGTAGTGGGAGAGAAACTTCTCGAATGCTGTAACGGCGTCATTCGGCAGGGCGTCAAGCAACATGCTGAAATCGACCGTGGAGGCTCTTGAAACCGAAGCGCCATCTCCGAATGAGAGTAAGGCCCAAGCTCCAAGCCCGACCGCGACGAGCACGCTCGCGGCGAGGGCGTACCGCCTGAGCAACACGAAACGACCTGGGCGCGCGGGAACCGTTTCGGCTGGACCGTCAAGCCGGCGCTCAATCGCACTCCAAAGGCCTTCTGGCACAACGACGGGGCCGGCCGGAGCGAGCCGCGTTGCAAGATCGCGAATCGACGCCAGTTCATGGGTGCAGCCGGGGCACGCCGCGAGATGGGCTTCGACTTCGCGACGTACCTGGAGCGGCACTTCGCCGTCGAAGTACGCGCCCAAATACTGTCTTGTCGTCTCGCAGTTCATGGACGTCCTCTTTCCATGCGGACCATGTCCGCTGGCGGTAGCGTCGTACGTGCGTTGTTCTCCCCTTCTGTTGGATGCGTTGGGGCTCGGCTTTCTTCCGCAGGATCATATCCATCGGCCAATAATTCTCGCGCCCGCTGCCTGGCCCGGATTAGCCGCGAACCGACCGTGCCGATGGGGCATTCCATGACGGCTGAAATGGCACGATAATCCAGCCCCTCTTGATATCGAAGGAGGAGAACGGCCCGATCGACGGGGTCCATCTGTCGGAAGACCTCCTCCAAATCCATCGCAGCAATGACCCTGTCGTTTTCGGAAGCCCCCGAGGACGCGGCCGACTCCGAATCCGCAGGGAGTCCTAACGGTTCTTTGCGGCGAAGGAACTGAAGCGCTTCGTTGACCGCGATTCGGTACAGCCAAGTCGCCAGCTTCGATTGCCCGTTGAACTGGCCGATTCGGCTGAAGGCCCGCAGATACGTCTCTTGGACAAGGTCGAAGGCGATATCCGGACTGCCGATCATCCTCAAAAGAAGCCTATGAATACGCTCTGAGGTCTGGTTGTACAATTCTTGTTGGGCCTCACGGATCCCCTTGCGACAGCGCTCAACCAGCTCTGATTCCGTCACGCAAATCCTCACCGAGGTGGTGGGCACCGTTTCTTGCTTCGAAAGCCTAGGCTAGGGCGGATTATATCCGTCAACGGCTTGCCTGTCCCCTGGCAGGCATCTCGCCAACGTGGGGATCAAAAAAACGTGGCAGCCCTGCGAAGAATCCACCCTGTCCACGCATCAAAGAATCGTTAGGGCCGCATAGTCTGCGCGCCGAGAGGACTGACCGTCGGAGCACCACGGGGAATACTTATGCGCTCGATTCGACGAAGTAGTCGGTATTTGCTGGTCTTGCCCATCTTAGCATCGCCGTTGGCTCTGTGGGCCCACGAAGGTCATGGGGGCAAGGAGGTCGGGGCCTTCGATTTGGACACCCCCCGCCAAGTGTCGCCGGAGACCGCGGCCCATATCGGGCTGAAGACCGCCGAGATTGATTTCGGACCCGTCGAGGAGACGCTGGCGTTATCCGGCATGGTTCGGGCGGCGCCGGACCGACACTGGACCATTTCAACTCTAGCGGCTGGAAAGGTGCTCGCCGTCCATGTTCAGGTGGGGAGCGTAGTACGCCGGGGCGATCTTCTCGTCGAAATCGACTCGCCGGAACTGGCCAGGCTGCTGCTCGATGTTGTTCGCGGTGAGGGGCGAGTCCAACAGCTTCGCGTCGAGGCCCAAAATGCCGATGAGACCGCAGCGCTGGCCGAGGCGGAATTGCATCGCGTCGAGTCGACCGGCGAAGGTGTCGTCCCGATCAATGTGGTCTCCGAGCGGCGAGCGGCCGCGCTTCGAGCAAGAGGCGAGGCCAAGCTCAAAGCCGTTGACTTAGATGTAACCACCAAGGAAGTCGCCGTTCTCAGGCAGCAGGCCCTACGATGGGCTCGTAACAGCGTTGGGGGAGAGGCGGACTCCGGAGCCGCGGACCTGACCGACGGTCAACTCAATCTGCAACGCCTTGTCGCACCGGCGGACGGTGTTGTCGTGGAGCGTTCGGCTCGACCTGGTCATTGGGCCGCCGCTGGTGAGACGCTTTTGTCTGTCGCCGATTACAGCGTCGTTCAGATTGAAGGCGAACTTCCGGAGTCCTTGATTCCGCGTGTCGCATCGCGTTCGTCCGATGCGGTTCGCGTTCGGATTCCATCACAGCCCGCCTTCCTGGTTGGGGGGCAAGTCAAATTCATAAGCCCGGCGTTGGACCCCGTCAAGCGCACCGCGCATGTCCTCATCGAGTGCGACAATAAAACAGGAATGCTCCGCGATGGCATGTTTGTTGACCTCGCTATTGTCCTGCGCGAGGAAAAGACCGCGGTTGTTGTGCCAGCCTCCGCTGTCGTCCAATACGGGCCGATGCACTTCGTGTTTATCAAGAGCGGTGAGGTCTACAGGAAGCAAGACATCACGCCGGGGCAATCCAACGACCAAGTGGTCGAGGTCCTTGCAGGACTCGCGCCTGGCGACGTTGTCGTCACTCAGGGCGCATACTCGCTGACGCAATTGCGGCCCAAGGCGCCTACCGCGTTGGCTATGGCCGCCCCAACCGCCCAAGCCGTCCAGAAAGAGCCGTAATGCTTAACGCGATCATTCGATTCTCCCTGCACAACCGCGTGCTCGTGCTCGCGGCTGCACTGCTGGTCGCGGCGTACGGCCTGTTTACAGCTTCGCGCCTGCCAACGGACGTGCTTCCCGATCTTAACCGCCCGACGGTCACGATTCTGACTGAAGCACCAGGGTTGGCGCCGGAAGAAGTCGAGACGCAGGTGACGTTTCACCTTGAAACCGCGCTGAACGGAGCAGTCGGTGTGGAACGGGTCCGGAGCGTCTCCGGTCTTGGTCTCTCGGTCGTCTATGTGGAATTCGCGTGGGGAACTGATATTCGGTACGACCGGCAGGTCGTTCAGGAACGTCTCAATCAGGTCGCCGAGAAATTGCCACCCGGCGTGATTCCAGTCATGGGACCGATCAGCTCCATCATGGGCGAAATCATGTTGGTCGGTCTGCGCAGCGACTCGCTGCCGCCGATGGAAATACGATCGCTAGCCGATTGGGTCCTCCGGCCGTCATTGCTCTCCGTCGGTGGCGTCTCGCAAGTCACCGTGATGGGCGGGGAGGTTCGACAGTTCCAGGTTCTCGCCGATCCGGAAAAACTGCGGCGGTATGACTTGACGCTCAACGATCTGGAAGAAGCGTTGGAGAAGACAAATGAAAACTCTGGCGGAGGCTTCATCGTCGGGAGCAGTCAGGAATTTGTCGTTCGCAATCTAGGGCGGGTCGCAACGGTCGTGGATATCGAGTCCTCACTCGTCGCCACGCGGACGAGTGAAGGCGTCACCCAGCCGATTCTCATTCGTGATGTCGCCACGGTCCGCGAGGGTGGAGCGCTCATCAAGCGCGGCGACGGCTCAATGAACGCCCGACCTTCGGTGATTATGGCCATTCAGAAACAGCCTGGCGCCGACACGCGGGATCTCAGCGCCCGCATCGACGAGGCGATGAACGGGCTGCGACCGACGTTGCCAAAGGACCTGATGATCAACGCGGATCTGTTCCGCCAATCGCATTTCATTCAGGCCGCAATCGAAAACGTGGTGGAGGCGCTGCGCGACGGATCTGTCCTTGTGGCGATCATCCTCATTCTGTTTCTTCTCAACGTCCGCACGACGTTCATCACGCTGACCGCCATACCCCTTTCGCTTTGCATCACAGCGTTGGTCTTCAAGGCCTTTGGAGAATCGATCAACACCATGACCCTGGGCGGCATCGCCGTCGCTATTGGCGAACTCGTCGATGATGCGATCGTCGATGTCGAGAATGTTTTTCGCCGACTCCGCGAGAACCGGCACGCGGCCAACCCGCGTCCGGCGATCGATGTCGTGTTTCACGCATCCAGCGAGGTGCGGAATTCGATCGTATTCGGTACTGCCGTCGTGGTCTTGGTGTTTCTGCCTCTATTTGCGTTGTCCGGCATCGAGGGCAGGCTTTTTCAGCCGCTGGCGGTTGCATACATCATCAGCATTCTCTCGTCGCTTTTGGTCTCGCTGACGGTGACACCAGCCCTTGCCTTCTACCTGCTGCCCAACATGAAACGTATGGCAGAGGACAAGGACGGCCTGATTCTTCGCGTATGCAAGCGGTTCGCTCGTCGGCTGTATGACGTCACGATGCCACGACCGTGGACCGTCATCGGCGTTGCCTTGGGGTTCATAGCGCTGGGCGTGTTTCTCGTCACACGACTTGGCAGCGAATTCCTGCCCGCCTTTAACGAGGGAACGGCGACGATCAATGTGATTGCCGATCCCGGCATTTCGCTAGCGGAGTCAGACCGCCTCGGAGCCAGCGCGGAAGAACTCATTCTTTCTGTTCCCGAAGTTAAGTCTACCGGGCGGCGAACCGGCCGGGCGGAACAGGACGAGCACGCCGAAGGGGTCCACTACTCCGAGGTGGATGTGGACTTCTGGACGCCCGAAGAGGCGCAAGAGCCGGCGAAATACACGACAGGCGAGCAGCGCTCCCCTCCGCAGCTCATTCGTCCCAAGCAAGTCGTACTCGCCGAGATACGCGAAAAGCTTGAGACTCTTCCCGGCGTCGCCGTGGGTCTGGGCCAACCGATCAGCCACCGCATCGATCATTTGCTCTCCGGTGTCAGGGCACAGATCGTTATCAAGATCACCGGGCAGGATCTCAATACGCTGCGCAATCTGGGAGATCAGGCGCGCGCGGCGATGGATGGCATTCCGGGCGTCGTCGACCTTCAGGTGGAGAAGCAGGTCCTCGTCCCGCAGGTTCGAATCCGGGTCAACCGGGAGGCGGCCTCGCGTGTGGGTTTCAAACCGGCTGATCTGGTGCGAACGCTCGAGACGGCCCTGAAAGGCAAGGTCGTCTCCCAGGTCTTGGACGGGCTGAGATCATACGACCTTGTATTGATGCTCGATGAATCGGTTCGCAACAGCGTCCGCCGTCTGAACGACGTTCGCCTAATCTCGCCGTCCGGCGCCGTCGTACTGCTCTCCGATGTGGCCGGCCTTACCGAGACGCCCGGGCCGAATCAGATCAGCCGCGAGAATGTGCAGCGGCGAATGGTCGTGTCGGCAAACGTGCAGGGGCGCGATCTGGGAAGCACGGTCGCGGACATAAAGGCATCTTTAGCAATGGACCTGCCGGCCGAGAAGATGCCGCCGGGATACACCCTGAGCATTGGCGGTCAATTTGAGGCCCAGGAATCGGCCACTCGGTTGATTCTGCTTTTGGGAGCGCTTTCGCTCGTGGCGATGTTTGCACTCCTCTACTCGCACTTCCGCTCGGTCGAGATGGTCCTCCAGGTGATGCTCAATATCCCATTCGCCTTCATCGGCAGCGCGTTTGCCCTGTGGATTGCAGGCGAGACCTTCAGCGTGGCGAGCCTGGTCGGATTCGTCAGCCTCTGCGGCATCGCCAGCCGAAACGGCATCCTGATGATCAGCCACTACATCCATCTGGTGACGCACGAGGGAATGGCTTTTGGCCGCGAAATGGTCGTCCGGGGAAGTCAGGAACGAGTAGCGCCGGTCCTGATGACCGCGTTGACGACGTGTCTTGGGCTGATTCCGCTTGTGCTCGCAGCCGGGCAACCCGGAAAGGAGATTCTCTATCCCGTCGCGCTGGTTGTTCTTGGCGGATTGACCACAAGCACATTCCTCGACTTTTGCGTCACTCCCACGGTCTTTTTGCACTTCGGCCGCAAGGCGTCCGAGCGCGCAGTGGCCGAATGGCGCGAGACGCATGTACCACCCGATTTGGTGCCCGGCTCCGATCACCGTCCCGTCGTAGCTGGCGTCGAAAAAATCGAAAGGGACGTAATCCTTGAACCTGCCGGCGTTGGTGCCGGGGCGGACTAGCCACATGAGCCACGGCAGTCTCGCTAACTCTTGAAAGGAGTGTTCAAAATGTCTGGTCGAACGTTGACTGTTTTCGTGACGCTGCTATTGGGCCCCACGGTACCGATCGCCCTGGCACAACACGGCCACATGGAGGGAGAGCATGGAAAACCGGCCGAGTTCAAGATGCCGACGACGTACAAAGACGGTGTAGCCGAGATTCAGCACCGGCTTCACGAGATTGAGGAGCTAATCGACTCCAGCAAACTCGCCGACGTGCATCGAGAGGCGGAGGTGATCCAGAAAGTCGGAAACGTCATCGGCCAACTTGCACTCAAGGCCGACTCCGGAGTGCCCAAGATCGCCATCAAGGAGATCAATAAAGCCGGACGCGAATTGGCGGGCAAGTTCGACGCTATCGACAAGGCCGGCGATTCCGGCGACGCGGCGGGCACGCGTAAAGTTTACGATGAGATGGTTACATTGACCGCGACACTTCAGAAGTACGTCGCCGGCGGCCCGCACGGAGGGTTGGTTGCATGGTCCGTCGATCGGAAGCGCCAAGTCGAGGCAACGCTCTCGGCCGCCAACGAAGTCCGCATTTACCTCTACGATGAACACTCCAAGCCGCTCCCGGTCGACGGGACGAAACCGCAGGCGCACGGCGGAAAGAAGGGCGGCGAACACACGCCGGTCAGTCTCGCGCCCGACGCTTCCAAGTCGTCTCTACGCGGAAGACTCGACTCGGGCACGAGGCCGCCGCTCGCGCTTATGATTTCGCTGGATCTGGGCGGCAAGACGCAAATGTTCACCTTTGATTTCGATGCTCCAACGAAGGCGCCGAGTAGGGAGCACGGCGCGCACGAAAAAGGCGAACACAAGGGCCACAAACCGTAACGGTCGGTAAGCGGCGAAGCTCGGTTAATCTCAGGAAAGGAAGAAAAAATATGTCAACAGTCAAGGGGCTCGGCTACATTGCCATTGTGACAGTCGCCGCCTATGCGGCTTCGGCAAGCGCTCAATCCCCTCACGGTGATCACGAGCACGGCAAACCAATCGCGTATAAGACGCCAAAAACCTTCAAAGACGCGGTCCGCGAGATTCGAACTCGATTGCACGAAATCGAGGACCTCATGGCGTCCGAGAAGCTTGATCAGATCCATCCCCACGCGGACGTTGTTCGAAAGGTGGGAGATCTCGTCGGCCAGCTTGCGCTGAAATCGGACTCGGGTGTGCCCCGCGAGGCGATCAAGGAGGTAAATAAGGCTGGACGAGAGCTTGCCTCCATGTTCGATGCTATTGACAAAGTCGCCGACGCCGGTGATGCCACGGGGACGCGCAAAGTTTATGGAGAGATGAAGGTACTGGTCGAGATACTTCAGCGACATGCGCCGAAAGAATATGTTTGTCCGATGCGGTGCGAGGCGGAAAAAACGCATTCTCAGCCCGGAAAGTGTTCGGTCTGTGGGATGAAGCTCCAGGACATTGATTCACACATGGACCATAAGCCCAAGCACGGCGGCGTTTTCTTCATGGCTCCCGATCAGACTCACCATCTTGAAGGAACCATCTCAGAGAATCGCGAGTTTCGCATTTACTTCTACGACGAATACACTAAGCCGATTAAGGCGGATAAGTTCTCCGCGAAAGGTCATGCACGAAACGCAGGAAAAGACGATGAAAAGCCGCTGGCTCTGAGCGTCGAGCCTGGTAGGGCCTTTCTCAGGGGTAACGTTGATGGGTCGGTGAAGTTCCCAATGGGCTTGAAAATCTTCATTGATTTCAAGGATGGACAGGAGCCGCAGGTCTTTGATTTCGATTTCATGGAGCCCAGCAAATCGTCCATGAGTCTAAAGGCTGAGGAGCAGCATGAAAGCGAAGATAAGGCGGCCGACCTTGAAACGAAGGCGTATAACGAACGCACTCCGAATGACGGCTAAAAGTACGGCGACCTGAGCGAGAGAGACCGGCTAACCAGATTTGCCCCTTGGCGCTTGCGCGTTAAGCTCTGGTTTGTTCGACCTACGATCTGTCGTGGCGCACGGATCGTAGCCATCACCATCGGATTTATTGTTCGACAAGGATTAAGCATAATGATCGGCCGACAGGCGAGTGGAAGGCTGGTTCTGATTGCTCTAATCGGAATCCTGCTTTCATCATGTGGGCGTGTTGACAGCGCAAATGACCTGCGACAAGCGGGCGAAGCTACCCGACAAGCGACGGGGACGGAGGTTTCGTGGTCTGGCGAGATGGAGCTAAAACCGCTCGTGCCGGCACAAGCGGATGTGGTTGCCATCGAGCAAGCGCTGGACTTGGCACTTTTCAACAACCGGGCACTCCGCGCAGACCTTGAAGTCATTGCCCAGGCGAAGGCGGACTTAGTTCAGGCGGGATTGCTTAGTAACCCGGTGCTCTCGTTTGCGGGCATGCTCCCCGAGGGAGGCGGACGTGCCGACCTAACATTCGGGCTGTCCAAAGACGTGGCCGACCTGTGGTTGATTCCGACGCGAAAGCAGTCTGCGCAGGCCATTCTCCAGCAGAGAATTCTGGCCGTCGCTGACACGGCTGTGACGTTGGTCACCGAGGTTCGCTCAAGGTATTACGATTTGCAATACCAATCGCAAGCCATCGATCTTCAAGAGCAGAACCTTCGCGTCTTGCGCGACGTGATCGAACTTACTCAGGCGAGGCTGAAGGCGGGCGAGGCGGGTCAATTCGATCTTTACCTGACGCGCGGCCGGCTGCTTGAGTCTGAACTCCAACAGCTTCAATTGCGCGCTGATTACGATTTGACGCGCCAAGCGCTCCTCCGCTTGATGGGCGTGGCAGACGCGCGGGAGCCGTGGTTCCCGACCGAGGCCGACACGCGGTTCAACGCCCTGGCCGCTGACGAGACGGCGATGATCGATACAGCCCTTCGCCAACGCCTGGATGCTCAGGCCGCGCACTGGGAATTGGAATCTGCGTTGGCGGACTTTCAGCAGCAGCGGCTGCGCGTGATCCCAAGTCTCAACCTCGGCGTGGGAGGAGAGCGTTACGAGCGGCGAGCCCTGCCGGGCCGCAAGATTCTGGCGGACACAGCCCGGGCTTCCGTTGCCGCAGGGCAGTTGACGGCGCCAGAGCTCGAATCACGGGGTGAACGAAATCTGGAACGTCGCCAGATCATCGACTTGGTTTTGGGGCCAATGATCGAGGTTCCTCTGCCAATCTTCGATCAAAACCTCGCTCAGATCGCCAAGGCTCAGTCGAGGGCTCGCGAGCTATTGCAGCGATATGAGGAGATCGAGCAGAGGGTGGTTGAAGGCGTCCGCTCGGCACTAACGCGACGACGACTGGCCGAGGACCGTGTTCGCCTGTATCGGGAGTCACTATTGCCCGTTCAGCAGACAGCCCTTGAACTGGCACGAAAGACTTACCAGGCCGGCCGGGAGTCGATTGTCGCGGTTCTCTTGGCGCAGGAATCCCTGATTCTCACGCGGCTAAGTTACGCGGCATCCGTACGAGACCTGGCAACTGCGACCGCGGACCTAGAACGCCAGCTCTCGGGACGCATTCCCGACGAGCTACTCCGTCCACTCACCACGCAGCCAGCCCCGGCCAGCCAACCGGGGAGTACGGATGCCCCAAAGAGCCCGGCCACGCAACAAGCAGAGAAAGGAGAATCGGAGACCGAAAGATGACGCCTACAGACCCCATGCAAGTCTTTTGGGAAGCGCTATCTGCGATCCTAACGGTGCTTATTACGTTCTTTGGCGATTTCTTCCGGCAAGGCTTCGCGGCGTTCCTTTTCTAAGAACCGTCGCACTCGGTAGGAAACCGCACTCTCAATGATGCGTTGTCATCCAAGGGAGCTGTTATGAAGCACGGCCCTATTAGCCAGCAGGGGGCCGGGCCATGTCCGCAGGAATGCGAGTTCTAGTCACGATGATGTCCACCGTGACGACCGCGGCGGGTGTAATACGGATGCCGGCTATGGCCTGAGAGATTGAAGTGCGGCGCCGGCCGGTAGTGGCCGTAGTTACGATGGCTGTACGAGTACGGCCGGGTCACTGCCCACCCCGACGGCGGGATGGCCCCTCATTTCTTCTTGTCCAGACACGACAGGCACTGAATCGTTAGGGGGATGAGTCTGGATGCACCGCCGGCGAGGCAGGTGCTGCGCGGCTCGTTTCTGGGCCCTCACTTTTTTTGAGACGTTGGGAAGAACGAGCCCGACCCGTGCATCAAACATACGGGCTGTGTGCCGTTCTTGACTGCCGATGGCAGCAGCGGAACCGTTGCGCCTCCTATCGCGTGCGTCCGGAACGGCGATGACCAATCGTTGTGCACTAATCTGTAGAAGCGTCGGTCCCACGGAAAGCCCCGTCCAACGTCGCTGCCTTTTTCAAGCCTTGATCTGCTTGTTGCTCGCCGTTGTAGGCTGCAAGAAACCAGAGAGCGCGAATTGGATTCGAAACGGATTCCTCGATCCCACGCAGGTAGGTCAGTTCCGCGAGCCTCAGCGCAATCCAATTCGCCATTCGCTCAGCCTCCTTGAGGAGCCGATGCATCTTGAAAGAGCCGAGGCTCCGGCAGCGGAAGACCTCGTCCCAATTTACGAAGAGTCGAAAATAGCGGGCGGGGATACGATCACGGTTTCGATCTTTGAACTACTCGCACCTGGACAGGATACCTCACAACAGATCAAAGTGGACAACGGTGGGGCCATTACACTGCCCATCTTGGGGCCGATCCGCGTTGCTGGGCTGATGCCGCATGAGATCGAGTTGGAGATCAAGTCACAGCTTCGAGCTAAGCAGATCCTCGAAGATGCCGATGTGCAGGTGCGGCTTTTAGAATCCCCTGGATTGAGCTACTCGATTCTTGGCGAAGTCCGGCGTTCCGGCGCCTACCCGATTCCGACTCCTGAGTATCGCTTGCTCAATGCGCTCGCGGATGCAGGCGGTGTTCCGCCCGAACTGCACGAACTCTATGTGATTCGTAGGGGCACAGCAACGGACTTGGAACCCACATCCGCGCCCGCGCATGGGCATGGCCATCATTCCGCTGCAAATAATATTCAAGTCCCTCACACGTCAGCCGCACCATCAAGTAAGGCGGCACCGCAAGCTCTTAGACCAATTCCATCCGAGACCCTGCTTCTGCACGAACATGGTACTGCGCCAACGACTCAACCAGAGTCCAACCGAGTCATCATGATCGATGTCGAGGATCTGATGAACGGAGTACCTAGCCAGAACATCGTCGTCCGCCCTTTCGACCTGATCTACGTCTCGCATGGCGCCATGGGCAATTACTACATGGCTGGCAACGTCGCCCGGCCCGGGGCTTATGAGTTACACGGACACGGCCCCACTCTGAAACAAGCAATCGCGTCGGCTGGCGGTTTCGGTCCCCTCGCCTGGCCGGCAAGGGCAGAGATCGTGCGCCGGTTGAATGACGACGAAGAGCAAATCATACAAGTAGATCTGGACGCGATCTTCGCTGGAACGGAGGCCGATGTGATGCTGAAGCCCAATGATCTCGTGAATGTTGGTTCGACGGCCTTATCACCGTTCTTGGCGAGCTTAAGAAACGCCTTTCGCTTCTCCTATGGATTCGGGTTCGTGTACGACCGCAATTTCGCGGATGGCGACACCGCGCAGGCTCGCGAGCAGGTCAAGTCGCGACGGCTTCAAGAGTCGCAATCGCGAGGTCTACCAATAAGGTGACCTACGGTTGGTTAGCGTAGTGTTTCCGCATGGCCCGCACCCAATGACTCCGCAAGGGAGGTACGTAACCTAGATGATCGCAATCAGTCGTTATTCCCGGGGCCTAATCACGGCGGCGCTTTCCGTCTCCCTTGCCTCTTGCCAACCGCGCCTTTGGGACAGGTCGTCTGCCGGGCGATCGACGCACGACGACCTGCGTCAGCAGTTGGAGGCGTGCCGGAAGGAACATGCCGCTCAGGTCTCTACGGCCGAGGTTGAAGCTCTGCGGTCTGAAATGCACCGCTACACGAAGGAGGAGACGCTTCGCCGCGAGTCCATGCGGCGCGTAATGGACACGTACGCCCAAGGCGTCTGTCTCATCCACGGTGTCTTCACGTTTCACGATCGCCGCGGGGCAACATCCGCGCCCGTCAAGGATTCGGAGGAAAAGCCGGTCGAGTTGGAGTATCTTGGGTCTGGCTTTCTCGTAAGCGAACATGGCCATGTCGTCACCAACCGTCACGTAGCCGAGCCCTGGTGGAACAACGAGCGCATCGCGCCGCTTGTGGCCGCTGGCTTGGAACCTGCGTTCATCCACTTAACTGCCACTTTTCCAAACCACGAGCCGATTCCCATTGACCCCCAAACGATCCGCGTCAGCGCCGAAGACGTGGACGTGGCCGTCTTCACAATATCGGCCAGTGATGTTCCCGTGCTTCCGCTCTCCGATCACGATCCGCGAGAGCTGCGCGGCGAGCCGCTCATGCTCTTGGGCTATCCGACCGGACTGTCAGCGCTCCTCGCCCGGGCAGACCCCGATGTTGCATCTGCGGTGTTGGCCGAGGCGAATGACACCACGACCATGATCGCAGCCCTAAGCCGACGGCATGCGATCTCGCCCGTCATCACGCACGGAACGTTGAGCGATGTCACCAATTACCAACTTATCTACGACGCGGTCACGACTTCGGGCGGTTCCGGCGGCCCCGTGTTCGGTCCAGACGGGGAGGTCATCGGAGTCAACTTCGCCATCCTGCGCGACTTCCAGGGTTCCAATTTCGGCGTACCGATCGGTTTTGCACGGCCTTTGCTCCCGTGACTCGCCAAAAGTCGAAGCTGAGGATCTCATCAACTTGATCGCCGAAGAGGTGTCCGGACGCTGAAATTGAAGTGTTATTGGCATCCTGAAAGAAAAATCATCTCCGAACGCCCCGCGTCTCGAAGCTTCGGGAACTGGCAGCGACGATATTGCCTAACCAAGGCTTGGATCCCGTGTCTTGATTGGAGACTCGCGTGTGTCGAGTCGGCCGGTGCAAGTGTCGGAGAGTCTCAATTCCCTCGCGAGCGGCGGCATCGGTGATTGGGTTTTGGCAGCAAAACTACGGGAGGTCCCCTTATGTCGTTTCGCAAACTTCGCAATGTGCTCGCTTTCGGCGTCGCCGCATTGGCACTCGGCTTCGCCGGCATCAGTCCGGTCCGCGCGGACCATGACAGTTGTGGTGGTGGTTCGTATTATTCGCCCTCGTATTCGTATTACGGCGGCGATGGATACGGCGGCTCTGGCTATTCCTCTGGCGGCTACAGCCACCATTCCCCGCGCGTCTACCTTCCAAGCTACCGCAGTTCGCGGCCCTACTACTCCCCGTCGTACCATGCTCCGCGGCACCACGGCTCCAGCCACGGTTTCTCTTTTCAACACAGCACAGGCCACCATGGCGGTCATCGCCGCGGTCATGGCTGGTGAGAAGCGCCACGACTGATGTCGAAATGAGTCTGAGTCAATGCATGGCGAAGAGGACCGAGGACTGCTCGGCCCTCTTCGCTTATTTCAGTCCAAACTGCCCCCGCACGCCCGACCGATCGCTATTTCTTGGGATTCAGCGGGCAGCACTTTGGGCAGGGCAGTTCCTCGCCCGTGAGCGGGCAGGTGTAGCCGTCCTTGGCGGGCTGCGTCTTCGTGGCCTTCGCGTACACGATCCCGCCGATTGCCAACGGCAGCGCCAACAAACTCATCAGAAACCATTTTCGACGCATGATACGTCTCCTTCCTAAACGAAATCCCAGCAGAACACGCGCCTGCCTATTTCATGAACCGGTACAACATCTCCAGCAGTTCGTCGTAAATCGCCTTGTCCCCGGAGCGGATCGCGTCAGTCGCGCAGCGCTCCAGGTAGTTCCGCAGCACCAGCTTACCCGTCCCGCGGAGCGCGGCCTCAATGCTGCTGAGTTGGTTCAACACCTCTACGCATGGCCGCTGGGCTTTGACCATGCTCGCGACCCCGCGGACTTGCCCTTCAATTCGGCTGAGCCGGTCCTCGATGCCGCGCTGCACCTCTTCGACATACATTGGAAGCAACGTTTTTTTCGCCATAGCCGTACCCCCTACCAGTATATCCGCGGCTCCGCTGGAGTCAAGCCGGCACGAAAAGGTCGGGAAAGTCGCCTATTAGCGAGGCCCGTGCTTCGCGGCACGTTCGCTTTATAATGCGGGCGCATCGCGATCGTTGCGTAAGTCGACATGACCGCAGCCCTTCAGGAGGGCCGATCCTGTTCATCTTGAACGAGGTCCGCTGTGGTTCGTGGTACTGTACAAATCTTGATCCAGCGTTGGCGTGACGACGCCAACGCCACCTACCGAACGTGGTTCCTCTGGGAAGAGCGGCTCAAAAACTTCCGCTCCATCCGCACCGGTATCGCCGAGGTGGTCCGCGAGATCGAAGCGGGCACCTTCGGCAACGTGTACAAAGGCTCCTCGCTCGAAACTGTCGTCGGCTCCATTGCCGAGCAGCGGCAGATCTTCAAGGGCGCCGACCACGCCTTTCTGTGGAAGCCGAAGCTCCGCATCCCCGACATCTACGAAAACCCCGACCACCAACGCGCCTTCGGCCGCTTCCTCCACACCTGCGCCTGCTGCAACGCCGAGCCGGCCGTGGTCGACGCCATCCGCAATCTCGCCGAGCACCGCATCAAGGGCCTCGGCCCCGCGGCGGCGAATCTGCTCTACTTCCTGCACCCCACGCTCATCCCGCCGTTCAACACCGCCATCGTCAAGGGCTACAACGCCCTGACCGGCTCAAAAGTCAAGCTCGGCTCGTGGGAAGAATACCTCGCCATGCGGGCGGGCATACTACGGATCAACGCCGAACACCGCGCCCTGCTCTCCAACGACCTCGGCGCGATCGCCGGGCTGTTGTTCGACGTGGGCACAGGCCGCTACGTTGCGCCGCCGCGGGAGGATGATGCCGGAGCGCTCGCTGCCTGGCAGGCCGATCTCGCCACGGTCCGCGAGGAATCGGCGGCGTCGCGCAAGGCGATGCAAAAGGCCGAGGAGCAGGACCGCACGCACACGGAGGTGCAGGGCTGGCTCCGCGACCTGGGGCTGGCACTGGGTTTTGGCGTGTGGGTCGCGTCTAATGACCGCGGCCGTCTCTGCGCGCAGGGCCGCCTGGGCGATGGCTGCCTCGACGCGCTGCCCGCCGGCCTGGCAGACAACACCGACCTCGACGCGGTCCGGCTGATCGACATCCTCTGGACCGACTGCGGCGACGGCGGCATCGTCGCGGCCTTCGAGGTCGAGCACACCACGAGCATCTATTCCGGCATCGTCCGCCTGCTGGACCTAGCCCTGGGCATCCCGGCCCGGACGGTGCGCGGCCTGTTCCTGGTCGCCCCGGATGACCGCGAGGAGGACGTGCGCTCGCAGATCCGCCGCCCGGCCTTCCGGCATGTCGCCGACCTGGATGTCCGCTTCCTGCCCTACAGCGAGCTGGAGCAGAACCGCGCGGCAATGGCCCGCTTCGGCGAGGGGCTGAAGGCGATCCAGGCGGTCGCAAGGCCTATTCGCTAATCCGTCTTGAACCCGACGTGATCCGGAAGGGTACCTCATCTGTGGGCGATGGTGGACAGCGGATCGCAGCACACTTGAAATTCTGGGCGCGGCTGACAGGCAAGAGCTTCACGCTCAGTCTTCGGCGGCGCGTGCGAGGATTGGCTTATTGGGTTGAATCGACTTGGTCGGCGACGATCGTCGGCGGACGGCTTTCTGCAATAGCCCGGTGACAAGAGTTGCACGCCTCCGCCATGGCTACGAACGCCGCGCGCGCGTCCTCCGGGCGACCATCGTCCCACGACTGTTCGAGCAAGGTCGCCTGACGGATCAGTTCGCGGGCCGACGGCGTAAACTTGGCATCACGACTTCGGGGGTCCGGCGCAAAGACCGCATAGATGTCCTGGGCGGTCTGGGCCAGCCGCTCCATCTCCGTGAAATCGGCCGGTAGATTGTCTCCCGACCGTTTCATCTCCACGGCGGTGGCCATGTAATGTTTGTGCATGCCTTCCATGTACGGTTTCACGCCACCGTATCGACTCACGTCGTGCGACCGCCACCAATACACGCCGATCAGGACTAACAGGAAGGCAAAAACGACGGCGATGACGACCTTGGGGCGGAAGTTCATCAGGGCAATTCCCAGGGCAAGCCGAGCTGGTCGTAATTGACCAGATGGTGATTTCGACTCCACTCGGCGTGGCCATCGCCAAAAAGGTAATTGCTTCCCTTGCGGTGCCGCAGGGGATTCGTCTCGTTGGCGTCAATCTGCAACTGCGTCTCGCGAACGTACTCCCGCGAACGGATGCCGCCCAGCGTGGTGAAGGCCTCGCCCAGCCAAATCAAATCGGCGCTACGATAGGTCGCCTTGTTCTTGTAGATACCGCCTGTCGGGAGCGACTGATTGTGTCCGGTAGCCACGTAGTCCGCCCGATATGAAACGGGCACCTCCGCCATGTTGCCCCACACTCGCTCGATTTGGGCCGGACACTGAAAAACCTTCGCCCGCTGGCTGGCCATCCCGGCCAAGTAGACGCCCGGCCAGTCTTCCGCGTGGTCCGGGTGCGGTATCCGATCGACATCGATTTCCGTCTCCAAATGGCGGCCCTTCAGGAGAAAATCGCTCCACGAGTAGGCGAAGTTCCGGTTCTCAAGGGTGATCGCGTCCCAGAGATAGGGGGGAAAGTCGTTCGCATTAAAGTAGTTCGAGGAGGCCACGCCAATCGAATGCAGGTTGGCCAGGCAAGCGGTCTGCAACCCCGTGGCCCGCGCGGAGGACAGGGCGGGGAGCAGCACTCCAATCAACAATGCAATGATCCCGATGGACACCAGAAGCTCGACGAGCGTGAACGCCCGAAATGGACACCCGGTTAAACGCTGCTGCATGATGGGCCGCCGTTGATTCTTGTTACTCGTTGCAGGACGGTACCCACAAGGGTTGTGACCATTCTAACAGCAAGGGATTTTTTAGGTGACATTTCCCCTCTGACTATTTTTGGAAGCGGACTTGCGGACCAAGTGGACATGATGCCGTGATCGAACGTCGCGACGCGATGATTTCTTCGTGCCGCCAGGCGCTTGGTGCGGTCGCGTACACGTTTCGAGACGGCGGAACGGCCCATCGGCCCTCTATCTCTTTACCCGTACCGGCACCGGCGGGACTCAATGCCACCTCTCCGGCATTTTGGCGCGTCGCCGACCTCATGGTCGGTTCCTGGCCCAACCGCAAATTAATCAAGTAGCGACGCGACGCTCACCTCGGTGAGGGTCTGAAGGCGATTCAGACAGTGGCCCGACCAGTGGTTTGATCAATCCCAAGTCCCAGCAGTAAGCATGTTTCTGATATTGATTCACGGCGAGCTGCTCTTGACGCAGGCGATGGGGCCGTTACGCTGCTCTAACTGAGACTCAGTCTCAATTAGTCAGGAGGGACCCAGATGGCCCGTAGTTCGATCCTCGTTGTGCTGTTGTGTGCCGGAGGATGTTCCCAGAACCGCACCGGCGTGCTGGTCATGGCCCACGGAGGCAGTCCGGAGTGGAATCGGGAGGTCGAGGCGACCGTCATCCCGCTTCAGCACCAGTACCCAACCGAAATCGCCTTCGGCATGGCCGCGCCTTCAACCATCGAGGCTGCAGTGGAGAGGCTTGAGGCTCGCGGCGTGCAAAGGATCGCCGTGGTGCGGATGTTCATCTCCGGTGAGAGCTTCGTCGAGCCGACCGAGTACATCCTGGGACTGCGCTCCGACCTGCCCGAGGATCCGCACGCGGGCCACGCGATGGCCGCCAAAGCACATGGCTCGCATGAGACGGCGTCACACCACCCTGTCGAAACGGTGTCCTCATTGGAAACGGGTCACGGACACGCTGCGCACTCCGGCGATTCACCAGACCATCACATGGAGCCGCCGAGGAGAATCACGGTCCATGCGCAGATCGTCATCAGTCGCGATGGCGTCGTCGACTCCCCGCTCATCGATCAAATCCTCGTAGATCGCGTCCGCGCTCTGAGTCGCGACGCATCGAGGGAGTCGGTGCTGATCCTCGGACATGGCCCTGGCGACGATAGCGAAAATCAGCGCTGGCTCGCGAAAATGGCGCAGCGGGCACAGGGCATCCATCAACTCGGGGCGTTCCGACATGTCCAATGCGAGACGCTTCGCGAAGACTGGCCGGAGAAGCGTGTCGAGGCGGAGAAACGCATCCGGCGATTCGTGCAAGAAGGGAATCGCGACGGTGGCCGCGTCATCGTCATTCCGTTCCGTGTCGCAGGCTTCGGGCCGTACAAAGAAGTGCTCGACGGCTTGACCTACGTCGCCGACGGACGCGGCTTCTGCCCCCATCCCAATATGACTCGATGGCTGGAAGAAACCGTTGATCAGACGGACGCCGCGCAATAGCTGTCTTCTATGTCTCCCGGTTCAGAGGCCGCACGCGGTTGCGTCCTCTATGCCTCGGGGCGCCAGGCACCGGTCACATGCAACGCCTTTCGGCGCGCAACAGGCATGTGGGCACGCCGGCGGCGTCTGCCTACCATCGCTTCCGACAGGTTGACCAGAGATGGGCTACGCCATCATCTGATTGAAAATCTGCTGCATCGATTCGAACATCGGACCGAAGAGCATCGTCATCATCTCGCCAAAAAACGACATCATACCCATGAATCCCATGAAGGCGCCGTCAAACATGCCACCCATCATATAGTTCTCCTATGGCTGCACCGGAAGGCGACGAACGGTCAATCGCCGGTCCGAAAGGATGCCAATTCCGGCCCGACTTCCGTCATCGGGCAACCGGAATGGGCTCATTATTCCACTGGCAATTTCCGTGCCACACTATCCTTCCATTACTGCAATCCCCTTCAAGGTCCGCCGTTTCTCTGTTGCCGATCTTTCGGGTTTATCGTGGATAGATTCGAATTTCCGAAGGCATCCCGACGGCGGTGTGGGTCTGCTTCCGAAGGCCCAGCGGAGAAGAAAAAGAGGCCATGAGGAAGGAGGCCTGAATGTAACTTATTGCCCCAGCATGGCTTGCATTCTTCATGGCTGTCTTTTCTCCTCGTTCGACATGGCCACGCATGACCAACTTCCTTCCAACCGCATTCAGAAAATCGAGCTACAGCGCGAGAAGCCGGGTAACAAAAGGTTGCAAGTCCGCACCATCGGCGACGCCGTTCATGCTTAGATCGGCCATGCTGATTTCAGCACATCCAGCGTCCGGGTCGAGCAGCACCGCAACAAATGGGGCGATGTCGGCTGTATCGACACGGCCGCTGCCATCAAAATCACCGGGGATCACTGTCTGAGAATCCACACGAATAATCTTCGCGACCGAGGGGATGTCATCAACCATCGCGAACAGCATGTAATGGCCCGCTGGAAGGGCATTGGCGTTCATAGGCAGAGTGACGCAAGCCTCTAAACTCGATTGCTGTACAGGCAGTTCCAGGCGGCGGGGGACGCCGCCATCGACCCAGTGCGTATGCGCCCCGCAGCCCATGAGCACAACGCCCGTCAAGCTCATGGTTGGGAAAATGTCGAGAGCAATAGTTTGCCCAAGGCGCGGCTGAGTCGTTGAAATCTGCGTGATCTGCGGACGCACACCCCGGAAAAGATATGGCGGCGAAAACGCTTCGATGTCCGCACTCGTCGGTCCAAACTGGAATTTAATGTGAGTTCCCCCGGTCATGACCACGCGGCCATCCGGCACTAGCAAGGTCACGGCGTGATACTCGCGGAACCAGTTCATATCCGCGACGCGCCGCCAGGTATTGCTTGGCGGGTCGTACAAGTCTGACCACTTGACAATGCCGAGGACACTGGGATCCGGCGGAGGATTAGCCTGGGTTTCGCCGCCCGCCGCGAGGACCCGTCCGTCGGGCAATTGAACGACCTCGGTCTGGAAGCGGACTAGCCCAGAATTCGATGTGAGGCTCCAGGTCTCGGTTGACGGGTTGTAGATCTCGCCCATGGTGGAGTTGGTTGTTCCATTTGGGCGAAGAATGCCGATTACGAGTGCCCGACCATCGGCCATCATGACCAGCGAATGATCCGAGTGCCCGGGCCAGCCGCGCGTCGGTTGATTGAAATTACCGGTAGCACGCCATTGACCGCTCACGGGGTTGTAGAGTTGCGGCGGCGACCAGGTGGCCAGCACTTCGCCGGTGTGCAGCAGTGCAGACGGCGGAAACTCGCAGGGATTGAGCATCGATCCCGTGTAACTCCAGGTCAGGGTAGACAAGTCCATTCTTTCGCAAGTCTCGGTGCGTACCGCCGAACAGCAGGTGCCGCCGCCCATCACCAGAAAGGAACCGTCGGCCAGGCGCGCGAGCCCAGGATACCAACGGCCGGTCGGGTGCTGGAGGTCCGGCGGATCGTCCCATGAATCCGTTAGTGAGTTGTAAGCTTTCACCCAACGCACGGCATTGGTGAATGAGCCGGGGTCGTCCCCGTCCTGTCCGCCGATCATCATGATCCGTCCATCCGCCAGCAGACTTGAACTCATGCAACCCTGCGAGGACCAGGAGCCGACCGGGAACGTTTTCACTCCGCTAACCGGGTCAAAGAGGACGGGGTCCACGGTGTCGTGACAGTAAAAGATCTTACCGTCGGGGCGAAGGATCGCGATGTCCGTAGCATCGAAGAACTCGGGCAGCGTGTTACCGATGACTGTCCACTGGCCTGGGTGCGACTCTGGACCGAGCAGGAACGTGTGTGCAAAAGTCCCACCCTTGACCACGGCTTCGATTTCGATGTACTCCCGACTCAGACTGCACGCGCCCAGCCGCCAGATATCGACAACGGGAAGATTTGCAAACGTGAACTGACCCAGGGCATCGCTGCGCGTTTCCTTGAAGAACGTCAGAGTTGGTTCGAAGAGGATGACGCGGGCATTGGGAATGGGCGCCTGAGTCGCACTATTGCGTACCTCGCCGGTCACTTCGTTGCCTCGCACCGGTGCGGTCACGGCAACCAGGCCGGTAAGAACATATATGCTCATCGAAGGCGAGAACTGCGCGCCAGGCCGAATCATGAGCTGCCCCTCCGAATAGTTGTACTCTGATTATACTCGACAGCAGGTGCCCAACGCATAAGTCAGCACCAGGGCACGCTATATGCGATCAGCCATTGTCTATTGGTGATGGTCGCGCGTTTCCACTTTGTCATGACCATGTCCAAAGGTCATCGTCGCCCCCAGATGGCCCTGCACGATCAGGGCCAGAAGCAGTGCCGTTGCACACATTAGATAGAGCTTCTCAGGTCTATCCCCACGTCTGTAAATGATCGCGCGCCAGAACGCAAGCCCTGGGATGAGGATCGCCAAGCAAGTGCCTAGCCATGGATGGATGGCCATTTGCCAGTGGCCCATGTCGCCGACTTCTCCAAGCCATCGCCAGCCTGCAAGCGCCGTAAATGGAGTCGTAATGGCTGCGAACAGCAATACCCACCAGCCTGCCGCGCTGAGCGACTGCCGATGAAGCAGGCGGCCCAGCCAGTCCGCCAAAACCGCGATGGGGAACAGACCGGCTGTAAAGTTCACCAAGAGCGGATGAACCGGTGGTAGCATGATGATGTGATCATGCTTATGCTCGCCCCGCCGGTCGTTGTGGCCGCTTGCGGCCTGATCATCTCGGTGCGAAGCGCTTTCGGTGTGCGCAAACTCTTCGCGATTCTCGCGCTCGTGCGGCGTGGCGTGCTCGTGCTCGCGTCTCTCTGCATCTTGGAGATGAGGGGCTGCCGCCGATTTCTGGTGTTCGACCTGGAGCTGTATCTCTCGCCATTTGCCATTGTCCCAGACATACATCGCGCTTGGTCGGATGGACCGAAAATCATCGAGAATCCGTCCCTCGACCTTCACCGTTGCCCCGGCGTACGGAGCGAGCACCGCCGGAGAGGTAAGCAGATAAAGCAGGTCCTGCAGCTTCTCGCCACCTTTGGGCAGGACCGCAGCCAGCCCACCTTCCGCCAGTCGCTTTGCTGCCTTTGCAAGACGATCGTTCTCGGAGCCTGGGTCTGAGGCAAACCATGCTGCATCGACGAGGATACCTTCAACGATCGTTGAGGTGGTCTGATCCATAACTTTTTCGGTCGGCTTGTCGGAACCTCCGTGCTGATGCTCTTGCGCTATCGCTATGGCCCCGACGAGGCAAAAGACTAGAGCACAAGAGATCACCAGCGAATTCAGGCGCCTTGCCTGAACTCTTTCGAAGTCTCGTGCCGGAGACCGCTTGTTCAATGGCGGTGGTCCTCCTGCGCATTCTTCTTTGCCGGTGCTGTAGTTGTCGGCTGATAGAGGGGTGCATTCGATTCCACTTCTCGCCATTCCACGGGTTCAGCGACCATTCCTGCGGCGTGATCGTACCAACCGGGATCTTGATAGCTCGTGATGTCCGAGCGAACTTTCAGCACGGTCATCATCCCGCCCATGTCGATCGTGGCAAACGGGCCTTTTCCGCCGACCATCGCGACGGTATTCCACGGCTGCTTCATGGCGTGCTCCATGCTCATGCCGCCCGTCCCCATCGTCATGTAATCGGGTACCAGCCGGCGGATCTTCGGCTCCAGGTCGTCGGTCTTCACGGCGATCATGTTCGGGAACCCGTGACCCATCTGGTTCATGATGTGATGCGTCATGTGGCAGTGCAGCGCCCAGTCGCCCGGCGCGTCGGCGACGAATTCGATGTTTCGCGTGCTGCCTACGGGCACCAGGACGGTCGTCTCCGGCCACTGCGCCGACTCGGGGATCGCCCCGCCGTCGGTGGCGGTAATCCGGAACTGATAGCCGTGCAGGTGAATCGGATGGTGACTCATCGCACTGAGGTTGCCGATGCGGATGCGGACGCGGTCACCCTGCTTCACGATCAACGGCTCCGTGCCAGGGAATGCCCGGCTGTTAAACGTGAGGATGTTGAACTCGGTCATTTCCAGCGGATTCGGTCGCCCCGTTCCCGCGTCGATGCGCCACTCGGTCAACATGATGGCGAAGTCGCGGTCGATGGGCGGATCGGGTCGATGCCGCGGGTGGATGATGAACAACCCCATCAGACCCATGCTCATCTGAACCATCTCATCGAAATGCGGGTGGTACATGTGCGTGCCGTGCTGCCGCAGCGTGAACTCATACTTGAACGTCTCGCCGGGCTTGATCGGCTTCTGATTGAGGCCAGACACACCGTCCATGCCATTGGGCAGCAGAATTCCGTGCCAGTGGACGCTGGTCGGCTCGGGCAGGTTGTTGGTCACATAGATGCGCACCCGGTCACCTTCAACCACTTCAATCGTCGGGCCTGGGGTTTGGCCGTTATAACCCCAGCAGTTCAACATCAGACCGGGCATGAACTCTCGCTGCACTGGCTCAGCAACCAGGTGAAAAACCTTGACGCCATCTACCAGCTTCCAGGGCAGCGTGTTACCGTTAGGTGTGAGTACTGGCGTGTAAGGCAGATCACCGCCATGCCCGTCCTGGGAGTCGGATCGAACCGGCGGAGGCGCATCAGCTCGTGCCTGCTCCGCGGCGCTAAGAAGTCCACGTCCGGCCGTCACAACGGCGGCGCTTGAAACGATCATCTCTCGTCGCGTGATCATCAGTGACCTCCGTGGCCATGCTCTTGAGTTTGTCGCTCCGGTTCGTGGGATTGTTGCCCGGAGGGCTCCGTCCCTGTCGGTTGCATAGTTGGCGAACTTGTCGGCAAACGCCCGCCCACCACCCGCTCCAACTCCGCGCGGGACACCCAATAGTTACGTAATGATTCGATGTACTGGCGCCCAGCATCAAGCTGTGCCTGTCGTGCCTGGAGCAATTGAATCGGCCCGATCTGCATGGCGTTGTAATGAAGCTGCGACTCCTGGACGATTCGCTCGCGCAAGGGCAGCGTGATCTGCTGGTAGCGCTCTGCCAGCCGGCGCGCCGCGAACATGCTCTCCTTTGCGACGCGAACTTCGGAGCGAATCTGTGCTGACAGCGCTGCAAAATGTTGCTGACTCTGTCGCCACATCGCCTCGGCGCGGGCCAAAGCAGGCTGTCCCTGATTGAATAGAGGCAACGTGATTTCGAGCGACGGCCCCGCCGTACCAATGCCTTCTGGCTCGCGCTCGTAGTGGCCGCCGATGTCCAGTTGAGTAACCCCGCCTGCCGCTCGCCGCAGGCGTGCAAGGCCCAGTGACTGTGCGACCGCTTCGATTTCTTGGCGGGCCTGAGAAAGTTCCAGACGTTGGGAGACCGCGAGAGACTCAAGATCATCAGGGGAAAGCTCCGGTTCCGGCAGATCGGGCAAGCGCCCGGCGATTTGCCACCGATCGGCATCTTCGCCCCACAAACCCATAAACCCGTTTAGTCGCTCGCGCAGCGTGCGCACCTCACCTTCGGACAGCGAAAGCTCTGCCATCGTTTGCTCGCGCAGCGCCTGTTCATTGCTTCGATCCAGCTCGCTGATGTTTCCAGCCTGGAATTGTCGGCTGGCTAATTCGGCCGATGCCTCGGTCGCTTGTGCAGCAGTGGCGCGCAACTCGCGAAGTTGCTTGGCGCCCTGAAGAGTGTAGAAGGCGCATCGCACCTGCGCGGCGTGTTCCACCACCGTTGAGGCGACGCGGGACTTGACCCGCTCAAATTCCGCCTCGGCCGCGCGCTTGCGCAGCGGGAGAATGAAGATGTCCAGAAAGTTCAGAACCACGTCAGCTTCAAAGGGCGTTGCGGGCCGGGCAGGAAAGCGGACCTGGCCAATGAAGACTGGGTTTTGAAGCAGTCCGGCTTTCACGAGATCGGCTTGGGCGACGCCGAGTTCTTCGTACGTTGCCTGAAGCCGTCGGTTGTTGAGCAGAGCCACCTGCACGCACTGGTCTGCGCTTAAGTCCAGAGTCAAGAGCTCTCGGACGGATTCGGTCGCCGCGGCATCGGCGTCCGTGGCCTGATTCCAGATGATTCGCTGGCCGATCCGTTCCCGCACGGCGTCTTGCACCGCACCGAATCCGGCCTCGCGCGGTACGTTCGCGCAGCCGGCAATCAGGCAGGCGAACCCGGCTGTGATTCCTCCGCCCCGCGCTTTCATTTGCTCTCTCGATCAATCAGGATTGCACCGATGCCCCTCGTCATTCGCGCGCATTCGGCGTTCCGGAAAAACATGGGCGAAGGCATCAACGACGACATTTGCATCACTTTTTCGGCACGAGTTCCATCCCGCACTTCGGGCACTTGCCGGGGGACCCCTGCTGCACCTCTGGATGCATCGGGCACGTATACACAACAGTAGCGCCGCTGTTCGGAGGCGATTCCGACTTGACGCCTCCGCTACCACCGCCGGATCCGCAGCACCCGCCGGTGCTTTGGGAGCAAGCCACGGGCATGAAGATGCCGGCACTCAAAACAACCATGGCGACGAATTTGCGAATCATGCAACCTCCATTCAGGTATCGCCAACATTATCTCAACTGGACCGCCTAATTTAGCTGATCGTCGCCCTTTCAGCGTCCGCGGCCCAGACCGGCTCCCGCACGAACGGGAGGCGCGGTGCCGTCGGGCCTGCGCAGATCATCCGCGCGGGGGGCGGCGGATCGCACAGTTTCGAGCCACGTGGTTGCGCGTCCAGTCTGCGGTACTATTCGGCACCCTGGTGACGCGTGATGGTGCAGCGTTGCAACTCGCTCGCCGGCCGCTCTCCATGTCGATGGGATCGCTCAATCTTATTTGGTGAGCAGTTTTCATGGGTTCATCCACACTGCCGATGTACGATGCCATCGAGAAGCCCAGCGATTCCCATGAGGGACAGCACGATCGCATCATTGAATAGATGTTGCTCGCTGAGGCCGAGGAACGTGCCGCCGCGCAGCGCCGCCATCCAGGCGCCCAAAAGGGCCAGGAACGCCA